>CAZFIA010000030.1:13925-33252 GCA_964519335.1 uncultured Pseudomonadales bacterium
CTGCTGTTGGGGGAACTGAAAATACGACACTGCTAGACGGTGCTGTTGTTGTTGGTGGAAGTAGCAATGCTGCGCTTGACCCTCAAACTACCGTTGTTGGTGGCAGTCAGAATTCAGCGAGAGGTGGAAATTCAGTGATTTTAGCTGGGCAGCAAAATATCACATCAGTACGTGACACGCTTATAGCAGGTGGCCGCGGCAATAGGAATCAAAACAATGCCACCTTAAGCTCAGTTTTTGGTGGGAGTGGTAATACTTCTCATGGCGCAAGCAGTGTCGTAGTGGGCGGCAGTGGTAACATTTCATACGGTGGGGGCTCTGTTGTTGTTGGATCACGGAGTAGCACGCCATTTGGTGAAAATGCCCTTATTTTGGGAGGCCAGAATAACAATGCAGATGGAATTTATTCTGTAACCGTCGGTGGCAATGACAACAACGCCAGTGGTACAGATTCAGTAACAACTGGTGGCAATCTGAATAATGCTGGTGGAACTAGCTCAACGGTCTCGGGCGGACAATCACGTGAAGTAACTGGAGACTATGACTGGAAAGCCGGCGGCCTCTTCGAAGATTCTTAGCGTGACGGAAATTTTCCACACTCTGAACATTCAATCTGCTGCCTGTCTGGTTCAGTAAGTCTGTTGGCGCGCGCCCTCAACGTTCACCAAACGACTGGTCCAATGTCTTGCGCAACGGCTTCAACAGCACCTGCATCAACGAACGCTGCCCGGTGCGTATATCAACCTGTACTGTCATTCCCGGAACCAGCTTCAGCACTTGCCCGGTCGTTGTGCGCACCGGGAAGCCAACCGGTTTGATGTGCGCGCGGTAGTACACCGCGGTGCCTTGTTCGGATTGTTCTTTCAGCGTATCGGCGCTCACGTAAGACACCTCAGCCGGAGCGGCTCCGTAGATGGTGTAGTCAAACGGATCGAAGCGCAGATTGGCCGCTAACCCAGGTTGCACGGAAGCGATGTCTGAAGGGCTGACGCGCGCTTCGATGAGCAGCTCATCTTCAATCGGCACGATCTGCATGAGCTCTTCGCCGCGGCCCAGTACGCCCCCGACCGTAGTGATTCGTATGTTCTTGACGATACCCGGCACAAGTGCTGTGAACACACTATCGGCTTGTTCTTCCATTCGCCGAATAAGCAGTTGCTCGTTCTGTGCAATTTCGTTTTCTGCCTCAGTCAGCTCGAGCCGTGCGTCTTCGAGAAAACGATTGCGCCGGTTTATCAACTTGGCCTGAGCATCGTTCACGCCACGTTCTGCGCGCAGCCGCTCTGCACCACTGGCGTTGCCATCGTTCACTAGCGCCTGCACCAGACGAAGCTCGCGTCGGGCGAGATCTTCGGCGACCTGAAGTGTTTTGAGTTCTTCAGTGAGGCCAGTGCGACGCTGCGCGAACAGTGCCTGTTCGACCCGGGTGGTTGCTGGGGCAAGCCGCGCCAGATCGTCTGCGAACTTAAGTGTTTCGTCGCCCACGACTTCCGCGCGCAGACGCGCCACCTTGGCCTCGAGCGCGTACAGGTTGAGCTGAATTTCATCAACCGAGGATGCGAAGCGCGTTTGCTTCAGGCGCGCCAGCACCTGCCCTGGCTGAACCTGATCACCTTCGCGCACCAGCAGTTCGTCGAGTACACCACCATCTACAGACTGGATTACCTGTACTCGATTGCTGGTTATCACCTCGCCAGCGGCGCGTGCAACCTCGTCGATCGAAAAGACGGCCGCCCAGGCTAAAAATGCGACTACTGCGAGAGTGATCACTGCGAGCACCGGACGGTGGCGGCCACGGTGTGCCTGTTGCAGCCGATCAGTCCATCGGTGGTCTACGGCGCTGTTTGTCTGGATTGTGCCTTCAGAGGGCATCATTTTGCTCATTGTCAGCGTTTTTTGTGATGGGCCCAGCGGGTAGATTGGACCCAGCGGGCCGGCCGACCATTCGCGGCAGCAATGTTTCGGGGCTGCCGTCCTGAACGATACGCCCGCGCTGCATGATCAGCACACGGTTAACCAACCTCGAGGCGAGCATTGGCCGGTGGGTGCTGACGATGACGATGTCGTCTGGTCGTACCGCCGCTTCCAGGGCCTGCCACACCCGTTGTTCCATTTCTCGGTCCATTGATGCAGTGGGCTCGTCGAACAGCCAGATGCGAGGTTGATTGATGAACACGCGTGCGAGCGCGACTAGTTGGCGTTGCCCACCAGAAAGGCCCTCGCCACCCTCGCTGATGGGCAGCTCCATGCCAAACCCGCTGTCTGCAGACAATGCGTCTATGCCGAGTTGTGCGCTGATTTCCAGCAGGCGGTCGTCGCTGGCTGCGCCAGTAAGGCTTAAGTTTGATCGCAACGTGCCGCGAAACAGTTGCACCGACTGCGGCAGATAGCCAACCCAGGAGCTTACAAGCTCCGGATCGACCGCCCACAAGTCCGCCAGACCGAGTCGCACCCGTCCTTCTTGAGGTTGATACAAACCCCCGAGAACTTTGAGCAGCGTCGATTTGCCCGAGCCCACCGGACCTAGTAGCAGAACCCGTTCACCGGCGCTGAAACGCAATTGGTCGATGTCGAGCTGGTTCACGGGTGAGTTCTGATAGGCGAAGCGAACGCCCTCTACTGCCAGCGAGTCTGGCGGCGTTGCTGGTGCAAGCAGTTGCTGGTCAAGGCGTCGTTGGGGATCCAGAGCGAGCACTCCGTGCACCATAAGCAGCGCCTGCTTAACGTGCTGCCATTGCACAAGATGATGCACGCTCTGCGCAACTGGCGCGATGATTCTTCCGCCGAGAATGGTGCAAGCGATCAAGCCACCCATCGTTAACAGGCCTGCTTCAATCTGCGCAACACCAACCACCACGCCGGCAACATAGGCGGTAATAGACAGGCTGCTGGTGGTGACCGAAGTCAAGCTGGTGAATGCGCGTTGCGCAATGCCGTAGCGGTTGATGCTCTGCGTTAATTCGCGCCATTCACCGGCGAACCGGGTGCCCGCGTTGTTAGCACGGATGGACTCAGCGCCGCGGATACTGTCGACAAGCAACCCTTGCCGCTCGTTGCTGCGTGATTGCTGTTCGCGGGCGAGCCCTTTTAACCGCCATTGAGCTACCAGCCCGAGAACGATCGCGGCCGGCAGCAGCAGCACATAGACCCAGGCAACTGCGCCGCCGATAACCATAATGAAAGCCAGAAACATTAGCGCGAAAGGCAGGTCTACTAGCGCAAATATAATCGTTGCGGTGAAGAATCGCCGTACGGTTTCGAGGCTTGAGATCTGCGCCGCTAGAGTGCCGAGACTGCGGGGTTGTGCATCTAGCCGCAGCTGCAACAGGTG
This sequence comes from uncultured Pseudomonadales bacterium, assembly GCA_964519335.1. Classification (GTDB taxonomy): domain Bacteria; phylum Pseudomonadota; class Gammaproteobacteria; order Pseudomonadales; family Azotimanducaceae; genus JALZVT01. The sequence continues at coordinate 17,257 of CAZFIA010000030.1, forward strand.
CTCGAAGACCTGCTGCGACAGACGTTCATCGACCGCGCTCGCGAGGCTGTCGAGTATCCGTGCGCGTACTATTTTTAGTGTCCAATCGAGCGCGACAACGATTGCCATGCCCACCGCCAGCGTGACCAGGGTCGCATAGGCAAGCGTAGGCACCACCCGGTCGTACACCTGCATTGCAAATAGCGAGGTAGATACGGCGAACAGGTTAATCAGGCAGGTGGCGACCACCAGTTGCCACAGCCAACCTCGCTCGCGGAACAGCTCCTGCCAAACCAGCCGGCGTGCTAGATTATCTTTGATCGCTGCCTGCGAAGCTTGCTCTTGCTCACCCATTGACTGATCTGCGAGCGGCTGCTTACCCATCGACTGTTCACCCATCGGAAGGCCCGCTTACCTCGACTAGCGCATCCAGGCCACCCGTTCGTGCGGTGAGTTGCAACGATTGCACGATCCAATCGTTGCGCGCCTGTACTAATTGGCGCTCTTGGTCGAATAACTCGCGCTGAATATTCAACAGATCGAGCCAGCTTTTAGTGCCGCTCTCGTACTGGCTCTGGTAAGAAGCCAGCAACGCTTGCAGGTCATCACGGGCGAGCGTGTGAAGTTCGATCATGTCGCTCTGCAGGCGCCGATTTCGCTGTAAAGCGCTTAACTCGCGACGCAGTTCCACTCTGGTGGCGGCAACCTCTGCCTCGGCTGCCCGTTGTCTGGCCTGGGCTTCGCCCGTGCGCCGACGGGTGCCGAACCCAAAGCTGTCAAGCGATGCTTCGAACACGAGGCTGACCTGGTTGTCGTCGACGAGCGCCGGTTGATCATTCAGCCGGTCTGCCTGCAGAAAGATTGTTGGCAGCGAAGACCGGCGTACCAGCTTGACCTCTGCCTCGGCTTCCGCAAGCTGCTGTTGCCGCAACCGTACCTCGGCGTGTTCACTAATGGCGGTGTCTATGAGTTCGTTATCTTCGGCTAACCCGAGCAGTTCCCCGGGCACCGGCTGACTGGTGCCAACTGGCACCTGGGTTAACCCGATCAGCTCCTCCCGACGGCCTTCGAACTCGCTTGTTGCCAGCATTAGTGCGCCCTTGGCCTGCAGCAATCGGGTCGTTGCCAATCGCTCGTCTGCACTGGACGCGAGCTGCCCTTTCACCCGACCGCGAATCCGCTCGAGCAACCTGTCGTGCTCCGCCACATTAACCCTGGCGACGTCCATTTGCAGAGTGCTACCGCGAACGGCGGCATAGGCAGCAGCGGTTGCTTCAAGTAACTGCCGGTGAACTCGCAACTGGTCTGCCTTGCCGGTATCTAATCCAGCATTGGCTACCGCGATGCTGTTCTTGATACGGCCAAACGACCACAGCGGTTGGCGAATGCGCACAATCGCCGGGCGCGTCAGATCCTCGCCCGACAGCGACGATCGACCGCCGCTTGCAAACTGTTGTGCTTGTACCGAGAGGGAAGGAAACCACTGGGTACGCTCCGCACTGGCTGCATAATCTGCGGCGAGCACCTTCGCCGACTCGCTCGCGAGTGCCGGGTGATTGCTGGAGGTGGCTTGAAGCGCTGCGATCAACCCATCTCGTAGCTCATCTACGCCATCCGCACGCGCGGCTGCTTGTGCATTTGCCCCACTAACGGTGAACAATGCGCCCGCGAGCAGGCAGAGGGTTAACTGGCGGCGGGGGAGGGCCCAGAACTTGCGCATGCTGATTCTTCCGAAAAGTACAGATAGTCGAGACCGACTGGTTCGGGATTGGCCCGTTGCCCCGCGGTATCTTTTGCCGATGCTTGTGGGGCCAATGCTTGTGGAGCTAATGCATGTGGGCCCAATTCGGTTAGGTCGTCGAGTCGCCCGGTTAACTCATAAGCCCGGGCCAGATCGGCCCGCCAGTGATGGTTCCATGGACAGCGCTGCAACGCGTCTTCCAGCAATTTAACACCTGCTGCAGACGAACCCTTCTGCAGATAGACCAGGCCCAGCATATAGATAGCTGCCGCGTGATCTGGCACGTGTTGCAGCAACTGCTTGAAACGGTACTCGGCACCATCCAGGTCGCCACGGCGGAAACGATCGACACCCGCGTTCAACCAGCCCGGCTCAGGCAGCGTGATCATCTCAATGGGTTGAAAGCGGATGCGGCGGTTGGTTGCGGCAATCAGTGGCTTTAGGTGGTTGCTGTAGCGTCGCCAGCGAGATTTGGAGCTCGCGTACAATGGCTGGCGCACCTGCCATACACTCGCAGTTTTAACAGTGCGCTGAAGGTCGTGAAAGTCGAGCACCTGCGGTTCCCAGCCGACGCCTATGTGGGCAAGCAACCGGCGTGCGCAGAGTTCCGGTTCATCTATCAAGTCTTCGTAGTTGATCTCGAGAATTTCACCCGAGCAAACCTTGTGCCAATGCTGCATCAGCAAGTTATGGTCTGCGAGTTGCTCTCCGATCCAGTCTAAATCGTAGGCGAAACCCATGCCGCTATGCTTGCCGGCGTAGTCCATAAAGTAATTTGAGATCGCGATGTCGCGAGGATCGCGACGTACCGAAATGATCTTTGCGTTTGGAAACAACAGGCGAATCAGTCCGATGTTCTCGAAGTTGTGTGGCAGCTTATCTACCACATGGCTCGCCTCAGTCCCCTCACTCGCCTCATAGGCGATCGCTTTGAGATCCTGCAACGTCCGCTCTGCGATGCCGCGCAGCACAGTCGGGTCGAGATCATCTACGCAGTCGGGGTAGTGTCGTCCGGAACCCGTACGTCGTTCCCAGCGCTCCAGTCCCGCAATGACCTGTGGAATAGTGCCTAATTCACCGGCGCCCTGTATTGCGCTGTGACCTGCAATAATCTGCTCGACGAGTGTGGTGCCTGAGCGTGGCATGCCAACCACAAACACGGGCAGCGTTGAGGTGACGCCACTGTCCCTGCGCGCTTCATACAGCGCTTCGGGGTATGCGTGACGAATGCGCGCGCAGCGCTTGCGGTGTTGATCGGGGTCGTAGTTCAGCATTCGGCGCGCTGCGGTGTTCGCTTCGTTAGCAAGTGCCCAGGCCTGATCGTAGTCGCCACGGTTCTCCCAGGCAGCAGCAAGCTGGAACAACAACCCGGTGCGAACCGAGCCCTCGAACCCAGGCGTACGCGCCGCGCGCTCGAGCTGGTGCAGTGTTTCCACATCGTCCGGGAATCGGCGCACGCGCATCAGTGCGCCGTAGCCGCGCCCGGCATCGGCCATTTTGAGCCGTTCGAACAGTGCAATGGCTTCGTCTATGCGGCCGAGCTGCAACATGAGCTGGCCGAGCCCCTGCAAGGCCTCAAGCATCTGCGGTTGGTGCTCAAGTATTCGCTGATAGCGTGCTTCTGCATCGTCCAGTTGATCGTTGCGCGCCTCACAGTCGGCCAACGCCAGCTCGAGCTTAAGTGTTTGCTCGTTACTGTTACTTTCGTGCACCCCCGGCGCTTGAGTGCTGCGCGTTAGCGCATCGCGTGCTTGCTCCGCCGCGTCTCTGGCGAGGGTTGGGTTTGCGGGTAGAGCGAGCGCTGAAAGCCGCAGCCACAGCGCGAAACACTGGTCGTCATCTTCTCCCACCACTGCGATCGCGCGACGTAGCAACGCGATGGCTTCGCGCGCGCGACCTTGTACCTGCACCAGTTCCGCAAGCTGGCTAATTAGCTCTGGCTTGTCTGGGTATTGCCGAATTCCGGTGCGCAGCCATTCCTCGGCTTGCGCGTGGCGATCAGTGAACGCCAAACGCTGCGCCCAATCGCTTAATAGCGCACACCAACGCTCCGGATTTAGCTTGCTACGTTGTTGCTCGAGCCACGCGTCCGCCCTCGCCAATTCATCGCCTTCGAGCCACGCCTCGAGTTGCGTGTCCTGCAGCTCGCACTCTTGCATCCGAGCCGGGGTCGTACCACTCACACCAGGCCCTGCGAGGTTAGAATTCCAACCGGCAAGTCGGTGAGATAGGGCGTATCTAAATCTGCGTTCTGATTGCTGAAAAACTCTGAGTCAGCCAAATTTGCGAGCAGTTGGGCACTGTCATTGCCGCCCGCAGTCGTCCCGTCAGAGGTCCCGCCTTCGAATATCGCGGCGGAAAAGCCGGCGGTCTCCAAGGCCGCAAACTGGTTGGCAGCAGCCACGCCGTTAGCCACACCCGCAGGACCTTCAACGTCGGCACCTTCGCCGACCAGAATGATGCGGTCATCAGTGCCGAGGTTGTTCGCGCTGCTTGCGGTTGCGAATGTAGCCGAGTCGCTGCCAGCGAGAACCTGAATATCCGAGGTGTTGGCCACATTGAACTGGCGTCCACTATCACCGTCTAGCTGATCGAAAACTACGCTGGTTGGGGTTGCAGTAGTTTCGGTGTCGAAATTAAGCTCCGTCGCGCTACTAATGCCTGCGTAGCCGTTGCCTGCGGGGTCAACGAACGCGTTTGCGTCGACCAGCACATTGTATGTGGTGTCAGGATTCAGATCGGCGTCGGGGTTGATGGTGACCACGGCGCCGTTCACAGCGACTTGCGTTGTATCAGTAACGTCAATCACCCGTGTGTCGGTACCGTCGCTGATGGTGATGTTACCGCTGGCCGCCGTCACGTTCTCGGCGAAGGTTAACACGATATCATCGCCAATAAGCACGCCGACGGCATCGTCTGCCGGGTTGCTCGAGGCAAGTGTTGGCGCGTTGGTGTCTACGATAAACGCGCCGTTGTCAGCAACCGCCGCGTGAGTGAGGATTGCTGCATTGCTATTTAGTGCGCCGGTTATTGTACCGCCGCCCAGGTTTATAGCGTTACTCGGAATGCTGATGCCATTGGCATCGTTATCGCCAGCCTGGATGACGTATTCAAACCGTAGCTCGTCCGGGCCGCCACCAGTGACAAAATCTGCAACCACTGTCGCGCTGCCTATGACCAGACTGATCTGCGGCGTTCCGCCAGTTACATCTACGGTAACGGGTGTGTCTAGCGTCACGGTCACACGCGCGGTGTCGCCCGCGTTGAGTACACCGTTTACGGCGCCGAGCGCGTCGGTGAGCACAACACTGACAATAGAGGGTTGTGTTTCATCAACGTCGTTGATGTCGAGAGTGACAGCCTGCTGGCTGCTATTCCCCGCGACGTCGGTGGCTATTACGGTGAATGCGAAGCTGGATTGGGCTTCGAAGTCCGGGTCTGCGATCAACCTTACGACGCCAGTGTTCGCGTTGATAGAGAAGGCGGCGCTATCAGGTCCCGGGGCCAGGCTGTAAGTTGTGCTGCCCGTGCTGATATCTCCTGTATCGGTGCTTGTGGCCCTATAAACCACCTGATTGGCACCACTGTTCTCATCGATCGCATCTGCCGTGGGCGTTGATGTGATGGTCGGCGCGACTTCGTCGAGGTCGTTGATGGCCAGAGACACGGTCTGCTGCGAACTGTTGCCGGCATCGTTGGTGGCAACCACGGTAAACGCGAAGCTTGTTTGCGTTTCGTGATCGGGGTCGATGGTGAGCGTCACTTCGCCGGTTGCTGTGTTGATACTGAAAGCGCTGGCATCTACGCTGGGCGCAAGACTCCAGGTCACGACCTCGCCCGCCGTCGCGGTGTAGATTGCCTGATTGCCTCCGCTGTTTTCGTTGATTGGTGTAGCCGTAGGCCCGGATGTTATCGACGGCGCACTCTCGTCTACGTCGTTTACAGCCAGTGAGACCGCTTGCTGGGTGCTGTTGCCTGCGGCATCGGTCGCGATTACGGTGAACGAAAAGTTTGGTCGAGTCTCGAAGTCAGGGTTTCCGATCAAAGTCACAGCACCGTTGGCCGGCGCGATGCTGAACGCCGCGCCGTCCATGCCGGGTGCCAGGCTGTACTGGATCGGGCCAGTACTGATGTCGCCGGAGTCGGTGCTCGTGGCGATGTACACCACCTGACCCGGGCCCGAGTTTTCGTTAATCGCGTTGGCAGTCGCGGAAGAGGTAATGGTCGGCGCGACTTCGTCCAGATCGTTGATGGTCAGGGACACGGCTTGCTGTGAACTGTTGCCAGCATCGTTGGTGGCGACCACGGTAAACGCGAAGCTTGGTTGGGTTTCGTGATCGGGGTCGATGGCAAGCGTTACTTCGCCAGTGCTTGCGTTGATGCTGAGCGCACTGGCCTCTCCGCCGGGCGCAAGGCTCCAGGTTACGACCTCGCCCGCCGTCGCGGTATAGATTGCCTGATCGCTTCCGCTGTTTTCGTTGATCGATGTAGCAGTAGCCCCAGAAGTTATCGACGGCGCATTCTCGTTTACATCGTTCACAGTCAGTGAGACCGCTTGCTGGGTGCTGTTGCCTGCCGCATCAGTCGCGATTACGGTGAACGAAAAGCTTGATTCAGTCTCGAAGTCTGGGTTGCCAATTAAAGTCACAGCTCCGCTGGTCGCGTCGACGCTGAACGCCGCGGCATTTGCGCCGGGCGCCAGGCTGTACTGGATCGGGCCAGTACTGATGTCGCCGGTGTCGGTGCTCGTGGCGGTGTACACCACCTGACCTGCGCCCGAGTTTTCGTTTATCGCATCGGCGGTTGCTGAGGAGGTAATGGTAGGCGCGACTTCGTCCAGGTCGTTGATGGTCAGAGACACGGTTTGCTGCGAACTGTTACCGGCTGCATCGGTTGCGATTACTGTGAATGTATAGTCGGCCTGTGTTTCGTGGTCCGGGTCAGGGGCGAGCGTCACCACGCCAGTGCTGGCGTCGATACTTAACTCACTCGAGTTGGCGCCCGCATCGATGCTCCAGGTCACTCCATCCTCGGCGGCGGCCGTGTAGATCGCCTGGTTGGCACCGCTGTTCTCGTTGATGGGAGCGGCGATGGCGCCTGAGCTGATGAATGGCGCGACATCGTCTACATCGTTTATGTCCAGCGAGACAGACTGCTGGCTGCTATTGCCCGCGCCATCGGTTGCAACGACCGTGAAGTCAAAGCGGGATTGGGTTTCGAAGTTTGGATTCTCGACCAGCGTGACGGTGCCGGTGACTGCGTCGATGGTGAATGCCGCAGAATCGCCAACCTGTGAGAGGCTATAGGATATTGGACCGCTACTGATATCGCCGGTGTCAGTGCTGGTCGCGGTGTACACAATTTGACCCGCACCGGTGTTCTCATCGATCGGCTGCGTTGCAGCACCCGAGGTGATGGTTGGTGCCACTTCATCCAGGTCGGTGATAACCAGGCTCACGGGCTGCTCGCTAGAGTTACCGTCGGTGTCGGTTGCGACCACGGTAAACGCATAGCTGGATTGCATCTCGTGATCGGGGTTCGGTGCCAGCGTAACGACACCGGTGCTTGCATTGATGCTTAACTGCGCCGCGTCGCCGCCAGTGCCCAGGCTCCAGGTCACGCTGCCGTTGGCGGCTGTGGCGGTATAGATTGCCTGATCAGATCCGCTGTTTTCGTCGATGGTAGAGGCGGTGGCGCCAGAGGTTATTTGGGGGGCCGCATCGTTTAGGTCGTTGACGGCCAGCGACACCTGTTGCTCGCTTTGGTTGCCCGCCGCATCTGTCGCTATTACTGTGAATTCATAGCTCGGTTGCGTTTCGAAATCGGGGTTCTCGATGAGCGTTACAACGCCCGTGTTGGTGTCGATAGTAAACTCAGCAGCGTCTGTGCCGCTGAGGCTCCAGGTCACTGCAGCGGCATCCGTCGCAACCGCGCTATAGACGACTTGCCCGGCGCTGCTGTTCTCATTAATCGCTTCGGCGATCGTGCTCGAGGTGATCTGCGGTGGCGTGGTATCGCTTGGTACTGTTGGAGGGGGAGTGGTGGTGGCAGGCGCGTCGTCACTGCCACCGCCGCCGCCGCCACCGGCCGCAGCTGCGATGCCCAGCACACCAAGTCCGCCGCCCACCCATACCCACGGGGAGATGCCGCCTTCTTTAACAACGGTGGTTGCTGCCGACTGCTCAGCAGCCTCATCGCTGACACCCGACTCGCCGGCCCAAACGATTAATGGGCCATCTGACGACTCGCGAACTGCCTCGGTGTCTGGCGTGATCGCTGGACCAGAGAAAGGACCCGCGCCGCTCGCGATGTCAGGCTCGGGGAAGAAACGGGTTCCCTCCGCCGCGAAAAAATCGGTGATGATCAGTAACTCTGTACCTTCAGAGTCTACGATCAGGTCTTCGCCTCGACGTTCTAACCTGAGCGATTGCGGGGCTTCGTAGCTGCGGGCGCGATCGATCAGCGTATACGACACACCGTCACTTGCTGCTTCCTGTTGTGCAGCAGCTCGCAACGGTACCCACTGGATCGTGCCGTCGGAAAGTTGTTTGGTCAGGGCGATGTCATTTAAAACTGCTGGACTATTCATCGTTACTGTTACTCAGGAAAAGTTACTGATCTTCGCTGTTGCTACGGATCGTGGGGTCGCTTCCGGCTGGTAAACTATCAGGGTATTTCCAGGCCAACCCGAGTTCGTACGGGTATTGGCCGGGTACCGGACAGCACAGGTTCAAAGCGCCAGTCTGTAACGGCCTGGCGTACAATGCGTTCCAGTCGCTGCGGTGGTCCGCCGAGTACCTCGATGTCTTGCACGTTACCGGCAACCGACACCGTGAACTCGATTTGCACCATGTCGATACCGTCGGGCGCGTAGCGGCGCAAGCGTGGCGTTGTGCGTTTCAGTGCAACGAGTTCCGCCGCTGGGTAGAGTGCCGCGAAACGTCCGGCCTCGGCGTCGGCTAAACGCTGCTGGTAGGCAACCTCACCACTTAAATCGGCGACAAGATTAGGACTGGCACCGGCCTCTGCCGCCGCTGCCAGCGTAGCCCGGGCATCGCCCCAGCGCTTGGCGGCAAGTTCTGCGAAAGCGCGATTCACAAGTGCCGCACCCAAGGCTTGAAAGCCGCGCCTGGCATCGCTGGACTCCGGGTTCGAAGCCACCAGCTTTTTATACAGTGAGTACGCGTTGTCTTCTGGCGGTTGCGTAAGTCGGCCTTGAGCCAGCGCCAATTCGGCAGCGAGCAAATCTCGTTCGTATATAACAAGGGCCATCTGCGCCTGCTCTTGTTCGCGCCGCAATTCCGCTTCCGCTGCTGCTTCTGAGGTTGGGGCAGGGCCAGCACCTGCGACTTCGCGGCGGCTCACAGGGTTTCGGGTGGATGGTGCCGAGCTTGTGTTCCTTGGGGCGGTGCGTTCTGCAACCTCAGGCGTCGGGCGGTTTTGCGACAACGGCTTTGCCGCGGCAATCGCTGGTGTCGAGGCTATGGTCTCAGCCACCGGTTCGTTCGGTGGGATGGCGATCACCACTGTCCTTTCCGATGGCGAAGTTGCTGGCGATTCCAGCGCTGCGGTTGCTGATGTATCCGGTCCCGAAGTCGCTGGCGTTTCCCGTGCTGCGGTTGCTGGTGTTTCAAAGGCCGGTGTTTCGAGAGCCGGTGTTTCAATTGCTGGCGTTGCAATCAGTTCTGGTGCCGGTGTGCTTTTACTCTTGGTAAATATCTGATCGCGATCCGGCGGCACTACCGTGGGTGCTTCTTCAACTGTTGTCTGAACTGTTGTCTGAACGGCTGGCGGGCGACTTCCTTCCACCGCCTCAATCTGCCGCGCAACCGGTGCTTGCTGGTCCAGCGTGATGCTAGAGGGTATTCCCGAATAAACAAGCCAGATCCCGACACATACCAACCCTACTAGCGCCGCAGCGGCGAACGAACTCATGCTTTGTTTGTGGCTGCTGGCTGTTTTGGTTGGAACCTCTCGGAGGATTGGCGGCTCCGTGGTACTAGATATGCTCTGCGGTTCATCAGGTCCAGGCGCACTGGATTCAGGCGCATTCGTTTCGGGCACGATGATTTCGGCCGCAAGAGGCAATTGCGCTGTGTCGATGCTGCTCGTTTCTGGTGTCCGATTTTCAGCCTCGGCTGTGCGCCATACAGCACAAGGTAGCGACGGCGCGTCGGTTCTCGCCTCGTTGAGAATGCCTCTATCGAACCGCAATATGTTATTCGGCAGTCTTATTAGTCCGGGGGAGTCCAGGGCGAGGTGATGTTTCTCGCAGAACTCCCCGTCCTCAGCTTCTAACTCACCACCACTAACAACGTTCACGACCAATGAGTCGTTACTATCGATACTCAACGACAACATCGCATCGTCGCCGTCCAGGCTTAGTTCCCCAGTGTCCGTCTCGCCGAGCGACATCCCTGGAAAGACGCGCACAACCGCATCCCCGTTGCCGGCAGTCACGTACCAATGATTTGTAAGTTGCGAAAGTTCCCCGGAGTTCAACGTCTGTCCTTTTCGATTTTTATTACCATCGACCGACGCTGAGTCCCGTCAGCGAGTCGACTTACCCATCGGCTGGCCAAGCGCCACTGTATTTGTCTTGTTTTCTGGCGCTGTGTCGGCGAGTTACTGGTTATGTAGATACCCCCTGGGCGCTCTGAGTTCACACCTGTAATACGGCGACGGACCGATCAACCGACTATGCGTTATGCGCGTGCTGCCCATGGCTTCCAGCGCTGCTCGCAATACCTGCCATCAGGCAATTTCCGGTCTTATTTCAGACCTTCATTCTAAAGCAATTTCGCTGCTCATTTTTTGGCGATGCCCATTCTTCGCCGCTACTAAACAGACGTTTAGCAACCCGGCTAATCGCGCGATGAGGCTCTCCGAAGACTTGATGGCGAGCCGCAGTTCTAGCTGCGACAGCCTGATCGCCTCGCTATAACCGCTCCACGCCGTGATATACGTGGCCGGTTACAGCCCATCTACACTCTGGTCCGACACTGTGGCATTAAGTGGTCGCAAATTTAGCGGCCTACTAGACTCCGGACAGGAGTAAACACCCATTAAGTTGCTTACAAAGTGTTTGCAGATTGTTTACTTCAAGGATCACTTGTTTTTGACCCAGCAGTTGTGCGCAGCGAGATTGTCTCCCTAAAGTAGCTACACCGGCGAAATTTTGCGGCTGCAACTTCAGCTGGCCAGGCCGGCCTGGTTACTTTGGCTGAACCTTAGGCTAAGCGGTTGGGTAATCTGTGCGTATCGAATGCCTAGGTCACTAAGCCTAAAGCTCGATCGGCTGATCCTGAAATGCTCTGTCAGCAATTCCTGCATCAAGGCGTTCCCACTGCTGTGCTCCTTTCGGGCCTTCTAGCGGTGTCGTTGCCAAATCACTCCTCAGTCCAGGGTAAGAATACGATTCTCATTGGCTTTCATAAACCATTAGGATAACTGCGTTACCCCATCCACCAGCAAGGGAACGAATCGATGAAACCAGTCACCGAATCATTAGCGCCCATCACCGAATCCGACGTCGAAATACGCGAGGCTTTGGAGCAAGCAGATACGGCGGCCATCATGCTGACTATGGTCCATTTATCGGGAGACATGGGCATCCTCCGGGGTTCGGTCCGCCCGACTACCGATTTTCTGGCTCCGGATGATGGTGTCGATGAGGCAGATCGTCAGCGCATTCTCGACGAAGCCGCCTCGATGGTAGCCGCTTTCAGAGACAACCCCGGTGGTCTTTTCAAACCCGAGGGTGAAGAGCTTCTGGAAATGCTCAAGTTCCTAACCGGTCAGGAATTGAACGACGAGTACGTCGAGTTTCTCACTGCAGAGTTGTCGATGCACGGTGAGGATCCTTATGGGCAGCCTGACATTTTTGAAGTATCCGAAGAGACCCGCGGTGACTTTCAGGTGCTGGTGATTGGTGCTGGCATGTCCGGGTTGCTTACAGCGATCCGGCTGCAGGAAGCCGGTATTCCATTTCAGGTAATTGAGAAGAACAGCGAGGTGGGTGGCACCTGGTACGAAAACACTTATCCCGGTTGTCGTGTCGACAGCGCCAACCATACCTACTCCTATTCCTTTCTACCCAAGGATTGGCCGCAGCACTTTTCGCCTCAGGCCATCTTGCGAGAGTACTTTGCGGACGCAACGAGAGATTTCGAGCTTAGCAAGCACATTAGTTTTGATACTGAGGTGACCGAGGCGAGGTTTGATGAATCGACCGGGCAGTGGCGGGTAGACGTGAACCACGATGGTCGCAGCGAAACGCTTGTTGCAAACGCTGTTATAAGTGCAGTAGGGCAGTTGAACCGGCCCAATCTGCCAGACATAGAGGGCGCCGATAGTTTTACCGGCCCCTCGTTTCACAGTGCACGCTGGGAGCACGAGCACGATTTTTCCGGCAAGAAGATTGGTGTGATTGGAACCGGCGGCAGCGCGTTTCAGTTTGCACCGCTACTCGCGGAACAAGCCGAGAACATAACTCTGTTTCAGCGCACGCCACCGTGGATTGTTCCCAACCCTGACTATTTCACCGAGGTGGCGTCCGGCAAGCACTGGTTGCTTAGCCACGTACCTTTCTACGCCAAGTGGTACCGCTTCAAGGTGTTCTGGACTGGCGCAGAAGGCATGCTCGAAGCTGCCCGCGCAGACGAAGGCTGGAACCGGCCGGAGGAATCTGTCGGTCAGGTTAGTCAGGCGGTGAGAGAGATGTTCCTTGAGAATCTCGAGACTGAGCTTGAGGGTAGGGATGACCTAATAGAAAAATGCACGCCTAAGTATCCGCCGTTCGCGAAGCGAATGCTGATTGACGACGGCAAATATTTGCGCGCTCTAAAACGTGACAATGTTGATCTGGTTACAGAGTCGATCGATGCGATCACGCCTAAAGGAATTCGTACCGCAGACGGCGCGGAGCATGAATTCGATGTGCTGATCTACGGTACAGGATTCAAGGCTAGCGACTTCCTGTTTCCGATGAACGTCTATGGCCTGGGTGGCGTGGAACTGCACGAGAAATGGGACGGTGATCCTCAGGCTTATAAAGGCGTTACCGTGCCGGGGTTCCCGAATCTGTTCTGTATCTACGGCCCTAATACCAACATCGTTGTGAATGGCAGCATCGTATTCTTTTCCGAGTGCGAGGTGCGCTACATTCTGGGTTGCTTAGCGCTATTAATGAAACATGACGCCCGCTATATCGATGTTAAAGAAGACGTCCATGATGCATATAACCGCATGATTGACGAAGGCAACGCCAAGATGGCCTGGGGACAGTCGGGCGTGAATACCTGGTACAAAAATTCGAAGGGCAAGATCACCCAGAATTGGCCAGGTACGTTGATCGAGTTCTGGCAGCAGACCCGAGAGGCGGACGAGTCGGAGTTTGAAATCGTGGGTCAGGGCTAACGGGAAGCACCCAAAGAAAAATTACAACAAACTATTTCCCGCTAAAGACGGGCTCTCTCTTTTCCATAAACGCAGCCGCACTTTCTTTAGCGTCTTCCGTTGCCATTAGTCTGCGAATTTCCTTGATGGCCCATTCGCCAACATCCCGCCAATCTGGATCGAGCGTGCGGCGCATCCCGGCCTTAATCGATCGCACGGCCATGGGTGGGTTGGCGGCAATTCGTTCAGCCAATGTCATGGCCGTCTTCATCAATGCATCAGGAGCAACTACTCTTGAAACAAGACGCATCGCGAGCGCTTCTTCCGCAGAGATCATGTCGCCTATAAAAAGCAGTTCGCTGGCGCGCTCTCTACCAACCAGTTGAGCGAGCCGACCCAGGCCGGGAGCGTCGCAACACAATCCGCGTTGAACGAACAGCTCGCCAAACTTGGCGTTTTCTGATGCGACTCTAATATCTGCCATCAGAGCAATCTCCATACCCCAGCCGAGCGCGTAGCCGTTCACGGCGGCGATTACCGGGACGTTGGTATGAAGCAAGGCATCTGCTGCTGGCGTTAGGCCACCGGTGCGCCTTGAGCGCTCCTCCATTTTTTCTGATCTACCGCTTACGCCCTTGGAGAGAATCTGCTTAACATCATCACCAGTGCAAAATGCCTTTTCCCCGGCGCCGGTAATGATGATCACGCGTGATTTGGTTTCACGCACGGCGTCTTCGAGCGCCATGTACAGTTCGTAACTTAACGAGTTCATTGCCTCAGGACGATCGAGGGTCAGCGTGGTGATGTGATCCTGAGTATCAATTTTCAGAATGGACATTGATGGCTCTCCTTTGTGGGTTCGGCGCGTGTGGGTTCGGCGCGGTGCGTTACTGGGGTCATGCGAGCAGATAGCTTAGCACCGACACCGGCTAGATCAGCTCGCTAGCTATTCCCATCCAGCGGCTTCGAACCTAGCAGAAAAATGGCGAGTGCAGCGATCACGGATCCGATTGCGATAATGACGGTGACTTGTGAGAGCGGGAATTGTGCCTCTAGCAGATAGCCCGCAAGCACTGGACCGGCGATGGCGCCAGCCCGACCCACACCGAGAACCACCCCCGAACCGCTCGCTCGAATCTGGGTAGGAAAGTAGTTCGCCATCAAGGGGAACATTGCCCCGGCTGCTGCGTTTGAGAAAAACCCAGCGCCAATCGAGGCTAGCGCCAGCATTGTGAGGTTTGCATTTACCTGTCCGTACAAACCGACAAATACGGCGGCGCCTACCACGAAAGTAATGGTCAGTTTTCGAACGTCGATCGCCTGCATCGCCAGTGCTAACAGGAAAGACCCCGCCAACCCGCCGAAGTTAACCCAAACCAGAACCGATCCGCCCTCGGATTCGGTGAAACCCATATTGGTGACCAGCTTTGGTACCCATTTCAGCACGAAGTAAAACGTAGAGATGTGTGCGACGTAGGCGAGCGATAGCAGTACCGTAACTTTTATGAACTTCGGGCTGAACAGCGTACTAAAGCCAACCGCCTTGGCGTTTGCCTGCATTGTGGGCAGAGTGGGTAGTGTTGCTTTCTTGAAGCGACTGAGGATTTCATTGATCTTTTCAAGGGCTCCGGTCGGCCGTTTGGTCGCTAGAAACGAAATGGATTCGGGCAGGAACAGAAGAATTAGCGGGATAGCGACTGCGGTGCCGGCCGCACCCAGGTAAAACACCGATCGCCAGCCGTATTCCTCAAGCAAGCTCGTGGCAACGAGCCCGCCTACAACAACCCCAAATGAATAGCCGCCCGCCATTACCATAACGAGAGAGCTTCGATGTTTGTCGTTTGCGAGCTCGGCGACCAGGGCGTTCGCGCTGGCAAGCACAGCCCCTATGCCGATACCGGTCAGAATTCGGAAACCGGATAGCACATAGACATTGGGTGCCAAGGCCGCAGCTAGCATGCCAATGGTCATGACAACGGCACTTGCGAGGAGAACCGGGCGTCGACCTACCCGGTCGGCGAGGTTGCCTAAAAAAATGGAACCGATCGCCATGCCGATCAACTCCATTGTGACAACCCAACCGAGCACGCCTTCGCTTAGCTGCCATTCTTTGGCTATGCCAGGGGCTGCGAATGCTATCGCGAGAACATCGAACCCATCAAGGGCAACCAGGAAAACGCACACCAACACAGCGCGTATCTGTGCCGGGCTCATGGGTTGTGCATTGATGCTGTCGGTTACGGAGGTTGTCACAATATCGTTCCCGGGGGATTCGTACAGAGTCTAGCATCGCCAGAGCCACAATCCGCGTACACTAAGGCGGTATCTACAGGGAGAGACTTATAGTGCAGTTTGATGATGTCCTACTCGGGCGCCGCAGCATTCGCGGTTACAAAACCGATCCGGTGCCGAAGGCGCTGATCAAAGAGATATTGGCAATGGCCATGCGTTCGCCGTCTTCGATGAACACCCAGCCGTGGAATTTCACCGTCGTCTCTGGCGAGGTGTTGAATCGCATTCGAGCTGGCAATACAGAGCGGAATCTCGCCGGTGTTCCACATTCGCGTGAGTTTCGTATTGGCCAGGCCTTTGCGGGAGAACACCGCAACCGCCAGGTAGGTGTTGCCAAGCAGTTGTTTGCAGCAATGGGCATTGCGCGCGAAGACAAAGAGGGCCGTCAGGATTGGGTGTTGCGGGGTTTCCGTCAATTTGATGCGCCGGTCTGTGTGATTATCACTTACGATCGCGAACTGGCTGACAGCGATGACACGGCGTTTGATTGTGGCGCCGTTACCACCGCGCTGGTGAATTCTGCCTGGTCGCGTGGTCTGGGTGCAGTGATTAACTCACAGGGCATCATGCAGTCGCCGGTAGTGCGT
>CAZFIA010000031.1:0-15946 GCA_964519335.1 uncultured Pseudomonadales bacterium
GGCCGCACCGATGTACCCGGGATAGTCGATATGTATATGGAAGGCCGTATAAATATCGATGACCTGATTACGCACACCATGCCACTGTCTGACATCAACAAGGCGTTTGATTTAATGCACGAGGGCAAGAGCATACGCTCGGTGGTTCAGTACTAGAGATGACACAAGCACCGCAAGGTCCGGATGGAACCCCAGCTGGAGCACTACCTGGAACAGAAGAAGCTGCAGAGCCGTCACTCTTGGTTTCAGCATTGCCCTTGCTGCTGTTGATTGTCGCGCTGTCGTACAATGTTTTTGTGTTTGGCGACGATGCGGTGAGCGGATCTAACCAGCTCATTTTAATTGGCGCCGCCGCTATTGCCGCCCTCCTCGCTATCGGTCAGGGCCGGAGTTGGGACAGGTTGCAAAACGGCATCCTGGATGCGATCCGACTAGCGACTCCCGCCATATTGATTCTGCTGCTGGTGGGAGCACTGTCGGGTACCTGGCTTATCAGCGGCATCATTCCCGCCATGATTTATTACGGGCTGCAGATACTCAGCCCGGAAATCTTCTTGCCCGGTGCCTGCATCATTACTGCCTGTGTTGCGCTGTTTACTGGCAGTTCCTGGACGTCGGTAGCAACCATCGGCATTGCTCTTGTGGGCATAGGCCAGGTATTGGGGCAAAACGAAGCGGCTGTCGCGGGCGCCATCATCTCTGGCGCCTACTTCGGAGACAAATTGTCACCGCTCTCTGACACCACCAACCTTGCGTCGGCCGCCAGCAACACGGAGTTGTTTTCTCATGTTCGCTACATGGCGCTGACGACCGTTCCCAGCATCACCATCGCGATCGTGATCTTTGCGCTGATCAGCAGCGATTCGGCAAATTCCGGTGCAACCCAGCGCACCGAAGAAATCTCGGAAGTTCTGCGCACCACTATCAACCTCACGCCCTGGCTCTTCGTGCCGCCGCTCATCATTGTGGGTCTGATTTTAAAAAAAGTACCCGCCCTGCCGGCAATACTCTCTGGCGTCCTACTCGGCGCATTGCTTGCCCCCATAGTTCAGGCAGATCTGCTCGAACAAATTACCGACGGCAGCAGCTACGTTAGCCTGATGACCGTCATGTATGGTGACTCAGCGATTGTCACGGGTGACGCCACGCTCGATGAGTTACTCACCGCCGGTGGCATGCAGGGCATGCTCAGCACCATCTGGTTGGTTCTTGCCGCAATGTGTTTTGGCGGCGTTATGGAAGCCAGCGGATTTCTCCGCCGTATCACCAGTTATCTGGTCAAACGCGCCCAAACCGATCTGGGTCTGGTTAGCGCAACCGCCGGAACCTGCGTGTTCACTAATGTAACGGCGTCTGATCAGTATCTTGCCGTCATAGTACCTGGACGTATGTTCGCCAATGCTTATGAGGAGCGCGGTCTTGCTCCGCAGAATCTATCGCGCACCCTGGAAGACGCGGGTACCGTCACATCGCCCCTTATACCCTGGAACACTTGCGGCGCGTTTCACGCGGGCGTGCTTGGCGTAAGCACACTGGCCTACGCTCCGTTCGCCATTTTTTGTTACCTAAGCCCAATAATGACGCTCGCTTTCATGGCCTTCGGTATAGGCATTGCACGCATCTCTGCAACTACAGACACAGATCTTGTCCCGACAAATCTAACAACCAACTAACAAAAGAGGATTAACTTATGGCCCCCGTTCCACAAGGCGGCACGATTGCCGTAACCGGTGCCTCCGGCTTCATTGGCGGTTGGGTAGTACGCCGACTACTCGATAAGGGGTATCGAGTCCGCGCGTGCGTTCGTAACCCGGCTGATACCGACAAATGCGGTTTCTTAACTGCAATGGGCGCCTATCGGTCAGGCAGACTTACGCTGCATGCAGCAGACCTCGACAACGACGGCTGTTTTGACGACATATTCAAGGGGTGTCATGGCCTCTGCCACCTGTCTCATGTGTCTGACTATGACGACCAGGACTATGTGAAAAGGGTCTGCGATCACATCATTCAAAGCATAAACAACTCTGAGACCATCACTCGCGTTGTGGTGACATCGAGTATCGCCGCGGTTATTTCAGAAGTAGATCTGCAGGAGCTGGTGCGTCGCCCCGTCTGCTTTGAAGACCGCTACCCCGATGAGCACAACCCTAAGCGCAACATTGCCAAGGGTCAGGGCTACTCCATGGGCAAAGTGCTCGCCGAACGCAGCTTCTCTGATGCGGCCATTCAGCACGGCGGCTGGGACGCCATCACCTGCTGTCCAGCTGATAACGTCGGGCCCATTCAATCCGCCCATCAGAAGAATGCGGGGCCCTGGCAGCACAACATAGAAATGATGCTTAAAGGCAAGTATTTCCAAACCGGCGCGTATCGGCCATGGATGACTGTGGACGTACGCGACGACGCAGATTGTCACATCGGTTTGCTGGAAAGCGTCGATGTAAAAAACGCCGAGCGGTACATCGCCTGGTCAACAGACGCGCGCAATGTCGAGGACATATGCGCGGATATCGATCGATTACTTCCCGAACTTGGTCACGCGACTCCGCAAGTTACTGACTCCCATCCCGAACGTATCCAGGCCCGCGAACAGGAAATGCGCTCAATTTGGGCAGGCTGCGAGTTACGCAATGATCGCATTAAGAACCTTCTGGGTATCAACTTCAGATCGCTTGATGAATCAGTACGAGATTGTGTGGAGTCGCTACTTAGCATTGGCGGAGTCGAGCCGACAGTGCGCGAAGGATTTGAGTCCGCAACGGCAACCACCGGTTAACAGGAACAGCGCCCTTGAACGCAAACGTACAGGTGATCTTCGCCAAACGACCGGAACGGGAAGTTACTGAAGATTGTTTTGAAATAAGAGCATCAAAACTACCCGCTGTGCCCCCAGGTGGTTTAGTCACCCGCAACCTGCTTCTGTCGTGCGACCCCTATATGCGGGGTCGCATGGGCACGGCAAAAAACTATGCGGGCGGGTTTCCACTCGACGCGCCCATTCCTGCCCGGGTGGTGGCGCAGGTAATTGAAAGTGATACCGAAGCGATTCGAACCGGAGACTACGTTTGGGGTTTTCTACACTGGGAACAATTCAGTCAGGTTAAGGATCCGGCTCGGCTTTATAAAATCGATCCAGAGTTGGGCCCGCTGTCACATGCGATCTCGGTTCGCGGAATGCCCGGACTTACGGCAGAAGTTGGCATGCTCGAGCTAGGCATGCCAACGGCGGAAGACACGGTGTTTGTTTCTGCCGCCAGTGGCGCGGTGGGTTCTGTCGCTGGACAGCTCGCGCATCTCACCGGAGCTCGGGTGATTGGCAGTGCCGGGAGTGACGCTAAAGTTGCGCATCTCACAGCGAACCTTGGTTTTGACGCGGCGTTTAACTATAAAACTCTAAATCCGCACGACGCACTTGTAGAGCTTTGCCCAAACGGCATCGATGTCTACTTCGATAACGTGGGCGGCCCAACGTTGGATGCCGCACTTGCCAATATCAATCCGTTCGCCCGCATACCCGTTTGTGGACAGATCGCAGGCTACAATCAGTCCAAGAACGCTGTTGAACATCTTGGAGCCATGGTTGCAGCCCGCGCCACCATGACCGGATTTATCATCTACGACCACATGCACAAGTTTGACGCCTTCCTGCCCCGCATGGCAGATCGCCTTGCCGACGGCTCCGTCCGCTACTTCGAAGACATCGTCGACGGTATAGAAAACACGCCTCGCGCGTTCATAGGCATGATGGCCGGCGACAATATTGGCAAACGGCTGGTGCGTATTGCCGACCAATAAGCTCCCAGTAATTTATTTTGAGGACTCACAATGACAGAACACAACAACGGGCCATTCGATCTCGGCAAGTCCCCAATTCACCTGGGAAATACCGGCACCGCCGTGCAACATGACTTTGGATTCGACGGCCCTGCATTCGAAGCCTATGTCAAAGCTCATTCAACCGAATCTGAGCCCGGGCGACTTGCGATGATCGAAGAGAGCCCAGAAGACTGGGGCGCCTGGGAATGTCACAACTGCGGTGATGAGCTAGTGATTGTGCTCGCGGGTACCGGTACCTTCATTCAACAAATAGACGGTGCAGAAGTCAGCACACCCTTTGGTCCAGGCGATGCCATGGTTAATCCCGCAGGCGTATGGCACACGGCCAGTGTCACGACGGCCATGCGGGCGATCTATCTGACCCCTTGCTACGGCACCGAGCATCGACCACGGTGAAGATCTATAACTAGATCAACGCGTTTCGACTAAGCCTCCACTAGGCTTTAGAGCCGACCCGCTGGGCGTAGCGCGGCGGCCGGCTGCCATCTTCTTCGGTAATATCAAACTCTTCCGCAAGATCTTCTACCCAGCAGATTTTGCCTGAGCGCTGCATTAGATCTTCTGCCGTCAACAAAGCGACCGCACTCTGGCCCACAAAGGATGTGGACTGGGCTTGGGACAGATCCATATCCTGAGTTTTCGACGCTTCAACAATAAACTCTGTTGCAACGGAGCCCGGATAGAGCACAACGGCAGCAACGCCCTTGGGTTCAAGCTCAATCGCCATATCTGCGGTAAGCCGGTCGAGTCCGGCCTTACCCGCGCCGTACGACGACGAGAAGTGATACGCCTGTCCACCTGGCGACGATACGTTAAGGATCGCAGCCCCTGCAGATGCAGCAAACAACAACTTTGCAGCATGCCAACTGGCAACATAGTGCGCGCGCAATCCAATACCCACTTGATCGTCCCATATGCCTATGGGGTGATCCCAGAAGCCACCGCCCCAGGCCGGGGGCGACGGAATCTTGTAAACATTATTCACCAGGAAGTCGATGTGGTCGGTGTTTTTGGCAATGCTCTCAAACAGCTTCTCGATCTCTGCATCGACCCCGTGGTCGCAGACAATAGCGTGGCCCTCGCCGCCCGCCTCGGTGATTTGCTTCGCGCAGGTTTCGACTGACAGCGGTCCGTCACCGCTCGTACGCCCAGTCACAAACACCTTGCAACCGCGCTCAGCCAACGCTAGCGCAATACCCTTACCGATGCCCCGACTCGCTCCGGTAACTACCGCAACCTTACTTTTTAGGTCTGTCCCCATATCTATCCCCTTCTTCTCTTTTCCGAATCTGTTTGTTTAGGCGGCGACGCCAGACGCCAAACCTTGATCGGCAAGTAACGCCTGTACCGAGGCATCACGGCCTCGGAATAACCGATAGATTTCCGCCGCGGGCTGACTGCCACCTAGCCCGAGCACTGTCTCGGCAAAGCGCTGCGCAACCTCGCGCACGGGCGCGTCGTTATCCAGCCCGACCTCGCGAAACGCGGCAAACGCATCCGCAGCCAACACCTCTGCCCATTTGTACGAGTAGTAACCGGCTGCATACCCCCCTGCAAACAGATGCCCAAAGGCGGGCAGCTGTGACTCGTCGTCAAGCATCGGTGTAATCACAGTTTCCCGAGCAAGCTCGCGCTCGATTTCAAATGGACTTTGTTCCGCTTTTCCTTTCTCTTTCTGGCCCGCCCCTGCTCCACCGGTACCGAAGCGTTCATGCATGCGCAGGTCTACTTTCGCAAACAAGAGTTGCCGCAGCGTGCCGTTGCCCACCATGAAGTTCTTGCTGGCCAGAATCCGGTCGATTGTTGCGTCATCCAACGGCTCGTTGGTATCTACATGGGCGCTCAGGTTGCGTAAGAATGGCTTGTGCTCCATCCAGTATTCATTGAACTGGCTGGCAAGCTCGACCGAGTCCCACTCAACCAGATTCATGCCAGAGGCACCGCCTTCGTCTACCTGCGTAAACATATGCTGGGTGGCGTGACCAAACTCGTGAAACAGCGTTCGCACTTCATCGAGCGACATGAGGCCGGGCTTGCCTTCAGCAGGCGGGCGCGCATTCATCACGAACAGCGCAACAGGCAAAGAGGATTTTTGGTCATCGACCGCCAGCAGCCGACTCTTGCCAACCACCGTGTTCATCCAAGCCCCGCCGCGCTTTTCACCGGGCCGGGCGTAAGGATCAACATAGAACCCGGCGATGGGGGCATTGTCTTTGTGTACTTCAAAGAACTGCACCGACGAATCCCATACCGGTACTTGTGGGTCTGGGCTCTCAATAATGTCTACACCGTAGAGCTTGGTGACCAGACCAAACAACCCGTCGAGTACGCGCGGCAACTGAAAGTAGTCGCGCAGGGCTTCCGCGTCGTAGGAGTATTTCGCCTCCTGCAATCGCTCCGCCCAAAAGGCAACGTCCCAGGGCTTGGGGTCGCTGGCACCTTCGGCATTTTGCTCCGCCATAAAGGCTTTCAGCTCGTCAAGCTCTGCCTCTGCAGCGGGTCGTGCTGCGCGTTCCAGCTCGTCGAGCATGGCCCACACTGATTCGAGCGAAGGCGCCATCTTGCTGTCGATACTCAAGCGCGCGTAGTTATCAAATCCAACAAGCTGTGCTTGTTCCTGGCGCAGGCGCAGAATTTCCTGCAACACCTCGCGATTATCGAATTCAGGGGACTGGCCGCGCGCTCGAAATGCCCTGTAAAACCGTTCACGCAAACCTCGGTGTTTACCGTGCTGAATCACGCCCATGTAGCCCACGGCGTTAACCACAAAACTCCAAGGTCCAGATTTGTCGTCACCTGTCATGCCGTCGTCTTCGGCCTGCTTACGCGCCATGGCAACAACCGCGTCTGGCACGCCTTCGAGTTCAGATGCTGAAGACACAAGGACACGCGCTTCTTTCTCTTCTTTCACCAGATTGGTTTGGAAATCGTTCGAAAGCTCAGCAAGCGCAGACTTTATTTCCTGAAAGCGCTTTCGCGCAGCGCCTTCAAGGTGAACACCCGAACGCTCCATGCCGCGAATAGATTCTTGCAATATGCGTTGCCGCGCAGCACCGGCCGACTGACCTTCGGGACTCGCAAGCAAGGCCTTCATCGCAGCGTAGAGAGGTTGGCTTTGACTCATGGTGTTAGATAACTCAATAACCTCCGGGCGCACCGCGTCATAGGCGGCCTGCAACTCGTCCGTATATTTGACGCTGGTGAGATGATTCACTGGTCCGACGATCGCGCCGAGTGCGTTCTCGATGGCCTCCAACGGGTCCATGAGCGTGTCCCACGCCGGTGTCTGGTCTGGATCGATTGTCTTCTCAAGGGTGGCAAACCCTTGAGCGCAGTCTTCTACTAATTGCTTTATCGCGACTTCAACAGCTGCAGCAGAGTAGTCCTGCCAATTCGGCAGGTGCGCGATCGGCCCTGAGCGGCGCGTTTTTTGTAGTGTGGCGAGCACTTGATTCGGGTCTTGAGTAATCGATTTCGGGTCTGAGCTCATTGATAAATCACTCCCTGACGGCAAACACCCATAATAACCAACTCAGGCGTGAAAGACCTGCTTGAGTGCTACCAGGCGCGCCCTTTGGGTAGCAGATCTAAGTACCCCAGAGCCCCGTTTAAGGCCTCTATACCCCGGTTATAGGTGCTGTAAGTATGAAAGACTGATCCATCGGCATCCTTCTGAAACACGCTCACGCCGTGATTTTCACCCCGATCAAACTCGACGACCTCGCCATCACTTCCTTCTGGGCCAGTACTTCCTTCGGGGCCAATAATCCGACTGCTTAATGGGCTTTCGTCATGCGACGAGGCGTAGAAATCGTAATTGAAGTCGCTGCCCAGGGCCGAGTACCAGGGAAAACGCCAGCCAAACGCCTCAGCGGTTGCCACAAGCTTGGGATGTGACGCTCTGGATACGGCAATGAGGCGAGCATCTGCTGCTGCAAACTGCTCCGTCGTATCATTGAATGCGTTGGCCCAGGCTGTACACCCAATGCAGGGCCGCTCCCACTCTGGACCGAACATAAGGTGATAAACCAATAGCTGCGAATGCTCGAGGAAAATTTCGGCGAGCGTCTGCTCGCCCTGGCTGCCGTTGAGCCGATAGTCTTTCTCCAGGCGAACCCGGGGCAGCTTCCGCCGTTTGGCAGCAAGTTCGGAGCGGGCCCTGGTGTGCGCCTTTTCTGCCACTAACAATTCAGAGCGGGCAGTGAGCCACTCTTCTCGCGTTGCTTCCTTAGCTAACGACGGACCACTGTCTGCATCACTCATCTCCACTCCCTCGTGTTCCTAAAGTTTTACTCGGCCACAGGTAGTTGGCTAACAAATACCCAAGAGTTCCGCCAACGGTGTTGGCTACCAAATCCGTCGACGATGTAAAACGACCTTCGAAGCCTAACTGACCGACCTCTATGGTCAAACTCAATAGAGCACTAAATGCACCTGCCTTCCAGAGGTTCATTCGGCGGGGCCAGGCCAAACCAAGCAAGGCGCCAAAGGGCAAGAACCCGACTACGTTCAGGATAATGTCTACCGAAGTTCGGTTTGTATTCTTGCTAAAGGGCAGCCAACCAATGGGCGTTCTGTTTCTAATGCTCTGAGTTAGCCGCCATTCGTTCTCGGGCAACTGAAGTTGATCCCAGCCATCGGCAATCACACGATCATCGATTTGTAATTGCAGGTTCGACATTTGTCCGATCCAGCCTCGGTTCCAGGTTCCCTCGTTACCCAGCCGAACAGGATAGTCTTCGATCCAGCGTTCCATAGAGACCGATGGCACCTGTAGCAATGGAATGCCTTCGCTTTTCAAAACCAGCCCGGTTCTATCGGCCGTCAGTTCGAGGTGACGCGGTTTACACTCAGAAAAATAGTCCGCAACTACAAAATTGGGAGCACCGTTGGAATCGCTACCCGGCCGCAACCACCTAAGAACCAGCGCTGTACCCTGATGTCCCAACATGAAATTACGGGAAAGAGTGTGGTCAGAAAACGAAACTAGGCGAGCGGGACCAAATTGCTCGGACAAATCACACTCTAAGTGCAAGCTTAAGAAGAGCGTTTCCGGTGTCTGATCATCGACACCGGTAGGCTGAATTTCGATAGTCGCAAGGCCCTGCCCACCGAAGTGTAGGGTTTGCTCTGCGTCTGTCCCCGCCACAGCGCCCGCACCCACGCCTTGCGAGCCAAGGTAGGCGTCATTTTGGAAATTGTGGACAGGCGCTACCCAATGATAGGGCGCAAAGCAGACTAGCCAGTACCCTAGTACCGCCGGGGCCAACAGATACTTGTAAGACGAGCGTTCCACGTCGTTTAGTCTGCCGCAAGAAGCACTTTGTGGCACACTAGTTTACGGCGCATAAATGATGGTAACTAGAGGAATCAAGCTCATGCAGATACCTGAGAACACACCGGCTCCCGAATCAGCCGTTTCAACCCAGCCCCCCGAAAACATCAAACAGCCCATCAAGCAGAACAGGGGCCGCCGCCGATTTATGCGTCGTATGGCCGCCGCAGGAGTATCTGCCCAGGCCCTGTTTCAAACCGGCAATCTGCGGGCGGCACTGGCCGAAGGCAAAGCCCACGCAAGCCTAGATCAACCGGGTGCCTGGCCGAAAATGGCGTATCGCCCACTGGGAGCCACCGGTCACAACAGTAGCCGCCTTATATTTGGCTGCGGCGCCGCCTTGTCGCGCAAGCCGCGTGATGAACTTCTCAACGCCGCCTATGACGCAGGTGTAAACACCTTCGACGTTGGATTTAGCGGTTACTACAATGACGCTGAAAAAAATCTGGCGCCCTTCCTGCGCACCCATGGCGACAACCTGTTTGTAATTTCAAAAGCGATCGTACCCACCGAAATTGAACCCCACGACGTCATAACGGCGTCCGCCGCCAAGACTGCCGCCGCAGGCTGGACTGAGCGGCTGGAGGCAAGCCTCAAGGGATTGGGTGTAGACCATGTCGACGCCTATTACCTTATGGCGTCAAACAATGTCTCGGTCATCACGAGCGACGAAATTCAGCAAGCGTTTGTCAAAGCAAAGGCAGCGGGCAAGGTCTCGCATCTGGGTCTAAGCACGCACCAGAACGCAAGCAACGTACTCGCGGCTGCAAGTGCATTGGGCACCTTCAGTCTGGCCATGATTGCGATAACTCCCGGCGGCTGGTACGACTGGCAATCGCGCGAGGTCATGCCCGATTCGCCACCCATGCGTGATTTGCAGAGCGAGCTAAAAACCGCGCGCGACGCAGGCATTGGTCTGATTGGCATGAAAGCCGGGCGGTTTCTGGCCGGGCGCAGCTTCCTGGGCTGGGGCAACCCAGACGCCTTTGACAAACACTATGATGAACCCCTGCTGCAAGCACAGCTATCTGAGTTTCAGCGATCGTATGCGTACGTGCTGGAACACGGCCTAGATGCCGTTAACGCAGACATGCAAACCCTTGCGCACCTCAAAGAGAACTTTGTAGCCGCCGCAACCTCTAGCCACTACTTTAAGACCACGGCTACAAAGAAAATCACGAGCTAGAATTGCGCGCCCTGTTCTATCAACCCGCCTGTGGCATATCCGGAGATATGCATCTGGCGGCGATGCTTGAGCTGGGCGTACCGCTTGAACACATCAAACAAGAGCTGGGGCGGCTACCTCTCGATGGCCAGTACAGCATAGAGGTAGGCCCAGGTGAAAAACTGGGGATTAGTGGTACCCGCGTCAAGGTAGGTACCAGCGAGCAACATCATCATCGGCACCACAGCCAGATTGCGCAGATGATTCAAGATGCAGGTTACGAACCGGGCATAGAACAACGCGCACTCGACATTTTTGAACGCCTAGCCGTAGCCGAAGCCAAGATCCACAACGTACCAGTAGAGACCGTACATTTCCATGAAGTTGGCGCGATCGATTCTATTGTCGATATCGTGGCTGCCGCGATCGCGCTCAACTATCTGAAGGTTGCTCAAGTGTACTGCGGACCGGTAGAGGTTGGCTCCGGGTTTGTCGACTGCGCTCACGGAAGATTCCCGGTACCCGCACCAGCAACCCAGGAACTACTCAATGAGGTCCCGCTGAACTACGGCGGCGTAAAGGGTGAGAGCACCACACCCACAGGCGCCGCCATATTAAGTGCAACGGTTACCCAATTCCGACCACCGACTAATTTTTCGCCCACCAAGACCGGCTATGGCGTGGGGCACAAAGATTTTGAATTGCCGAACGTGTTGCGTGTTGCTCTGGGTGAAGTGTCCGAGCAAGGCAATCTCGGGCAGATACACACTCCCGACACTTCTACCAGGCACTTCAAAATCGAAGCCAATATTGATGACATGCCCGCCGAGGCGTTTGAGCCCCTGCTCCAAAGCCTGTTTGCTGCCGGTGCAGGCGATGCCTGGTGTACGCCAATCGTAATGAAGAAAAGCAGGTCTGCAACTAGTCTGTCTGTACTTGCCGACCACGCACGAGTAAATGCGCTCGCTGATATAGTGCTCAACCAGTCCACCACCATTGGCCTGCGTATACTCCCTTTCGAGAAACGCGTTCTGGCTCGCGAAACCCTAGAGATAAAAACAAGCTATGGCGAGGTAAAGATAAAGCGCGTTGTGCAACCCAACGGCCTAACCCGCTGGAAGTCGGAACACGACGATGTCCGCCGTATCGCTAGAGAATGCGGCGAAGACTACCAGAGCGTAAAGCAGTCGATTGATTTTCAGATAGCAGATCACCTCCGCAAACAAACTGACCTAAGCTAACGCAATAAAATGAGTCTCATCGTGTTGCGCGCTGTACTAAAACCTTTTTACGAAAAATTTGGTCGGCGCTACGACTATAACGTCGACTACATGGTAGCGATGGATGAGGCGTCGCCCGGCATTCTGAGCAAGATGGCGTTAATGAACGCACTGTCGAATCACCAGAAGGTCGCACCTGTTCCTGCCTATTACCTCGCAAAATTGGCTGCGACACAGCACTACGATTGCGGCCCCTGTTTGCGTTTGGTATGCAATATGGCTATTGAAGCGGGTGTATCAAACAAACACATAGTGTCTGCCTTGGGCTCGTCAACTGATCTGCCCGACGATCTCGCACTAGTCGTGGCTTATACAAAAGCGGTTGTCACACAAGATCATGA
The DNA here is from genome assembly GCA_964519335.1 of uncultured Pseudomonadales bacterium. Classification (GTDB taxonomy): domain Bacteria; phylum Pseudomonadota; class Gammaproteobacteria; order Pseudomonadales; family Azotimanducaceae; genus JALZVT01. Next base: position 11,962 of record CAZFIA010000031.1, read on the forward strand.
ACAGCTAGCAACACTGCATGAGGCCATGCAGCAGCACTATAGCCCAGGCGCGATGGCAGAGATTTCGCTGGCGATCGCGTTTGGTGGTTTTTACCCCACAATGAAACGCGCATTGGGCGCGGCTACCGCGTGCGAGCCGGTGGTAGCGGAACTGCAATCCGAACTGGGCAAGGCTTCACTCGCTTAGCTCAGCGGTTTGCACCCTTGTCGCGACGCCAGTCGAGAACCTCATCAAAAGTATCTAGCTTCGCCTGCCGTACGCCGTTTTCTGACTGACTTTGAGCATCGAAAACTAGCGCGCTGTGAGTGTCTGCGCTGTAGCGAGGCCACTCAGGCAGATTGTCGCCATTAGGATCGCCAGTTTTGGCAAAGTTGGTCCAGTATCCGGTGATTTGTTTCGCTAGCTGTTGATCGCGTTCGCGCCAGTCAACGCCAACCAGATCCAGGGTGCCAAACACATAGGCCAGATCGCCTGAGTGATAAGCCCCACCACTGCGCGGTCCACCGTCAAGATTAAGGTCGGGATCGTGCGGTAGGTACAGCCGAAAAGCGGGCGGAACATGACTAAAAAAGTACAGCCACGCAGGCTGGTTAACCGCTTTGTTTGCGCGCGCCCAGTTGCGCATCGACCACGCCATAAACTGATCGGTAAAAATTTCGCGCTGGGCGAGGCCTGGTGATTGCCTAAGTTCTGCTGCATAGAGCTCTAGCACCTTTTCGGCCGTTGGTCCCAGTCGACGCTCTAAGCGACTAACTAATTGGTCTTGCGTTAGCGTGCTGTCCAGCGGTACCAGTTGATTGCCTTCGTCAGCCATTGAACCCACAAGAATTGGCACCGAGTGCTGACCACCCCGCTCGTACACTTGCAGCGGCGGCTCTGGAACCACCCAACCATCGATCACAACCCGAGATCTTGCAGCCCAACCAGAGTTTTTTGCGGCAAGCAGCAACGCTTGCGGCGACAGGCTGCGCAAGTCTTCCGCGCTGGCGCTGGCAGAAAGACCGGCACTGGTTACCAGTTTTCCACCCCGCTCGCGGCCATCAAGATCAGCATCCTGGGGAAGCTCGCCCATACAAGCCGCAGACTGCCCGATCGCCTTGTGAAACAAACCCTTCGACTGCGGTGAGGTCAACAGATAGCAAACACTGGAAGACCCTGCCGATTGACCAAAGAGCGTGACGTTGTCGGCATCGCCACCAAACGCCTCAATATTTTGCTGTACCCATTTGAGCGCCATGATTTTGTCGAGCAGACCGTAGTTGCCGCTGCTGTTGTTTGCACTTTCCTCTGTCAGCGCATCGTGCGCCAGGAACCCTAAGGGACCCAATCGATAGTTGATCGACACCAGCACCACACCCTGGCGGGCAAGCTCCGTTCCATCAAATATTTTGGAGTGGCCGTAACCCACGGTGTGCGAGCCGCCATGAAACCAAACCATAACCGGGCGTTTCTCTTCACTCGCTGAAGCCCCACTCCAAACATTGAGATACAAACAGTCTTCGCTGGTTTGAAACTGACCGCGGCTCCAAACAAAGTTGTCTTCGCCGAAGCTCTGCCAGCAAGCGGTTCCAAAATCGAGCGCACTACGTGTGCCTTGCCACTTCGCTGGCGGTTCGGGTGGCTTGAACCGAAGCTTGCCTACCGGCGGAGCGGCGTAGGGAATACCCCGATACACCTTTACACCGGCGCGCGCATCACTGAGTGCGCCCTGCAGTTCGCCCTGGGTTAGGCTAACGCGTTGTTTAACGGCGGCACTCACGGCAGAGGTCTCCCTGATACTAGTTTCATCGATCGCGCAGCCACTGGCCATTCCCGCAAGACTTGCGAGCAGCAACCAGCGGCTAACTCTCTGTATTCCAACTGACAGTATTTTCAAGCCGGAACATCTCCTTTCAGCGTTACCCGCAACATTTCACGGCGCTGCCCCTGATAGTCGTTGAGCGCGTTGTGAAACAGACAGCGATTGTCCCATATAGCCAGGGTTCCGGGCCGCCATTGCAGGCGTGTTGTAAATTGGGTATCGGTTGCAAACTCATAAAGCTCGTCGAGCAGCTGCAGGCTTTCTTCGCGCGACATGGATTCAAAGCGCTCACAGTGCAATGGGGTCGCATATATCGCCTGCCTGCCCGTCTCGGGGTGCCTGCGGATCACAGGATGGTTAACCCTCTGTACCACCAATTGCGGAGACTCCTTTTCTTGCTGCCCGTGCTTCACATCAGCGTAAGGACCGGCGTTGCCGTGAACCAGCGATGGCGTGAACACGCCCACCAGCCCATCTACCCTGGCGCGCACGTCTTCAGCCAACGCCTCATAGGCAAGGCTTGTATTGGCAAACAACGTGTCGCCACCAAGCTCAGGCACCTCAATGGCAAACAGACAGGTCGCCTTGGGCGGCTGAGCCATATAGGAGGTGTCTGTGTGCCAGGCGCCCCCAAAATTCTTGGTTTGCTCGGGCTCCTTCACAATCGCAATCACATTGGGGTGTTCGGTGGTGGCTTCTACAAAGGGATAAGTATCGAGCTCGCCAAACTGCGCGCAGAACCGCGCCAGTGCATGGGGTGTTAAGGAGAGATCGCGAAACACAATCAGATGATAATCAAGCCAGGCGCTATACACCTCTGCAACCGCGGCCGCTTGAAGCTGCTTATCGTCAGCAAAGAGCGCCGGCGCATTAACTTCTACGCCGAGGGCACCTTCCATGGGTTCGAGATTGATGTGTTGGTAGGCCATACTAGTTAAGCGCTCAGCTTAGGCGCCCATCGGCTTCTGCCGCCTGCACGTCATCCGCCGTCATGCCCAGCCAATCACCAAGTACCGAAGCATTATCTTCGCCTACCGTACGCACCCGCGAATAATGATTACAGGGCATAGCAGAAAAATGCAGGGGCAGACGATCGGCAAAGGTTTGCCCTATGTCCGGCGCGTGCTCATCAATACGCTGTGCAAAATTGCTTGCGGCTAACATCGGGTCGGTCTCGAGCAGATCTGTGCCGGATTGCACAACGCCAGCAGGCACACCCGCAGCCTGACATAAGTTCATAACAGAATATGCATCTTGCGTTGAGGTCCAGGCGCTCAAGTGCTTGTCAATCTCTTGGCGCGCTGACACTCGACCTGTTGTTGTCTGAAAGCTCTGGTCGGTGCACCATGCAGGCTCGCCCAACAGCTCAACAAGTTTCATCCACTGATCATCTGTCATACACGCAATGGCAACCCACTTCTCATCTGCGGTAGCCACCTTACTGTGAGTCTTGTCCGCAAGCCAATCTTCGCCAGTACAGCCATTAACTGAGCATGGATATACACCATGAGGCGCCGCCAAATCATAAGGCAGAACATTGCCCGTGGGGCGCGCCGCGTTTTCATTCGCAAACCAGTCGAGAATAGCGGGTCCGAGAAAATTCACTCCTGTTTCAAACTGCGACAGATCGATGCGTTGCCCACAACCGGTTCGGTCACGTGCTGCCAATGCGGAGAGAATCGCAACCACAGCGTGCAGCCCGGCCTGATGATCGTTGTATGAAAAACCAATACCTATGTCTTCACGACCCGGCACGCCCGTTAGCTGGGTGAGTCCGCATAAGGCATGAATAGTCGGCGCATAGGTGACAAATTTTGACCAGGGGCCACCCTCACCCATCCCCGACATCTGAGTGTACACAACGCCCTTGTTCTCTCGACTAACGCTCTCGTAGCCAAGGTCCCAACGATCAAGTACGCCGACCGAAAAGTTATCAATAACCACATCAGCCTTCAGCGCCAGAGCACGCGCAATGGGCCGGGTCTCCGGATCACTCATATTTAGTGCAATCGCACGCTTGCCACGATTCCACATCACGTAATAAGGATGGTTTGGATTATTGGCGGCTTCTGCGCGCGCAGCGGAATTTACCTTGATGACGTCGGCCCCCATATCCGAGAGAATCCGCGTCGCAAAAGGACCCGCGAGTACGTGCGTAAAATCCAGCACCCGCAGACCATCCA
>CAZFIA010000031.1:16046-29161 GCA_964519335.1 uncultured Pseudomonadales bacterium
GCCAGGGCGTGTCGCTAAACCGATAAGGCGCTCCTGGCCCCTTAATCGTTCGACCAGCAACCTTGTGGTCTACCCACCAGTTTCGTGCCTCGAGCTGAGGATTCACGGCGAGCCTCTCAACTGGAAGCACCCAACCGTAAGGGCTATGTCGTTCCTGGGCTTCAAAGAACAGAGCTTCTACGTCTTTACCTGCGACCCACTTGCGCAATATCTCCATCATGCGGGTAACAAGTAACACGCGGTTTTCGGGCTCAAGATATTTGGGATCAATAAGATCCTCCTGGACATCCTCTTCCACCAGCCAAAACAGCTGGCTCTCAACATCTGGCGTTGGAGTCACCATAATTGAGCCGTTTGAGGCATTCATCACCTGATAGGCGTTTGACCAATGCATTCCACCCTGGCGTTTCAGCACCGGCCCATGTGCATGAGGCAACAGATCTTCGTACCAATACCACATCAACACATGCTCTAAACAAGACACTATCGACTCGTGTACCGATACTCCGACACGTTGTCCGCTGCCACCAGATCGCACAGCCAACCAGCCGCTCAGCGCAGCAATCGCCGCATAAGCACCCGACACCATAAAGTTAAGTTCGCCAAAAGATTTGAGCGGTTCAGTGTCAGAGTCGCCGGTGGTGGCAACCGCGCCACCCAACGCGCCCGCAATTAAATCGGGTGCCAGAAAGTCTCTCCAGGGTCCCTCGTCGCCAAATGAACTCACATCAACAACAACAAGCTCCGGGCGAGCTTCAAGCGCGGTGTCGAGCTGCGCCTCCACCACCCCAAAGGCATCTCTGCAGGTCATTACCAGGTCAGCATTTGCAACCAGCAATTGCAGACTGGAGAGGCCGCTCGGTTCAGCAAGATCTAAGGTTACAAATCGTCGGCTCGAGGCAAAGTAGGCGTGCCAAAGTGACGCGCCAGGACCAGTTAACGGGCCGCGTTTGCGCAGCTCGTCCCCTTCGGGTGGCTCGGGCCGAACAACCTCTGCGCCCAGATCCGCCAACAATTTCACGCCATAAATACCGCGCTCGTCGGTTAGATCGAGTATTCGAATCCCACTCAGCGCGCAAGCCTCTTCCGCCATAGTCCCTCCTGCTACCGCAGTAAAGACTAACACTGCCTCGGGATCGGCGAGGAGGTTTCAAAAAATCTGTCAAAAAAAAGGGGCAAACGACGAATCGTTTGCCCCTTCATACCAGGTCGCTGATCTACTGCGTGCGAATAGCTACACTGGTTGCACCACGAATGGTGCCACCGGCTTGATCAGAGAAGGTCACTACTACCCGCTTACCCGCAGGATCCAACGCAATAGCCTGCGACGCCGTGGCGAAGATGCTAAAGGTTGGCGTTGCGTTTGGAGCAATCGTGAGCATCACGGCTCCCGTAGTTGGGACGGTGGGGTTGATGCATTCTGCTGTTAGAGGATTGGTTTCGCATATTGACAACGTGACCGTCGGGTCGCCATCAGTTAATGACGCAGTTACCGCGATCTCACCACTTACGCCAACATTGACAGAGGCAACTCCAAAGAAGCCAGTACCACCTACGCCAGGTACATCAATGATGCCCGGAGACGTTGGTGTTGATGCAAGAGCTACAACGTCCGGTACTGGATTGTCGTCTGCAACCAGAAGAAGTGTATTCAAACCTGGGAACACCGGCGCAGCAGGTGCGTTAACGCACTCAAAGTCGAGCTGGATGTCAGTTGGGTTGAACGCAGCTGTAGGCGTGAACGTGATCAGGAATGATTGTGATCCGTTACTCGCGATGCTAGTCGGCGTGTTTGCCATGCCAACCAGTTCATTAGTGCCCGGATCTGTTACCTGATAACTGAAGTCGGCCGCAACAGTCGTCGCCGGAACAATCTGGCAACCACTTGCGGTTACCGGCCCAACGTTGATCATAGTAGCGAATGCCGACGCGGTATCGCCAACTTGCACAGAACGCACACCAGGTAGTGTTGCCGCAATCACTGAAGTTTGCGAGCTTGAACCTTCGGTTGAGAATACTAGATCGGGGAATGTAGTGCCCGTACCAGCCGGGAAGACGGCGAGAACCTCATCAAGCGCGTAGTGAATAATAGTATCACCGCCCGAGATGTAGTAATCGTTGTCGCCGCCGGTTGCTATACCGGTGGCTGCAATCGTAGTGAGAATAACGTCAGACTGTAACAGCGAGCCGGGATCGAGAACGGCGATGCCGCTACCGCCCGTTGCGTTAAAGGTGGCATAAACCACGTTACTCACCAGTGCAACATCGGTGAAAGTAAAGCTGGCGCTACCGGAGAAGCTAGCTAGCTCGACGCCGGCAACCGTGTAAAGGAAAACCGCGTTTTGCGCGGTCAGGTAAACCTCACCCGGAGCACTTGCTGCAGTTATAGCTGAAGGTGCGAACCCGATGGCAACGGTAGACGTTTCAACCAGAGTAGCTGCATCGCGAATGCTAAAGCCAGTTGGCGTGGTAGCAATGACATCGGTCCCTACAATGGCAACATCAGTGTACATAGCACCCGCATTGGTTTCAGATGCAAGTAAGGCGCCACTGCTGCCGTAGCGAAACAGGGTATCGCCTGCAGCCAGAATGACTTCATTGTTAGACGTCAGTGCTATACCCGTTGCCGCTGCGGCAATAGGAAAACCGCCAGCATCAGCAAGTGTCGCAGCATCCCGCGATGAGATGTTATTTGTGCCATCGTCGCTAATCGCAAGAACGGTACCTATTGCCGGTAGGCGTGGGGCCGCAACAAATGCGATGTCAGAGAACTGACGGCCCGGTGTGCCATCGGCCACGGAGTCGAGCTCAACACCAGCGGTGGAGAAATGGAACACGTTGCCGCCAGAAGTGATGAACAGGTCGTCACTGTCACCAGCCACCAAACCTTCAACTGCAAACGGCAGAGGAAAGGAAGTGATTTCAGCAAGAGTAATCGGATTACGAACGCTGATGCCGTTGGTGGCGCCACCGGTGGCAGCGTACAGTCGCGTGCCGGAGATCGCCGATTCAACAAAGGTGACACCCGCAGCGCCTGACGGCGCATTGACCAGCTCCATGCCGCTGGAGTTGAGGATGAAGAGCGTGTCGCCGGCCGTCACGTAGAGACGACCAAAGCCATCTTCTATCGAGGTTGGCGTAAACGCCGTAGGAAAGAAATTGGACTCAACCAGCGTATTCAGATTGCGGGCAGAGATACCGGGAGTCGTGCCACTTGAGGTGACAAAGACTTCAGCACCGAGCAGTGCAACATCGCTATACGCCGCCCCGGCAACCGTATCGGTGGCGATAACGCCGCCGGCAAGGTTTACGTTGCTTACGGTGTCATCAACCGTGATATAGAGATTGTCGGATTGACCGGCCTCAATACCTGTCAGCGTTCCGCCGACGGCAAAACCGCCTATCTCGGTTAGAGTGGTCGCGCTGCGTGCCGATACACCGTCAGATGTTCCGCCGAAGCCCGCAAAGAGTGTGCCTGTCGCTTGCACCTGCGCGCTTCCAAGCAAACAGAGGCCGGCGAGGGTTGCCCGGCCTGTTTTTGTCCAGTTCATATCTAGTTCTACCGCTGATGGAAAAACCAGATTATGCCTGTTTATGGGCCAGCTTGGCGACTAACAATGTAAAGGAAACCATCCAATTAGAGAGATGTTATCAAAATGAATGAGAACAATTGGTGCACAGTTTATAAGCGCCCCGCTGGCCGATCTCCCAATTATTGAGAACGCAGTATGGCCACCGAGGTTGCGCCGCGAACTTCGCCATTCACATCAGTGAAAAGCACACGAACTCGCGTCGTTTCCGGGTTAAAGGCAGTTATCTCGCCTATCTGCACAAAGACTGCAAAAGTTGGCGTGGCACCGCTGGCGAATGATTGCTCAACCGACGCTGAGGCAGGCTGGCTACACGAACCTGAGCTATCCGTCGGACACAAACTGATAGAGACCGGCAGAGAGCTGTTAGTTGATTCTGCACTGACACTTAAGGTCGCAGCTGCGCCCAGATTTATGCTCGCCACACTAAAGGCACCGGCACCCGCTGCGGATGCTCTCATCACCCCGTCTGCACTTACGGTCGCAGCAAGGGCAATCACATCAGGCACCGAGGCCACAGACGCTGATAGTAACAGGGTGTTGAGGCCATCAATGACGGTTGCTGCACCCAGATTCTCACAGCCAAATCGAAGCTGCACTTCTCGCGCCGTAAACGCAGCCTGGGGTTCCATACGGACAAGGAAGGACACGGCCCCTCCGGCCGGCACATCCACAAACTGATTTGCCGCGCCCTCGATGGCGTTGGTTGCGGCATTGGTGGTCAAGAACTCAAAACTTGAAGACAGCGGCGCAAGCGGTGCAATTGAACAATTTTGCCCGGTCGTCGCAGAGGTGTTGATCACGGTGGCAAACGCGGTGACCGTTTCGCCCACCCGCGCCGACCTAGAGGTAGGCAGCACCGCAGCAACGAGCTGCGCAACCGGCGAGTCCTGGGGCGTGGACGCATTGTCGCTGGACGACGACGACGCGTAAAACTCGGCGAGATTACTAAACCCATCGGCGTCCCGATCACCAAGCGCATCTGTTGAGGACAGCGGGTTAAGGCCATGTGCGGTTTCGTAGGCATTACTCATTCCGTCGCCGTCGATATCTGAATCACAGGCATCACCTGCCCCATCACCATCGCTGTCAAGTTGGTCAGCGTTGCTATCTACTGGGCAGTTGTCGGCAGCGTTTGTGAATCCATCGTTGTCGGAATCGCCAGGCAACTGTGCAAGTGTGGTTGCCGCCTGTACTAGTCCAAAACCAAACATTGGATCGCGCCCGGGTGCACCGAGATCTAGCGCCCCAGCCTGTAAAGCGCTGCGTATTTGAGTATTCGAAAGTGTGGGATCCTGGCTCCACACCAACGCCGCCACGCCAGTAACGTGTGGCGTCGCCATTGAGGTCCCTGTACGCAGCCCGTAGTCCTGAGACCCAACCGAAAGCGACGCACTCTGGCCCAGCAAGCCAATCAATGTGACACCTGCTGTATCTGAAACGGCCGTTACCGGAATATTGACGCCAGCGTTTACGCCTAAGGTGCCCAGGAACGGACCTGGCACATTGTTGTAAATTACCGCGCCAAGGCCGCCACCGCTCTCGCAGTTGCGCGCCTTATCAACAAAAAAGTTGGTGCCGCGCGCAATCAGACAGATCGCACCGGAAACGTTTGTGCACACACTATCGGCGATTCCACAATCTACCAGCGGCGCACTAAACTCACCGAGACCGGAACCGTCTAGCACATTGTTAGCAAACGCCTGCTGCCCCACTGACAACAGGCCACCAAAACTCTGCCCACGCGGAACGGTGGAGTTAACTGCAACGCCCGGGGCCGCCAGCTCCACCTCGGCGTAACGCTGAGAAAAGCCAGCATGATTAGAAGACTCATCAATTGCCGCCACCGAAATGACACTATCGTAGGCTGCCGGAAAACTTGGCTCGGTGGCATTAACAGGATCAAGTCCCTCGTTACCCGCAGCGGCAACCGTGAGGATCCCCTGGTTGGCAAACCGTTGGAACGCCTGCTGCTCAAAGTTACTGAAGCATCCAGAGCCTGAGCACCCAAGACTAAGGTTCACCACTCTGGCGCCCGCATCTGCGCAGGCCTGCACACCCGCGATCACATCAGATGAACTGACCGGCTCAGATTCGTCGGGAAAGACCTTGTAGATGTGTACCGGGAAATCACCGCCATTGGTTGCACCAATAACACCAATATCGTTGCCTAGCGCCATGATGCTGCCTGCAACGTGGGTCCCGTGGCCGGTGCCGTCTTCAAACCACTCGCCTACATCAGCAGCAGCCTGCCCGGTAACGCGCGAGCCGCTAGGCAAATCGGGATGCCCAAGATCAAAGCCGCTGTCGACCACACAGACTTTTATGCCCGGTGCGGGTCCGTAGGTCACCTGGTCTGATTGAACAAGCGAGATACCAAAAGGGACCTCTTGCGCTAGCATGTACCGAGGAGGATCAACTTCGATAGTGTCGACATCAGCCTCGGCTGCAAGCGCATCGCGCTGCTCGTCGGTCAACTCAACGGCCATTGCGTTCTGCTCCGGCAATTCGAGTTTTACGCGCCCGCCCTTCGCGGCCACCATCGATGTTGCGTGGCGCATAAAAGTTTTTGTCGCGGCGCTACTCTTACCAGAAAGAGCCTTTGTCTCAGTGAGCGTAAGGTCGGCCGCTCCTTCGCCCTTGAAGCGGACGATGTACCTTGTGCTGTCTGAATCACTCGCAGGACGCAAACTGTTTGCCTTTTTAGCAAACTCCTGAGCAGCCACCATGGGCCCAGAGACCGCAAAAACGGCAAGTGTTGCGAGACCCAGGAGTGCGGTGAAAGCGCGATGATATTGTTTGATCACAAAATAGCCCTGCGTTGTGAGGCGGCGCGCAGACCGACGATAATTCTAAGCGGCTTTTTCTATTGCGCAGTCATCAGACCACAGCAACCCGCGTTAGTTTTATTGCATGCTATCAATTGCCGAGGACCAGTGGCGCCCGTTTCACAAAGGCCACACAGGGCTACACAGCAGCCCCGAATGCCAGGACAAATAGCTTTAAAACCAGTCGTTTAGACCGGCTCTATCAACAAATGGCTTACAACAGGATCAGGCGGCGTCGGACCGCAGCTCAGCGGCGTCGGACACCATGCTGGTCGGACCCGAGAAGATCAATGAACCGTCTTCGAGCGGGGAATGGCGAATCGTCTTTCGATCCTCGGCAAAATTCTGCGTGTTTAGCCAGGGCTGCCGATCACCTTGCTTGGGAAACAGGTGCATCGAGCGCTCCATATAACCGGCTGGGAAATCTACTATCCAGGGTCGCGTGGGCATGTCGGCGTCTGCCGCTGAAACCTGAGGGGTAACCTGCAGATCGCCAGAGTCGCGCATATGGTTGAGCACGCGGACCGCGTACTCAGAGGTAAGATCGGCGCGCAGCGTCCAGGACGCATTGATGTAACCAAAGGTCTGAATCAGATTGGGCACGCCCGAATACATCATGCCTTTGTAGCTGAAGGTATCAGCAAAATTAACCGGCTCACCATCGATGCTGAACTTGGCGCCACCAAGGACTTCAAGATTAAGTCCCGTAGCGGTCACTATGATGTCGGCTTCCAGCACCGCTCCACTCTTCAAACGAATGCCTTCCGCCACAAATTCATCGATATGGTCGGTGACTACTTCCGCCTTACCGCTTTTAAGCGACTCAAACAGATCGGCGTTGGGTACCAGACACAGCCGCTGGTCCCAGGGGTTGTACCTGGGCGTGAAGTGTTTCTCTACGTCGAATTCTTCGCCGAGTTGCTCGCGCACCATCTCGAGCAGTTTGGCTTTAACTTTTTCGGGCTGAGTGCGCGTACGCTTAAAAAAGAACCGCTGCAACTCAATGTTTTTCCAACGCGTTAGCCGGTAAGCAAGTTTCTCCGGCAAAATTTTGCGCAGAAAGTTGGCAACGGCATCCTGATCGGGCCGCGAAACCACGTAGGTCGGAGAGCGCTGCAGCATGGTGACCCTGCCAGCCTGTTCGGCCATTGCAGGAACCAGTGTCATTGCGGTGGCGCCACTGCCAATAACCAACACTTTTTTGCCACTGTAGTCGAGATCTTCAGGCCAATGTTGTGGATGAATCACTTCGCCTTTATAGGTATCCCTACCGGCAAACTCCGGCGTATAGCCATTGGTGTAGTTGTAGTAGCCGCCACACATAAACAAAAAGCTGCAGGTCATCTGCGTCGGCTGTCCATCGTTTTCAATTTGTACCGTCCACAGCGAACTGCTTTGGTCAAAGTTGGCGCCAACCACTTTGTGTTGCAACCGCAGATGTTCGGTTAATCCGCTCTCGCGGGCGGTGGCTTTAACGTACTTGCGAATAGAAGGGCCATCAGCAATCGCCTTGGCTTCGCGCCAGGGGCTAAAAGCAAAACCTAGCGTATGCATATCGCTGTCTGATCGCACACCAGGATAGCGAAACAGATCCCAGGTGCCGCCCATGCGCTCCCGCGATTCAAGGATGGCAAAGCTGCGATCGGGTGAGCCTTCTTTTATGTGGTGCGCCGCACTCACACCCGAAATACCCGCGCCCACGATGATGACGTCGACATGCTCCATAACTTTTACCTACTACTTGTCTCTGCCCCAATATTATCTCATGTTCTAACGCAAACGTTGTCGCTGCAATGTTATATCCCTAAGACAGAGTGCGGTCATGCGCTAACTCATACGCTAAAGTGGTCGGCTGATTCCATTGATTGCAGCAACGAGACAGCGCTTTGCCTGATACAGGGTCCGACCCCAGCACCTTCTCCACCACCATCGCAAAGCGCACCTTGCTTGCGTCGCTGGTGATTGTGGGCATGGGATTCTCTGTGCTGTTCCCTGTGCTTGCACCCCTGGGTCGAGAAATAGGCCTGCAAGAATTTCAGATAACCACCATTATCGCCTCCTCATCACTGATGGTGTTTCTTGCTTCGCCATTCTGGGGACGATTGAGCGACCGGTGGGGACGCAAACGAGTGATGCTCATTGGCCTATTCGGTTTTACCGGCGGCACAGTGTTATTCAATTCTGTACTCACCGCGGGTCTTGAAGGTTGGCTAGTTGGCCTGCCGTTGTTTCTCACCCTCATCTTCACTCGCGTTATGCACGCCGCAATGATGTCGGCCACCATGCCTGCGGCGAACGCCTACATGGCAGACATCACTGACCTGACCAATCGCACCAAAGGCATGGGTGCAGCGGGCGCCGCCAACAACATGGGCGCCATTCTTGGCCCCGTTGTCGCAGGACTTGCCGTTATCTCCCTGTTAACCCCGCTATGGATCATGGCAGGGCTGGCACTACTCAACGGGTTGTTTGTCTGGCGCTTTCTGCGCGAGCCGCCACGAATGGTCGCGCGCAAAACAGCCGCAAAAATGAGCTACTTCGACCCACGAATTTTCCCGTTTATTTTAGTTGGCGTACTCATGTTCACCGGCTTTGCGTTGGTCCAGCAAACCATGGGCTTTCGATTTCAGGATGTACTGCAGTTATCTGCCGGCGAAACGGCCAAGGTCTTTGGTATCGCCATGACCTTTTCTGCGGGCGCCTCACTCATTGCTCAGGCCGTGGTCGTACAGCGCATAGAGATTGCGCCCTTTACCCTCTTAAAACTCGCGATGCCTTTGTTGATACTGGCGTTTGTTATCTTTGCCACGACTAACACACAACTTTCGTTAACCATTGCCATGACCATTCTTGGATTTGGTATGGGGCTGGCGGGACCGGGTTTCATGGCGGGCGCATCGCTTGCCGTTTCGCCGGAAGAACAGGGCTCCGTCGCCGGTGTCGCCGGGTCCTGCGGGCCGCTCGGATTCACCATAGGCCCGTTAGTCGGCGGCTTTATGTATCAGCTAAACCCCACCTTGCCCTACGCGTTTGCCGCGAGCATGTATGTGGTATTACTCATTTCGATGCATTGGATTGGCCGGCGCGTACAGGTTCATGCGCCGGACCCGAAAGCCGGCTAAAACCCCAGCACCTGGGCATAGCGGTCGCGATGAAACGCCCGGTTGCCGTAAATGGTTTCAAGTGCACGGGCGCGCTTAAGATAGAGCCCCGCATCAAACTCATCTGTCATGCCGATACCGCCATGAATCTGGATAAGTTGATTCGACATGCGGTGCAAAAACTCGCCCACACGACACTTTGAAAGCGAGCTGAGCTCTGCAAGTGCTGCTCCTTCCGCACCTGCATCGAGCGCTTGCAGAGCTGCCTCGGCACAGGAACGTGATAACTCCATTTCAGAAAAGAGTTCGGCCGCCCGGTGACCGAGCGCCTGGAACGAACCAATAACGCGGCCAAACTGCTCGCGGGTTTTCAAATATTCGAGCGTCATGTCAAACGCTTGGCTGGCTGTGCCCACCATCTCTGCACCAAGACCCGCGCGCGCACGATCAAGAACCCCTTCGAGCACTTGATTGCCAGCATCCACTGACCCCAAAACGGCAGCATCCGATACAGAGACACCATTAAAGGTGAGATTCGCATAACCACGGTGATCGAGGGTATGTATCGCTTCTTTGGAGAGACCGGATGAATCTGCAGGCACCAGAAATAGCGTAAGGCCCGCTGTGTCGCCGGCAGCACCGCTGGTTCGCGCGGCCACTACAAAGGTCGTTGCAGCCATGCCTTCAAGCACCATGGCTTTACCGCCCGACAGCTTGAAGCCCGCTCCATCTTTGGTCGCAGCCAGTGCCGTTTGAGTTGGGTTGTGCCGGGGCCCTTCGTCAATAGCAAGGGTCAGCACTTCGCTGCCGTCGACCAGCTTTGGTAAATAAGTACTCTTCTGCTCTTCGTTACCACCCAGCAAAATAGCGGAGGTGCCTACCAGACCAGATGCAAGCAACGGCGATGCCGTCAGTTGGCGCCCCAGCTCTTCAAGGACCACGCCGAAAGTGAGGTAGCCGAGATCCGAGCCGCCATAGGCTTCGGGCACCAGTATTCCAGTCCAGCCAAGCTCAATCATCGACCGCCAGGTGGTTGCTTCAAATCGTTCGGGTACACCCGCGTCACGCATCTTGCGGAAACTGTCGACGGGTGCCTTTTCTGTCGCCCAGGATTTCGCCTGATCGCGAATCAGCGATTGTTCTTCAGTAAGTGCGGCCATTGGTGTTACCCCTTCTGTGTGGTTTCGGGCAGGCCGAGAATGTTTTTGGAAATAATGTTCTTTTGCACTTCTGCTGAACCACCGTAGATAGAGATCGCTTTGCCCCACAACCATTGGCGCACATGCTCAAGTTCGTCGTCAGAGAAGTTGCTGCCTTCCCAGCCAACGCCCTGATTACCCATGATCTCAAGCAACAACTCCGACTTGGTTTGCGAAATGTTGGTGGCCGAGTTTTTTAGAATAGATGCCGCTGCGCTCACCTCTACATTGCCTCGAGCCTCTGCAGTGATGCGACCTACCGTCAGGCTATGCGCCTTGGCATCCATCAAATGGTTGGCAATACGCAACCGCAGGTCAGCGTCCGCCAGCGCCCCGTCGCTATCTTCACCCACATAACGCTTGGCCACATCCGCGATGGTTTCTTCTTCGGCTTCGCGACCGCCACTGGTGGTTTGGCTCTGGCGTTCGTGCTGCAGTAAGCGCTTCACCACGCTCCAGCCGTCGTTGAGTTCGCCCAGCAAATCTGATTTGTCAGCGCGCGCCTCATTAAAGAAGGTTTCGCAAAAAGGTGACGAACCAGAGATCAACTTAATGGGTTTGGTGCTGACGCCTTCCTGGGCCATCGGCAGCATGACAAAGCTGATGCCATCGCGCTTCTTCACATTGCTATCGGTACGAACCACCGCCCCGCACCACTGGGAAATGTCTGCGCCAGACGTCCAGATTTTGGAACCGTTCAACACAAAGCAGTCACCTTCGTCGGTTGCCTTGGTCGCAAGAGAGGCCAGATCCGAGCCAGCATTGGGTTCCGAAAGGCCAAGACACCAGCGAATCTCGCCGCTGGCAATACCCGGTAGATGCCGCTGTTTCTGATCGTCTGTGCCGTACTCGAGAACCGTGGGCCCCACCATGGTGACGCCCATACCAGCAAGCAGCGGAATGGGATTGAAGCCGCCTGCTTTGGCGATCTCCTGGCCAACCACCTTGGCTTCGGGGTGCGAAAGGCCAGCACCGCCGTACTCGGTGGGCCAGGTGGGCGCACCCCAGCCCTTCTCTGCCAACCGTTGCCGCCAGGTTTGCAAGTCTGCACCAAGGCTCTCCTCGGTCTCGCCTTCTAAACCCAGCACCTTGCCCTTTAGCCCCGCGGGCAAATTCTCGACCACCCACTGCCGGGTAGACTCTCTAAACGTATCGAGTTGGTTGGCTTCAGCCATCAGATGCTCCCCTACTTCATGCCATATAAACTGGTTTCAACCCCTGAGTTTACCGGATAAATTTGGGTCCAGCCCGGACGCTTAACGACTAACATTCCCGACCACTCCCGATCACTCCCGGCCACTCCCAACGAATCGCCACTGAGGAACGTCCATGCACAGCAACAAGCCGTTAAACACTGGAATAGCCACTGGCAGCAAACTCTGGATCGGTGTTCTATTGTTGCTAGCATCTCGAGCCACCTGGTCAGACTCCCCCGCGCTTGCTAAGGCAACGGTAGAGGAAGCACGTGTCCCCCAAGCCTGTCAGGCACTTGCCGCGCTAGATTGCGATATCCAAACCAGCCGACCGACACTGCTAGGCGCGCCTCTTAAAGATTCATCCGCATCTGCAGCGAGCCGACTGGGTACACAACTTTGGCGCCGCGCCCAGCAAACGATAGGTGCAAGAATTGTCGATGACCGGCCTCTGTATTGGCAACGACTCAGCATGAAGCGAGAATTCAAAACAAGTCATGGAACAAAACCTGCACAAGCCAAATTGCTGATGGCCTTTGAACGCGCGTCGCGCGGTTTCGACGACCTGGCCTTCACCGCCGCCGCTGATCTAAACATTCTAGTCACTGGTTTCGATCCTTTTGGCTTGCACAACCGAATCGATCAATCCAATCCTTCAGGGGTTGCAGCGTTGAGCTTTGATGGACTGGTGATCACTGCCAACGGCAAAACCGCGGAACTGCAGAGCGCCATGTTCCCCGTACGCTTTGCAGATTTCGACGATGAGATGGTCGAATCGGTTATCGAGCCTTTGCTTGCGAATGGCACTGTTGATGCCATTGTGACCATCAGCATGGGGCGCGAGGGATTTGACCTCGAACGCTTCCCCGGCCGCCGACGCTCCGCAACCGCACCTGACAATCTTTTGGTGAAGACGGGAGCTAATACAAAGAACCCACTGGTGCCGCTGCTGGGTGCCAGGCCCCTCGACGGACCAGAGTTTGTGGAATTTACCCTGCCAGTGACGGCGATGTTAGCCGTGCAAACGCCTTATCCAGTGGTAGACAATCATAAGGTTGCAACGCTTGAACGGGGTCGTTTTGCGGCAAGCTCTCTTAAACGCCTTAATGAAGACACTGCGGTGAGCGGCTCGGGCGGCGGCTACCTCAGCAACGAGATCTCCTATCGCAGTCTGCGGTTAGTGCATGCACTTGCCGCATCTGCC
>CAZFIA010000031.1:29261-32627 GCA_964519335.1 uncultured Pseudomonadales bacterium
CATCTGCCTCATCTGCTTCGGCGAATGCAATGCCAATCGCCGCCGGGCATATTCACACCCCGCGTATCGCCGGCGCTGATCCGGCCGCTACTCACGCCATCACCTGGCAGATTCGAGCCATGCTCGAAGCGCTGGTAACACAGCTACCGCTTACCAATTAGCCGGCGCGATCCAATCTTGGAAAGCCAAACCAAATCGCCACCAATCCCGACACCAAAATCAGCATCGGATACCAACAATAGGGCGTGATCGACAGTGGTGAAATGCCAGCAAGCGCTGCTGTGGTTAATAATTGACCGCCATAGGGAATCAACCCCTGGAAGCCACAGGAAAAAATATCCAAAAGCCCTGCCGTTCGTCGTGGATCTACGTTGAATGACGCATTGATCTCGCGAGCAACGGGCCCGGCCGTCACAATAGCCACGGTGTTATTTGCCACAGATACATCGAGCAGACTCGCAAGCGCTGCAATTCGGTATTCGGCCTGGCGCGGTGAATGGATGCTGCGTGTTAGAACGCCCAGCAACCAATCGATACCTCCATAGGCACGCATCAGCCCCACCAATCCACCAATCACCAGCGCAAGCACCGCAAGGTTTTGCATCCAGCTCATGCCTGTTTGAGCTGAGCCAAGCATGGTCCAAAACGTAAAAGCGCCAGTGAACAAACCTATAGTAGCGGCACAGACGATACCCACCCCAAGTACCGCAAGTACATTCATACGACACAGCGCAGCGATTATGATCGCGACGTACGGCAGCACCAGCATCACATCATAAGACCCACGTTTAATCTGCGTTTGGGTCGAGAAGTCGACAAGGGCGAGCAAAAGCAACGTGATCAGTACAGCCGGCAAAGTGATGAACAGATTCACTCGAAACTTGTCGATCATCTCGACGCGCTGTGTGCGCGTGGCGGCAATGGTCGTATCCGAAATGAAGGATAGATTGTCGCCAAACATCGCGCCGCCAATCACAATGCCGAGCGCGAGCGGTACAGAAATGCCAATGCTCTCCGCAAGCCCGATGCCAATCGGGGCAAGTGCGGTGATTGTGCCCATCGAGGTGCCCATAGCAAAAGAAATAACGCAGGAGATCAGAAACAGACCCGGCAATAACAAACGATCTGGCACAAACGTCAGACCCAGATTGACGGTGGCATCGCGCGCACCAATATCGAGGGTTAAGGAATAGAAAGCACCGGCCAGCAAAAACACCATAACCAGCAAAATAATCGTGCGATCACCGCTACTGCGGCAGAAGATATCTATCTTCTCGATAGCAGACAGCCGGGCGCCTTTGGGATTTAGCAACAATGCATAACCCACCGTGATCATCAAAGCCATCAGCGTGGGCATGGCGGTGAAGTCGCCCGTGACGACACCAGAGACCACCACCAACACGAGAAACAGCACAATGGGCGATAGCCCTAGCAGGTTCGGCTGGGACACATCAGGCGTGCCCGGTTGATCGGTGGTTTCCATCACCCAATGGTAAGCTGACCGAACCCAAAATACCCACGAAATACAGTGAGAATACTCGAGTGAGAACAGTAGAAGCTGCATCAAGCAGCGCAGAGAAAGACTCAGCCAGACAGTCGACTGCGGCCGATGCACTGTGCATCGGCATTGCTCAGATCGCGCCGGTTTGGCTCGACCGGGAGGCCACCCTTGCGAAAGTTGCTGACAGTATTCGAGCAGCGGCCAAAGAAGGCTGCAAACTGGTGGTGTTTGGCGAAGCGCTGGTGCCGGGTTACCCGTTCTGGCTCGAACTTACCGGTGGTGCGCAGTTCAACAACGCCGAACAGAAAGAGATGCACGCCCACTACCTGCTTGAAGGCGTTGATATAGACCGGGGTGATCTAAAACCAATCACAGAGCTGGCCAGGTCTCTAAAAATAGCGGTGTATCTCGGCGTGATGGAACGGGCGGCCGATCGCGGCGGGCACAGTTTGTATTGCTCTCTGGTATACATCGACAACCAGGGCGCAATTGGCTCTGTACACAGAAAGCTGCAGCCAACCTACGAGGAACGTCTGGCCTGGGCTCCGGGGGATGGCCATGGATTAGCCACGCATCCGCTCGACCCTTTCACTCTGGGTGGACTCAACTGCTGGGAGAACTGGATACCTATGGCGCGCCAGGCGCTCTATGCCCAGGGTACAGATTTGCACATATCCGTTTGGCCCGGCGGCATGCACAACACGCCAGACATCACCCGCTTTATTGCGCTTGAGTCTCGCAGCTATGTCATTGCCAGTTGTGGATTGTTGCGGGCAGCCAACATACCCGCAAACGTACCCATGCGTGAGGAGATCATAAAGAACGGCAATGCGTTTCTTGGCAATGGTGGCAGCACTCTGGTGGCGCCCAATGGAGAAGTTCTGGTTGAGCCTATAGCCGAAGAGGAAGTACTCATTACGGCAGTGCTCGATCACGCGCTGGTGCGCGGCGAGCGACAGAACTTTGATCCATCTGGACACTATTCGCGCCCAGACGTGTTATCGCTTGCAGTTGATCGAAGGCGTCAGAGCACGGTGATGTTCAAAGATACCTAGTCGACGGGACAAAACTTGGGTTCGAGATCGAGCACCATTAGCAGACGACCAAAACCTATGAATTGGCCAATCATCATCCCAAGTTCAACAATCTGCTCATCGCTGAAGTGTTCGTGCAAGCGCTCAAAAAAGGCATCGTCGATGTTGTGATGATCGAGAGCCATGCGATCTGCGTACTCGAGGGCAACCCTTTCGCGAGCTGTGAAACTGTTCTCAGAGGTGTCTAGCTGCGCGATTTTCGCTTCGCTTAGGTCGTGTTCTGCAGACTGCAGAAGCCGTGCATTCAGTCAGGTAAAGCAATCGTTATGACGTGCTACCTTCAGGCGGACGAGCTCGATCAATTCAGCATCCACCGCACGCCCTTCGCGAGCGGGCCCGTAGAATTGAAAGTAACTATCAAACATCTCCTGAGCGTGCGCAAAGCCGCGCAGGTTTGAGGTATCTGCACCCTGCGCCTCTTGAGCTGCCACAAGCCCCTGAATGTGGGGTGCGAGCTCATCGTCGTTCTTCAGTCTTACTCTGGCCACCTGTGTTACTCCTTTGTCATGAACCTAACCAGCCTTCAACCTACTCTGCATGTCGCATTACAGCAAGCTTGTCACCCAGTTGCCGCAAGGCCCATAGGTCATAGATGGTATGTGCAACCATTACGAGCAACAGGCTACCTGTAAAATGGAACACCACGCCAAAAACCAACCCTAAAATTGCAACAACCAACATGTACCCCATGCTGATCCAGTGCGCCAATCCAAACAGGATCGCCGCCAACAGCAGGGCCAACCCCACGGGCAAATGAGCCACCAAGACGCC
>CAZFIA010000032.1:0-32580 GCA_964519335.1 uncultured Pseudomonadales bacterium
CAGATCATCATCAGATAGTTCGTCGTTATCGAGTGATGTACTTAGTTCTTCGGACAGGTCCGCTTCTTCTTCGGCAGCCGCTGCAAGTGCATCGTCAGCTTCGTTCAGATCACCCACAAGATCGGCATCTGCAACCGGTGTGGCCAGTTCTTCGCTCGCGCTATCAGCGAGTTCAAAATTTGGTTGTTCTGGTTCAAACTCAGCAAGTTCCTCTGCAGCGTTTGATTGACGACGCTTAAACAGTACGCCAGCGAGCAGCAGAGCTAACCCACCTAAGATTCCACCCAATACGGCTGGCTTCTGCCAGAAAGGCGTCTCCTGGACACTAGAATCAGAGGCGTTGTTCTCTGCGGCATTTTGACTGGCTGGTTGAGCAGCGCGTGCTTCGCTTGCCGCCTTTAGCTGAGCCTGCAACTGGGCAATCTGCTCATCTTTAAGATTAATTTGTTTTTCGCGCGAAGAGATCTGCTCGTCGGTGCCACGTTTTTGCAGATCAAGCTGGTATTTAAGCGAGTCGACCTCTCGCGCCAGAGCCGCAATGCGTTCCTGGGCGGCAGTATCACCGGCAGTTGAAGTTTGGCCGTCGTTTGCACCGGTGTTGTTGACACCACCAACCACGCCTGCTGAATCGGCGGCGACAATACGCAGTCGACCATCCGCATTCTCAGCGGCTTTCGTCGCGTTGCCGGGGCCGCGGCTTGTTGCGTCGATGGCTGCAGCCTGCTGGGTCGCTTGACCGGCAGTATTCGCGGCAACCGAGCGTGCAGGAGAGCCCGAACGCCACGCGCGGCTTTGTTCTCTGATTTCTGCGATGGCAGCTGAATTTTCAATCGACAGCGCATCGCTTTCGCTGGGCAATCGCAGCACTACGCCCTCTTTAAGCAAATTAACGTTGCTATCAATAAAGGCATTTGGATTCAGCCGCTGAATGGCGAGCATGTTTTGTTCAGGCGTCACGCTTCTCGACGGCAGGGTCTCACTGGCAATCGCCCACATCGTATCGTTGCGGTTTGTGCGGCCGTAAGAGCCTTCGGCAGAATCTCGAACCCGAGTTCCGCGAGCTGGAGTAACAGGCAAAGAGGACGCAGGCTGATCACGTTGTACGCGACCGGCCGAAGAAAGGTCTGTGGTCTCGACGCTGGGCGCTGCAACCGGAGCAGCGGCACTGTGGGTAAAAGTTGGTGGGTCGAGGAGCACGGTGTACTCTTTTAATAGTCGACCTGAAGGCCACAGAACCTCTACAAGGAAATTAAGGTACGGCTCGGTGATGGGTTGATTAGAGGTAGCGGTGATCACCAGGTTGCCACGGCCATTGCGGACAACGTCAAACTGCAGACTGGTCAAAAAGAAGAAGCGTTCCACGCCAACCCGCCGAAAATCGTCGGTGGAGGCAAGCGATGCTATAACTTCCGAGGCTTCCAGATCGCGCGTATCTAAAAGTTCTATTTCGGCAGCAAACCGCTCGTTGAGTGCGGAACGGGTATCGATCTCGCCGAGACCAAGCGCTCCTACCTGTTGGGCCACTAACACCGTTGTTGCCATGAACACTGCGGCACTTATTGCGACGCCATGTCGTCGCCACCGATTCCAGGTCCAGTTACGCATATCCAATCCTTTCACCATCTCACCTAAGCAGATCCACTACAAAGTCGTTTTGCAGGGGCGTCAGGGCCTAATAGGCCTCTGAAAACGCACACAAGCACGCGCACAATACATGCGGACAGACGCCAGAGTATGGCGAACGTCCCAATTATTACATCTATTGACGCTTTATGGCGGCTATTCGAGCGCTCCGGTGGCGATCAGAAGCTCAGCGATCTGCACGCTGTTGAGCGCCGCGCCCTTCCGAACGTTGTCGCTAACCACCCACAGGTTAAGCCCATTGGGGTGTGATAAGTCGGCGCGCAGGCGGCCAACAAAAACTCCATCAGTGCCAGCTGCTTCCTTTACCGGTGTCGGATAGCTGGTAGCAGTCTCTTCTGAAGATTGAGGCGTACTTTCATCAAGTAATGTGACGCCGTTCGCACGATTCAGGAGTTCGCGAGCCCCGGCCACAGACAGCGGTGACACTAGCTCCAGATGCACAGCTTCGCTGTGACCATAAAAAACCGGGATGCGCACACAGGTTGGATTAACAAGAATACTGTCATCTTCGAATATTTTTTGGGTTTCCCACACCATCTTCATTTCTTCGGTGCTGTACCCGTTGTCTGCAAAATCGCCGATCTGAGGGATCGCATTAAAGGCAATTTGTGTGGCAAATTCCGCCGGCGCGTATTCCCGTCCGTTCAGCAGTGCCGCAGTTTGACCCGCAAGCTCTTGGATCCCTTTGGCGCCCGCACCGGAAACCGCCTGATAGGTTGCGACGTTGATGCGCTTGATTCCAACCGCATCTTGCAAGGGCTTTAGCGCCACGAGCATTTGAATAGTTGAGCAATTGGGGTTGGCGATGATGCGACCGCTATAGCCCTCAAGCGCGTGGGCATTAACCTCTGGCACGATCAGCGGGATATTTGGGTCGCGGCGGAAGTGCGAGGTGTTATCGACCACCCAGCAACCCGCTTCAGCGGCAATGGGCGCGTATTGCGCAGATACCGCCCCACCGGGAGAAAACAATCCCAGCTGCACTTTCGAAAAATCGAACGCCGCGAGGTCTTCGACCCGATGAGATTTACCGAAGGCACGCATCGACTTGCCCGCAGAGCGCTCACTCGCCAGCAGAAATAGCTCGCCCACTGGAAACTCTCGCTCTTCGAGAATTTCGAGCATGGCTTCGCCAACCGCTCCGGTTGCGCCGACCACGGCTACATCTATTTTTTGAGTCATCTCTGGTTACCTCTTGCGCTCAAATTAGCCGCTCAAACTCCGTCATCACAGCCGCAGACATGCTGGAGGTTGTTTCTCTATTAGCCGCAGTCACCCCGTGCAGGTCGGCCGTGCGACGACCGGCATTGAGTGCAGCAGCCACGGAAGCTTCAATAAGCTCAGCGGCTTGCGGCAGGTTAAGGCTGTAGCGAAACATCATGGCAACAGAAAGAAACATGGCCAGTGGATTCGCGAGCTCTTGCCCGGCGATGTCGGGGGCACTGCCGTGCACGGGTTCATACATTCCGCGACCGTCAGCAGCAAGCGATGCCGAGGGCAACATGCCCAACGACCCGGTGAGCATGGCCGCAACATCGCTCAGAATGTCGCCAAACATGTTGCCTGTAACAATCACATCAAACTGCTTGGGCGCTTTCACAAGTTGCATGGCCGCGTTATCAACATACATATGGGAAAGCTCGACATCCGGGTAGTCAGCGGCAACTTCGTTTACCACGTCACGCCACAATTGAGTGACTTCAAGAACGTTCGCCTTGTCTACCGAGCACAGCCGGCGGTTGCGTTTCTGCGCCAATTCAAAAGCACTTCGCGCAATGCGCTCGATTTCCCAATCGTGATAGACATAGGTATTCACACCCACCCGCTCGTTGTTGGCCACCGAGACGCCGCGCGGTTCACCAAAATAGATGCCTCCCGTGAGCTCACGCACGATCAAAATATCGAGCCCGGCCACCAATTCAGCTTTTAACGATGACGCTTCAGCCAGCGCGGGCATTAAGATTGCCGGGCGCAAATTGGAAAACAGCGAAAGACCGGAGCGCAGA
Organism: uncultured Pseudomonadales bacterium; assembly: GCA_964519335.1. Lineage (GTDB taxonomy): Bacteria > Pseudomonadota > Gammaproteobacteria > Pseudomonadales > Azotimanducaceae > JALZVT01. The sequence continues at coordinate 3,651 of CAZFIA010000032.1, forward strand.
CCCAACAAACCTCGTTCGGGTCGCTCGTTCATCGGCAGAGATTCCCATTGCGGTCCGCCAACGGCGCCCAGCAACACCGCATCCGCAGACTTTGCCGCACTGAGCGTTGCGTCAGGCAGTGGCGTGCCCGTGGCATCAATCGCACAACCGCCCACAAGCCCCTGTTCAATGTTGAGCGTCATTCCTTGGCTGGCAGCGGCGATGCGCGCCAGTTCCACGGCCGGTGCCATGACCTCTGGTCCGATCCCGTCACCGGGCAATGCAAGAATCGATTTAGACGCACTCATAGCTCTTTGGTATCCCGCAAAAATGTCCAGGGTCTGCGTTGTTGGTACTGCGCCTCAAAGGACTTTATGACGTCAGCCTGAGCAAGCGTAACCCCTATCTCATCAAGACCATGCAGCAAGCTGTGCTTGCGTTGCTCGGTGATCTCAAAACTGAATCGCTCATCGGAAGCGATAACCGTTTGGGCCGCAAGATCAATTGCTACCTGTACATCCTCGCCACTGGCTACGCGATCAAACAAACCCGCTATTTGCGCCTCTTCAAGCACAATCGGCAGCACGCCGTTTTTGAAGCAATTATTAAAAAATATGTCTGCAAAGCTCGGCGCCAGCACCGCCACAAATCCATATTCCTTTAAGGCCCAAACCGCGTGCTCGCGAGAGGATCCACAGCCAAAGTTCTCGCGCGCAAGCAATACACTGGCTTCCTGAAAGCGCGGTTCGTTAAGCACAAACTCGTGGTTGATCACTCGCTCGTTAGGCGTCTTGCCCATCTCGCCTTCATCTTTATAGCGCCAGCCATCAAACAGGTTGTCGCCAAAGCCGGTGCGTCGAATCGATTTTAGAAACTGCTTTGGAATGATCTGATCGGTATCGACGTTAGCCCGATCGAGCGGTGCGATTAATCCTTCATGTGAGGTAAACGGCGTCATACAAACTCCCTGCAATCAACAAAGTGTCCCGCAATAGCGGCAGCGACTGCCGTCGCCGGGCTCACCAGATGGGTGCGGCCGTTGTGTCCCTGACGACCCTCAAAATTTCTATTCGAGGTGCTCGCACAGTGTTCAAACGGCTGCAATTTGTCGGCGTTCATTGCTAGACACATCGAACAGCCTGGCGCGCGCCACTCAAATCCCGCATCTACCAGGATTTGTGCAAGTCCTTCTTGTTCGGCCTGCTCTTTAACCAGCCCTGAGCCTGGAACCACCATGGCTTGCGTGATCGAACTTGCAACCTTGCGGCCCTTCGCAATCTGGGCGGCCACACGAATGTCTTCAATGCGCGCATTGGTGCAGCTGCCAACAAATACCCGATTGAGCGCAATGCTGGTAATGGCCTGACCCGGCTCAAGATCCATATAGCTGCAGGCGTTGCGTATGCCCTCTTCCTTGGACCCCACAGGCTCCGGCACGACGCCATCGATCGCCACAACCATTTCTGGCGAGGTACCCCAGGACACCTGCGGCGCCATCGCGCTAACATCAAGCGCAAGCTCCGTATCAAATTTCGCGTCCGCATCTGAGTGTAGCGTTTGCCAATAGCCAAGCGCCTGATCCCAAAGATCCCCTGCAGGCGCCAGCGGCCGGCCACGCAAATACTCTTCAGTGGTTTGGTCAAAAGCAACAAGACCCGCCCTGGCTCCAGCCTCTATCGACATGTTGCACAGCGTCATTCGCGCCTCCATCGATAGGGACTTTATGGCATCACCCATATATTCGATCGTGTGTCCGGTGGCGCCGGCCGTGCCCAGTTCTGCAATGATTCGCAGTACCAGATCTTTGGCGTACACGCCGTCGCCAAGCTCACCGCTAATACGCACGGCCAGATTCTTCGCTTTGCGCTGGGCAAGTGTTTGAGTGGCCAGCACGTGTTCCACTTCAGAGGTGCCAATGCCCTGAGCGAGAGCCGCAAAAGCACCGTGGGTGGAGGTGTGCGAATCGCCGCAGACAATGGTCATGCCCGGCAGTGTCGCACCCTGCTCCGGCCCCATAACGTGAACGATGCCTTGCCGGCGATCGTGAATGTCGTATTGCTCGATAGCAAAGTCACGGCAGTTGTCATCAAGTGTCTTAACCTGGGTACGCGCAATCAGGTCGGTGATGCCCGCAATGCCAGACTCTCGTTCTTTTGGATCCGTTGGCACGTTGTGATCGGGCGTGGCCAGGTTTGCTCCGGTACGCCACACCCCGCGCTCCGCAAGTCGTAAGCCTTCAAACGCCTGCGGCGAGGTCACTTCATGCAGCAGTTGCTGGTCTATATAAAGCAGCGCACTGCCGTCGTCCTGCTCGGCGACCAGATGATCAAGCCAAATTTTGTCGTATAGCGTCTGTGCCATAAGTGCGCCGCGAGTGTGATAAATGAGGGGAGCCCAGAATCATGACCCTCAGGTCGAAATAACACAAATTGATTGTTTTTATCATTCCTATAATCATTAGGAATACTATCTGCTAGAATTCAGGCACCACCAGCGACCGGCTCTAAGAGGTAGACCCACCTGGACGTTCAACAGCTACGGGCCTTCCTGACGGTTGCCGAACACAACTCGTTCAGCCACGCCGCCAGTGAACTCGCAATCACCCAACCCGCTATGAGCAAGCGCATCGCTGCGCTCGAAGAGCATCTAAACCGCCGCCTGTTCGATCGCCTGGGTCGCCAGGTTCGACTGACCGAAGCGGGTGAACTGCTGCGTCCCCAGGCGGAAGATATATTGCAGCGCCTCGACGACGTTCGACAGTCGCTGTCGGTAGAACCGGATCGCGTGGCGGGTGTACTACGACTCACCACGTCGCACCACATTGGCTTACATCGGTTAGCACCGGTGTTGCGAACCTTTCGCGCGCGCCACGAAGGCGTTCAGCTCGATATCCGCTTTGAGGATTCTGAAATCGGTTACCAGCGAGTTCGCAAGGGTTCAGGAGAACTCGCAGTGGTGACGCTAGACCCAGAAGGCCAGACTGATCTTGAGAGCGAGCGCCTCTGGCACGATCCTCTAAAGTTCATCGCCGGCACAGACTTTATCTCTGCCAAGAAAAAGACCAACACCCTGCTCGCGCTGTCTCGTTTACCCGCCATTTTGCCAGGGCCGGGTACTTACACCGGCAAACTGGTTAATGAGTTGTTTGCACGCGCCGGCTTACGGCCGCTGATTGCTATGCAAACCAATTACCTGGAAACCATCCGAATGCTGGTTGCGGCCGGTTATGGCTGGAGCGCACTGCCTGAAACCATGCTCGCTCCTGATCTGCAAGTGATCAACGGCGCGACATTGAAAGCCCCTGTTCGCGAACTGGGTCTGGTCACGCATCCGCGCCATACCCCATCCGCCGCCGCCAACGCCTTCATCAGTGTCGTTCGGGAATTTGCAGATACGGACTAAGCCAGATCCAGACTAAGCGCTCGGCTAGCTACCGGCCTGACCTGGATTTTGTGCGCGCTGACGCATTGCGTGGTCCATTAGCACCAGCGCAAGCATCGCCTCTGCAATCGGGGTTGCCCTGATACCAACGCACGGATCGTGGCGTCCCTTGGTTACCACTTCTACTTCGTTGCCAGACTTATCGACACTCTTGCCTGGAATAGTAAGGCTTGAGGTTGGCTTAAGTGCAAGCCGGGCCATTATTGATTGCCCCGACGAGATACCGCCAAGGATGCCACCAGCGTGGTTGCTCATAAACCCATCTTTGTTCATTTCATCGCGATGTTCGCTACCGCGCTGCGCAACCACCTCAAAGCCATCCCCCAGCGCTACACCCTTAACCGCGTTGATACCCATCAAGGCACCCGCGATGTCTGCATCCAGTTTTGCGAACACGGGTTCTCCCCAACCGGCAGGCACCCCTTCCGCAACGACCGCTATCTCCGCACCAATCGAATCGCCATCGCGACGCAGCGCGTCAATCAGTTCAGCGATTTGCGGAACAAGTGCAACATCGGGACAGAAGAAGTCATTGTTGGCGACTTCTGACCAGTCGAAGGTGTTGGCGGCAAGCTCACCAATGCGCACGAGACCGCCAAAGATGTTTACCCCAAAGGTTTCGCGCAAGTACTTCTTTGCAATACCGGCGGCCGCCACGCGCATGGCGGTTTCGCGCGCGGAAGAACGACCGCCACCGCGATAGTCACGAATACCGTACTTCTGTTGATAGGTGAAATCGGCGTGCGCGGGACGAAACTGGTTCTTCACCTCACCGTAATCGCGGCTGCGCTGATCCACGTTGGTGATCTGCAGAGCGATCGGTGTGCCCGTGGTCTGGCCTTCGAACACACCAGAGAGAATTTCAACCTGATCGGGCTCGCGACGCTGGGTTGTGTATTTCGACTGGCCCGGTCGACGACGATCGAGGTCGCCTTGCAAGTCCTGCGCACTTAGCGCCAGTCCTGCCGGGCACCCATCAACAATCGCACCCAGCGCTGGGCCGTGGCTCTCGCCAAAGGTCGTGACTACAAACGCATCACCAAAACTGTTACCGGCCACTTCAAATTGCCCTAGCTATTGCTGGTGCGCAGTATGTTCAGCCACAACCGCAGCTTCAAGCACCAGAACCCCTTCACCCCCGTTCTCGAACACCGGCCACACAAAGGGCAGCAGCGGCCACTCCTGTTCCACCTGCTCCCGCCACTGTCCCACTTCAATGACCAACAGGCCCTTGTCGCTTAGGAGCGTTCCAGCACCCTCGAGCAATCGGCGGACAAACTTCAGCCCGTTTGGACCGCCATCGTAGGCAAGCGCCGGTTCATGTTGAAACTCGGCCGGTCGCGCAGCACTCTCCGCTGAGGGCACATAGGGGGGATTACTCACGATCAAATCAAACCGCTCATCCCCTACCGACTCGTAAACATCCGACCGCACCACCCGCACGCGATCTGTTTGGCTATGCAGCGCAACATTCTGCCTAGCAAGCGTCAGGGCGTCCTTATCAATATCGGCAACCAACACCTCCGCCGCCTCAAACTGATCGGCAATAGCGATGCCAATGCAACCTCCGCCACAACAGACATCCAGCACCCGCTTAGGCGCATGCGTAAGCCAGGGCGTAAAGGAATTGCGCACCAATTCCGCAATGGGTGAGCGCGGAATCATTACGTTGGGTGCGGTTAAAAACTCAAGGCCGGCAAACTGTGCCCGACCCAACAGCAAAGGTACGGGCAGGCGCTCGTTGATTCGCTTAAGCGCAAGGGTTTGCAGCTTGGATAACTGCTCGGGGCTAAGCTCTTTATCGAGCAACTGCGCATCATCAGACCAGCTAAGCGACCCTAAGGTCAGCGCAACCGCTTCGTCCCAGGCATTATCGGTACCGTGACCAAAGTTCAGCTCGGCGTCATCAAATCGCGCAGCGAGCTCGGCGAGCCATTGTCGCAGACTGGTACTTGAATCAGACACCGCCGGCTCGCAACATTACTGCTCTCGCTCTGGCGCTCACTGCTGCGGTAATTGACGGGGTTGCACCAACTCGATGCGATTGGCGGGCGTTTCATCGCCGATAGAACGAGGTTCTCCAGGTGCCTCTCTAGGCAAGAGAGGACCGGCTGCAAAGCCTTTGAACTGTAATTCAGCGTTCAGATCCTGGGTTTGCGCCGACTGCAATACCGAAGCGGCTTCTGCCGCACATACCTCGCTTTGAACCAACAGTTGCGGCGTGTCAGAACCGCTGTAGAGGTGACACACCACATACACTGTTCCCGCCGGCAACACGGAAAGCGCTGCACCTGCCTCGGTGAGCGCCGCAAGGGCTTCTGCGTCTAACTCGCCGTCTTCTCCGGGCACCGCCGTAAGTCGTGCGAAGCCTGCCTTCGTTAACATCGTGACTGCATCAGCCCCAGTTAACGCAACGGAGACATCAGCCGAATCATCTTCCGCGCCACCAACGACCAGCGTTTCGAGCAACAGGTTAATCCGCCGATTGCCTCGACGAATAACATAAACCGCAGCCAGGTCTGTCGCAGACTGACGCACTACGCGATAGCGCTGGTTTCGATCCTGGCCATAAACCAATGCTTCAGCAAACACCAGAGTTGCCCAGGCCGTGCTGCGCCCACAATCGCGACCGCTGCAGATAAACAATTCTTCGCCCGCCATCTGCTCGCTTACCTCAGCGAACACTCGGTCTAGCTCCGCGCCCGCAGGGAGCTGCCACAGTGTGCGTGTTTGCGAACCCGTTACAGAGATGGTCTTTGTGGTGCGCAGCTCGCGCTTCACTTTTTCTGCCGCACTCACCAACAATTCGTAGTTGGCCACCTTTCTGGTTGCTGTTGTAACCGTTGCTCCCTCCGGCAACACATCAGAAAATTTCGACACCAGGGAGTCGGGCGAAAGGGCATCTGGCGAAATTGCTGCATGCGCATTTGAAGAGAGCATCGGCAAGTTCAACAGAGCACTCGCAACAAACAGCGAAGAATAGAAAACACAATTGCAGCTACGCATCATTTTCATTGCTCCGGCAAAGCAAACTCTACATCGTTACCCTGCTCGCTACCCATCAAGCCACTGATCACCGATGTAATTGGCAGACCCTCAAACACCACGCGAAAGAGCCCCTGGGCCAGCGGCATATAAACCCCAAGCTCGGTACTTTTGGCATGTACCACCTTGAGTGTGTTCACGCCTTCGGCGAGCTTACCTAATTCTTCAACCGCCTGATCGAGCGTTCTACCTTCGGCGAGCTTGTGTCCGAGTTGGAAATTGCGGCTGAGCGGTGAGGTACAGGTTGCCATCAAGTCACCTACACCCGCGAGCCCTAGAAAGGTAAAGGGGTTGGCCCCCATCGAAACGGCAAATCGCGACATCTCAGCCAGACTACGAGTAACCAGCATCGAAATCGTGTTCTGTCCGACCTGCAGCCCCGTTGCCATGCCGCAAACGATCGCATAGATGTTCTTAAGCGACCCGGCTAGTTCAACGCCAAAACAATCGCTGCTGGCGTAAACCCTGAAGGTTTCACTGTGCAGTAGACGTTGCGCGCGGGAGCACAGCTCTTCGCTATCACTGGCGATTACGGTACCCGTGTAATGACCCTGCGCCATCTCTTCAGCCAGATTGGGGCCGCTGATGGCGCCAACCGCTCCGCAGCCGGTCTCAGCGGCAATAATCTGGCTCATCAACACAAAGCCATCGCCCTCGATGCCTTTAGTGCCGCTAACAATCATGTCGCTGCTTGCAACATGGGGCGCAAGATTTTGACAAACCGTGCGAAACGAATCACTAGGCACGGTGACAATGATGAGTTCACGATCTTTGGCCGCTTCGGCCATATCGGTGGTGGGCGTAATTCGCTCCGAGAGTTTATGCCCAGGCAAGTAGCGTTTGTTCTCGCGGCTTGTGCGTATGTCCTCTGCTTGTGCCGGATCGCGCATCCATAGCGCTACATCTGCGCCGCTCGCTGCGGCGATGTTGGCGACGGCGGTACCAAAGTTACCACCGCCTACAACGGCAACCGTCAGCTTGCGTCTCCCAACAGCTCTAGCAGCAGCGCGTTCAACCGACCTGAGTAGGCACCCGGATCTCCTAGTGCATCGCCTTGAGCAAGCGTGGCCTGATCAAGAAGTATGAGTGCTAGATCCTTAAACCGATCCTCGTCGGCCTCGTTGTCGAGACGCTTCACCAGCGGATGTTCTGCGTTGAATTCAAATATGGGTTTGCTAACCGGCATCGATTGCCCGGACGCTTCCATAATGCGTCGCATCTGCGCGCCCATGTCGTCGGCACCCAACACCAGACAGGCTGGCGAGTCGGTGAGGCGTTTCGATGTCTTTACCGATTCTACCCGGTCTTCCAGCGCACCCTTAATTCGCTCCGCGAGGTCTTTGTTCGCGTCATCTTCGTCCGTATCAGCATCTGTTGCGCCATCGGGTAATTCAATGTCGCCTCGCGCCACATCCTGAAAAGATTTGCCATCGAACTCGGTAACCGAGCCCATCAACCATTCATCGATGCGATCGAACATCAAGAGCACTTCGATGCCCTGCTTTTTCAATGCTTCGAGGTGTGGAGATCCTGCGGCGGCGGCGTAGCTGTCAGCGGTTACATAGTAGATCTTTTCCTGACCTTCATTCATGCGCTCAACGTACGCTTCTAGCGCAACCGTTTTTTCGGGCGCATCCGAGCCGTCATTGGCCACATCGGTAGACGCAAAGCGCAAGAGCTTGCACAGAGCTTCGCGGTTGGCAAAGTCTTCGCCCGCGCCTTCTTTAAGCGTTTCACCAAACTCGTTCCAAAACGCCTGATAATCTTCTGGCTCTTTCTTGGCCATGGTCTCGAGCATGCTCAGAACCCGCTTGGTGAGCGCATTGCGAATGCTGTCTACTCGATCGTCCTGCTGCAGAATTTCTCTAGATACGTTTAACGGCAGATCGTTCGAATCGACGATGCCCTTAACGAAGCGCAAATAGATGGGCAGGAAACTCTCGGCTTCGTCCATGATGAACACGCGCTGCACGTAGAGCTTAAGCCCACGTGGCTTCTCGCGATTCCACATGTCAAACGGGGCGCGTTTGGGTAAATACAGCAGCGACGTGTACTCAAGCTTGCCCTCAACCCTGTTGTGGCTCCAGGTTAGCGGATCTTCAAAGTCATGCGAGATGTGCTTGTAGAATTCGGCGTGTTCTTCGTCAGAGACATCGTTGCGCGCACGAGTCCACAACGCTTTCGCCTGATTCACCGCCTCGAGTTCGGGCTCAGGTGCAGGCTCAGGGTCTTTTCCTTCTTCGGCCGGCGGGGCTACCGGCGTGCTAAACATCATTACCGGCACGCTGATGTGATCAGAGTATTTGCGGACAATCGAGCGCAGCCGAAAGTCCTCAGCAAATTCCAGCGCATCGTCTTTTAGATGCAGCGTGACCGTTGTACCGCGCGGCGCATCATCCAGATCATCAACGCTAAACTCATCTTCGCCAGACGACTTCCAGCGGACGCCGCCGGTATCTCCCGCGCGCCGGGTGGTTACTTCCATGCTGTCTGCAACGATAAATCCGCTGTAGAAGCCCACGCCAAACTGACCAATGAGCTGCGAGTCTGCCTGCTGGTCGCCCGTGAGCGACGCAACAAACTCCGCGGTGCCCGAGCGGGCGATCGTGCCGAGGTTCGAAATGACCTCATCACGGCTCATGCCAATACCATTATCCTTTATAGACAATGTCTTAGCTTCGGTATCGAAGGTGATTTCTATCCGTAATTCCCCATCGGCGCCGTCATCCTCAAGAAACTTGGGGTTCTCGATAGCCGCAAAGCGCAGCTTATCGATGGCGTCAGAGGCGTTAGAAATCAGCTCCCGCACGAAGATCTCGCGGTTACTGTAGAGGCTGTGGATCATCAGCTGCAGGAGCTGCTTGGCCTCGGTTTGAAAGCCGAAGGTTTCGCCCTGATCGGCTTCTTTTGCTTCAGTCATCTAATCTAGTCCCAGCCCGTAATCTCAGACAGCGCGCCACCGATTTCAGCAAGGCTGCGCACAGTACGCACGCCCGCGGATTCGAGGGCCGCAAACTTTTCAACGGCTGTACCCTTACCGCCCGCGATAATGGCACCCGCGTGGCCCATACGCTTACCGGCTGGCGCAGTGACCCCTGCGATATAGGAAACTACTGGCTTGGTTACATTCGATTTGATGAACTCCGCCGCTTCTTCTTCGGCCGTGCCACCAATCTCACCCACCATCACAATAGCTTCGGTTGCCGGGTCTTCCTGAAACAAGCCCAAAATATCGATGAAGTGGCTACCGGGAATAGGATCGCCACCAATGCCAACACAGGTACTCTGACCGTAACCGCGGTCGGTGGTCTGCTTAACTGCCTCATAGGTGAGCGTACCGGAACGCGACACAACGCCTACCTTGCCTGGCAGGTGAATGTCACCAGGCATGATGCCAATCTTGCACTCACCGGGTGTGATTACACCCGGGCAGTTAGGACCAACCAGCCGAATGTCAGTGCCTTCTATAGAGGCTTTTACATCGAGCATATCAAGCGTTGGAATGCCTTCTGTAATGCACACAATCAGCTTAATGCCGTTGTCCGCCGCCTCAAGAATAGAGTCTTTGCAGAACGCTGCTGGTACGTAGATGACGGACGCCGTAGCGCCGGTTTCTTTTACAGCCTGCTCAACCGTGTCAAAGACTGGCCGGTCGAGATGCGTATCGCCACCCTTGCCGGGTGTTACACCACCAACAACCTGAGTGCCGTAAGCGATCGCCTGCTCACTATGCAGCGTGCCTTGCGAGCCGGTAAAGCCCTGGCAAATAACCTTGGTGCTCTTGTCGATTAAAATGCTCATGACTTACTCCCTGCAGCCTTTACGGCCTGTTCTGCGGCATCGGTAAGGCTGGTTGCTGCAATCAGGTTAAGGCCACTATCCGTTAGCATCTTTGCCCCCGCTTTAGAATTATTGCCCTCAAACCTGACGACAACCGGCACCTCTACGCCCACATCTTTAACCGCGGCGATAATGCCCTCGGCAATGATGGCGCAACTAACTATGCCACCGAAAATGTTGATCAACACCGCCTGCACAGCGTCGTCTGAGAGAATGATCTTGAAGGCTTCAGTTACCGCCTCTTTGGTGGCACCACCACCCACATCGAGGAAGTTGGCCGGGTTACCGCCGTGTGTTTTCACTAAATCCATGGTGCCCATCGCAAGACCGGCCCCGTTGACCATGCAGCCAATATTGCCATCGAGTGCAACATAGTTAAGGTTGAACTTTGCAGCCTGTGCTTCGCGCTCGTCTTCCTGGGTTGGATCGTTCATTGCGGCGAGCGCAGGTTGGCGATACAGGGCGTTACCGTCGATACCAATCTTTGCATCCAGACAGTGAATGTCGCCAGCATCAGTAATCACTAACGGATTAATTTCCATCAGCGCGCAATCTAGCTCGTGAAACAGCTTCGACAGATTTAGGAATATTGAGGTGAACTGCTTAACCTGGGTTTTGTTGAGACCCAGCGCATAGGCAAGCTCCCGGCCCTGAAAGGGTTGTGCACCCACGGCAGGATCAATAACCGCCCGCAAGATTTTCTCTGGAGTTTCTTCGGCCACCTTCTCAATCTCTACACCGCCTTCGGTGGATGCCATAAACACCACGCGACGGGTAGCGCGATCAATAACGGCACCTAAGTACAGCTCATTGGCGATGTCGGTGCAGGTTTCTACGTATATCTTGCTTACCGGTTGGCCGTCGGCGTCGGTCTGGTAGGTCACCATGTTTTTGCCAATCCACTGATCGGCAAACTCACGCACCTCAGCCTCGCTATCGACCAGCTTTACGCCACCGGCCTTGCCCCGTCCGCCGGCGTGCACCTGGGCCTTAATCACCCAGCGGTCGCCGCCAATCTGTTCCATTGCCGCCACTGCTTCGTCTGCGGTATCGCAGGCTATGCCTTCAGAGACCGGCAGTCCGTACTGCTTAAATAGCTGCTTGGACTGATATTCGTGCAAGTTCACTTAGATTCCTCTCACGTTAGTGTTAATTACTGTTCTTGGGCGTACGGTTGTGCGCCTGCTAATTCTTCTAGTTCTTTTACTTTTTCTTGCGGTTGATGGTATGAATCGCGCTGCCTGACACACCGAGTGCTGCCTCGCGCACAGCCTCACTCAAGGTGGGATGTGCAAACATCGTAAGGCCAATATCTTCAGCGCTTGCATCAAACTCCATACCGATGACCGCCTGCGCGATCATTTCTGAGGCCTGTGGCCCAAACACGTGCATGCCGAGCAAACGATCTGTTTTAGCATCAGCGATAACCTTTACCATGCCTGTGGTGTCGTTCGCAGCAAGCGCCCGGCCGCTGGCCGCAAAGGGAAAGGAGCCGACATTAAAGTCTTCGCCATCTGCTTTTAGTTGTTCCTCAGTTTTGCCCACCCAGGCAATCTCAGGATGGGTATAGATAACATTAGGAATGCAATCGTAGTTCACCAGCGGCTTGTGGCCCGCAATGCGTTCAGCAACCATCACCCCTTCTTCAGATCCTTTGTGCGCAAGCATCGGCCCGCGAACCACATCGCCCACGGCAAACACCTTGGGTGCATCGGTCTCGCAGAGCTCATTCACAAACAAGAACCCGCGCTCATCCAGATTTACGCCGCAGTCAGGAGCAAGTAACCCCTCGGTGTAGGGCCTGCGCCCCACGGCTACAATCAATCGGTCGACTTGGATCGCCTGTTCGCCTTCCTTATCTTGGTAGGTAACGTCTACCCCAGACGCCGTTGCTTTAGCCCCGGTTACGCGCGTACCCAAACGAATATCCAAGCCCTGCTTTTCCAGAACTTTCTTGGCATCGCGCGCGATGCGCTTGTCGGCCATCGGCAAAAAGTCTTCGAGCGCTTCAAGCACCACTACCTTTGAGCCTAGCCGCGCCCAAACGCTCCCTAGTTCTAAACCAATAACCCCGGCACCAATAACCCCAAGAGTTTTAGGCACCGAGTCAAAGTCTAACGCGCCCGTAGAATCAACCACCTTGTCACCCGACAGTGGTGCTGGAGGAATTTCTACAGGCACAGACCCAGGAGCAAGAATGACGTTCTCGGCACTTAGTTCTTTCGTCGCACCTTTATGGTCGGTGAACTGAACCTTGCGCCCCGCCAGCAACTTGCCCTGACCCGACAGCTGCGTCACGTTATTGCCCTTAAACAATCCGGCAATGCCACCAGTTAGGCCTTTTACGACTTCGTCTTTGCGCGCAATCATTTTTGGCACATCAATCGACAGCTTGCCAGTTTTAATGCCTAGCTCATCAAAGTGCTGTTCGGCTTCCATGTACTTGTGGGATGCGTCGAGCAACGCCTTGGATGGGATGCAGCCCCAGTTCAAACAGGTGCCGCCGAGGGTTGGATTACCGTCTTTGCCTATCTCTTTATCAATGCAGGCCGTTGACAGTCCAAGCTGTGCACAGCGAATAGCAGCCGCGTATCCCGCGGGGCCTGCGCCGATCACAATAACGTCGTAGTTGTCGCTCATGGATTAGTGTCCTAGTTTGGTTCAGCGGTTGATTCAAAAATGTGGTGTATGGCGCTCACGCGTTAGATTTCGAGCAAGATCAGTGCGGGATCTTCGATGAGCTGCTTGATCGTCACCAAAAATTGCACAGCCTCGCGACCATCTATTAATCGGTGGTCGTATGACAGCGCCAGATACATCATGGGCCGCGCGACGATCTCACCATCTATTACTACCGCGCGCTGGGTAATGTTATGCATGCCCAACACGCCGGTCTGCGGCGGATTGAGAATAGGCGTCGACATCATCGAGCCAAATATACCGCCGTTAGAAATGGTAAACGTACCCCCGGACATGTCTTCAAGCGTGAGCTTGCCATCGCGCGCCTTGCGCCCGTAAGCGCTGATCTGATCTTCGATCTGCGCCATGCCCAGCGCATCGCTGTCACGAATAACCGGCACAACAAGGCCCCGCTCGGTCGATACGGCAACGCCAATGTCGTAGAACCCGTGATACACAACGTCGTTGCCGTCGATAGAGGCGTTCACCGAAGGGAAGCGCTTCAGCGCTTCGACGCAGGCCCGCACGAAGAAGCTCATAAAGCCAAGTTTGGTGCCGTTGTGCCTGGCCTGAAAGCGCTCTTGATGCTGCTTGCGCAATGCGATTACTGCAGACATATCCACTTCGTTAAAGGTGGTGAGCATAGCCGCGTTTTGCTGGGCTTCTACCAATCGCTCGGCGATTCGCGCACGCAGCCGGGTCATGGTGACTCGGCGTTCTACGCGCTCGCCTGGTGCTGGCGCCGGATTGGCCAATTGATCATCGACCTGGGCCGCCGTTGCCGCCGCGGTTGCAGCACTGGAGTTCTTGGCGTCTATTGCCGCAGCAACATCGGCCTTGGTAATCCGCCCATCACGACCCGACCCTTTAACAGTGTCGAGATCGATAGAGGCTTCATCGGCGAGCTTGCGAGCCGACGGTGATACACCCATGGGCTCTCCGCCATCATCGGCAGCGCCTTCTGACGCAGCAGAGGCAGTAGATGAAGAAGCGGCTGCCGGGCTCGCAGTACTGCCTGCACCCGCCTCAAACTGGGCAATCACTTCTTCGCTCTCGACCGTATCGCCTTCTGCTTTAACAATGGCCGTTAACGCGCCGGCTTGCGGGGCCACGATCTCAAGCACCACCTTGTCGGTTTCAATATCTACCAGCAGCTCGTCGCGCTCACAGGCCTCTCCGGGCTGCTTGTGCCATTGCGCTACTGTGCCTTCACTGATCGACTCCGGAAATGTCGGCGCCTTGATCTCAATACTCATCGTTCGCTGTGCTCCGTGAGGGCGTCTTGAACTAATTTTTGTTGCTGTTCTACGTGTAACTTGGAATAGCCGCCGGCGGGTGCGGCAAAGGCATCGCGGCCGGCATAAGCCAGATAGAGGTCTTTGTTGTGATCAATCACCACGCGCCGCATATGATGTTGACTGGCGTACCAGGCGCCCTGATTCATCGGTTCTTCCTGACACCAAACCACGTCTTTGAGCTGGGTGTAAGGCGCAATAATTCGCGCAAGCCCATCCGCAGGAAACGGGTAGAGCTGTTCGAGCCGCACAATGGCCACATCATCAATACCCTGTTCACGACGGGCTTCAAGCAGGTCGTAGTACACCTTGCCCGAACACAAAACCAGTCGGCGCGTTTTGGCCGGATCAATAGCATCGGTTTCCGGCAGCACGTTGTGGAATCGCCCTTCGGTTAAGTCTTCGAGGCTAGAGACCGCAAGCTTGTGCCGCAGAAGGCTCTTGGGAGTGAGCGCGATTAGTGGCTTGCGCGCCTTGCGCACCGCCTGTCGACGCAGCAAGTGAAATATCTGCGCCGGCGTTGAGGGAATACACACCTGCATGTTGTGTTCGGCGCAAAGCTGCAAATAACGCTCGAGTCGTGCCGAGGAATGTTCAGGACCGGCGCCCTCATAGCCGTGCGGCAACAACATGGTTAAGCCACACAGCCGTTCCCATTTAATTTCGCCACTCGAAATAAACTGATCGATAACCACCTGAGCGCCGTTGGCAAAATCACCAAACTGAGCTTCCCAAACCACAAGTGCTGCTGGCGCTGTGGTTGAGTAACCGTACTCGAACGCAAGCACCGCTTCTTCGCTTAGAAGCGAGTCGTAAATATCAAACTTCACGTCATCGCGCAGGCGATTGAGCCCTATGTAGCGCCGACCATCGCGCTGGTTATGAAAACAGGCATGGCGGTGTGAAAAAGTACCCACACCAACATCTTGCCCCGTTAATCGAACCTCGAGCCCCTGGTCGATCAGAGTGGCGTACGCCATAACTTCTGCATAACCCCAGTTGATGGGCATGGCACCCGCGGCCATCTTCTGGCGATCCGAAATAATGCGCTTAACCTGCCGATGCAATACAAAGCCATCTGGCGTTTCGGCTAGTTGCGCCGACAATTCGCTAAAACGGTTACCGTCAAAGGTTGTATCTGTGACGTTGTCGAGTTCAGCATCGAGATACGGCGTCCAATCAACAAACAGCTCCGTGTTGGGTTCGTGCACCAACGACAGTGCTGCGGTACCACCGTCGTCCAACACCTTGCGGTAATTGTCGACAAAGGTTTGGTCTTCGGCCTCGGTGATTACGCCTTGGGCCAGCAGCTTTTTGGCGTACTGAGCGCGCGTCGTGGGTAGCTTGCGAATGCGCTCATACATGAGCGGCTGGGTTTTAGCCGGTTCTTCTGCCTCGTTGTGACCACGGCGGCGATAACAGACAAGATCAATCACCACGTCTTTCTTGAACTGCAT
Source organism: uncultured Pseudomonadales bacterium (assembly GCA_964519335.1). GTDB lineage: Bacteria > Pseudomonadota > Gammaproteobacteria > Pseudomonadales > Azotimanducaceae > JALZVT01. Next base: position 19,387 of record CAZFIA010000032.1, read on the forward strand.
GCGGTAATCAACCGCAAGCTGGGTAACAAACACCACGGCCTCTGGATCGTCGCCGTTAACGTGGAAGATAGGCGCCTGAACCATCTTGGCGACTTCGGTGCAATACTCAGTAGAGCGCGCATCGATGCGCTTGTGGGTGGTAAAGCCAATCTGATTATTCACAATCACGTGAATGGTGCCGCCGGTGTAAAACCCACGGGTTTGTGACATCTGAAAAGTTTCCATTACCACGCCTTGCCCCGCAAAAGCGGCATCGCCGTGCAACAGAATAGGCACCACCAGGTCGCCGTCGTCATCGTGGCGTCGATCCTGACGCGCCCGCACCGACCCCTCTACAACCGGATTGGCAATCTCAAGGTGTGATGGATTAAACGCAAGCGCCAAATGCATCTCGCCACCGGGCGTCATTACGTTCGAAGAGAAACCCTGGTGGTATTTAACATCGCCGCTGCCATCAAGATCTTCTGGCAGCTTGCCGTCGAACTCATCAAAAAGTTCCGCAGGATCTTTTCCAAGGATGTTCACCAGAACATTAAGCCGCCCCCGGTGAGCCATGCCAATAACCGTCTCAACCACACCGTGGGAGCCCGTGCGTTGCAGCGCTTCGTGCAACATGGGAATCAGACTCTCAGCACCCTCAAGACCAAAACGTTTGGTGCCTGGGTAGCGATTGTGCAAGTACTTCTCGAGCCCTTCCGCCGCGGTGAGCCGCTCAAGTATGTGTTTCTTCTCGTCTGCGCTGTATTCGGGGTGCGCGCGCACACTCTCGAGCCGCTGTTTTACCCACATCTGCTCGGTGGCATCAACGATGTGAGTGTACTCAGAACCAATGGTTGAACAGTAGGTCGTTTCCAGTGCGTCGATGATGGCCGACAAGGGCGCCGTGGGCTCGGTAAAGAAAAACGCATCGGTTTGAAACGGCGTGGCCAGATCTGCCTGATCGAGGTTGTGAAAGCCGAGGTCCAGAATAGGCATGTCTTCACGTTCGGCCATGCCCAGCGGATCGAGATGGGCGCGCTTGTGGCCGCGCTGGCGATAGGCGGTAACAAGCTCACTCACCGCGATCTGCTTGCGCTCGTGAACGCTCGAAACGGAGGTAGACACTTTCTCAGGCCGGGCTTTCAGCCGATTGCGCCCCAGCCGCTCAAAATGATCAACCACGGTGCGGTGGGAGACATCCCCGGTCTGCGCGCCATTCGCCCCGCCCTCAACGAGCGGCAGCTTGTTGAAGTACTCGCGCCACTGCGAACTCACCCGATTGGGATCAATCAGAAACTCTTCAAAGAGCTCTTCTATATAGGCCACGTTGGTACCGGCCAGATGCGAACTGGCCTGCATACGATCGTGAAAATTTTGGGCCATGAGGCGGTGTCCGGTGGGCGGGCGTTTTACGGGATTTTAGCAAGCCCTAGCACTGGCCGAAACTAGTCTAAACAGGCCATAGCAGCCTGCTAGGTGCCCGCCTGCAGCAGCATGGTCCGAATCTTGCCAATCGCCCGGGTGGGGTTGAGCCCTTTCGGGCAAACGCTCACGCAGTTCATGATGCCGCGGCAGCGGAATACGCTAAACGGGTCATCTAGATTCGCAAGCCGCTCCTCTTTAGCGGTATCCCGGCTGTCTGCCAGAAAGCGATAGGCCTGCAGCAGGCCCGCAGGACCAATAAATTTGTCTGGGTTCCACCAAAAGGAAGGGCAAGAGGTTGAACAGCAGGCACACAGAATGCACTCATAGAGCCCATCGAGTTCGGCCCGTTCTTCCTGGGTTTGCAGGCGCTCCTGAGACGGGGGCGGCTTGTCGTTGATCAAAAACGGGGTGACCTTTTCGTACTGCGCGTAAAACTGCGACATGTCGACAATGAGATCTCGAATCACAGGCAGGCCCGGCAACGGCCGAATAATGAGCTTGTTGTTTTTGGCAACCTCGGACACGGGTGTAATACACGCAAGACCATTCTTGCCATTCATGTTCACGCCATCAGAACCACACACGCCTTCGCGGCACGAACGCCGGTAGGTGAGGCTCTCATCCTGCGTCTTCAGCAGCTCCAGCACATCGAGCACCATCAGGTCTTTACCTTCGGGCAGCTCGACGGTCATATCCCGCATTTTGGGTGATTCGTCGGTATCTGGGTTATAGCGGTAAACACTTACCTGCATGGCAAAATCCTCTTAGCGCTAGTACTTGCGTTCCATTGGCTCAAAGGTGGGGACCGTCTGAGGCTCAAAATTAACGTCACGCTTAGTCACTTTACTTTTCTCGGGGTGATACATCGAATGGCACAGCCAGTTTTCATCGTCGCGCGTCTGGTAATCATCGCGAGCATGGGCCCCACGACTTTCTTTGCGATATTCCGCGGTGATTGCCGTGGCCTCAGCTACTTCAAGCAAGTTATCAAGCTCTAGCGCTTCGAGCCTACCGGTGTTGAAGGCGCTGGATTTATCTTGAAGGTGTGCCTTGCCAATGCGTTCGCGCAAATCGGCGAGTTGTTTCACACCGGTTTGCATATGCTCTTCGGTACGGAACACGCCAAAGCTGATTTGCATGACGTTCTGCAGCTCTTTCTTCAAAGAGGCAACCGACTCACCCTCGGTTGACTCATCCCAACGCGCAAGGCGGCCCATGGCAGATTCGATATCTGATTCGCTGGCGTCACGATGCGAAACGCCCTGACGCATGACCTCTTCGATATGCAGTCCGGCTGCGCGGCCAAACACCACCAGATCAAGTAGCGAGTTCCCACCCAGTCGGTTCGCACCGTGAACGGATACGCAGGCGACTTCACCGGCCGCGTAAAGACCTTCGATCTCAACATCTTTGCCCTTCTTGTCCTGGCCAATCGCCTGACCGCTCACGCGGGTGGCGATTCCACCCATCATGTAGTGACAGGTTGGAACCACAGGAATAGGTTCTTTCACAGGATCGACATGAGCAAAGGTGCGTGAGAGTTCGAGAATGCCAGGCAGTCGCTTGTTCAATACCTCTTCGCCCAGATGATCGAGCTTGAGTTTGACGTGATCGCCTTCGGGGCCGCAGCCACGACCCTCCATGATTTCGATAACCATGGAGCGAGCCACCACATCGCGACCCGCAAGGTCTTTGGCGGTTGGCGCGTAGCGCTCCATAAAACGCTCACCATCCTTATTAATAAGATAGCCGCCTTCACCGCGACAGCCTTCGGTAACGAGCGTGCCCGCACCATGAATACCGGTGGGATGAAACTGCCACATCTCGATGTCTTGTACGGGCACACCAGCACGAAGCCCCATGCCAATGCCATCGCCCGTGTTCATCAAGGCGTTGGTGGTACTGGCATAAATCCGCCCAGCGCCGCCGGTTGCAAACACCGTGGCTTTGGACTTGATGTATACCACTTCGCCGGTTTCCATCTCGATGGCAACAACGCCAACGACAACGCCATCCTGATTCTTGACGATATCTACCGCAAACCACTCACTTAGAAAAACGGTGTTGGCTTTGACATTGGCCTGATACAGCGTGTGCAACAACGCATGGCCGGTACGGTCTGCCGCCGCACAAGTGCGTGCCGCCTGACCGCCTTTGCCGAAGTCTTTTGACTGGCCGCCAAACGGTCGCTGATAGATGCGCCCGGTTTCGGTTCGCGAAAACGGCAAGCCCATGTGCTCAAGCTCGAAAATAGCCTGGGGACCAACCGAACACATGTACTCAATAGCTTCTTGATCACCAATGTAGTCTGACCCTTTTACGGTGTCATACATGTGCCAGCGCCAATCATCGTCTGGGTCGTCACTGGCGATAGCGCAGGTGATTCCACCCTGAGCAGAAACGGTGTGCGAACGCGTTGGAAAAACCTTCGACAGCACAGCAGTTTTCAAACCGCTCTGTGCTAATTGTAGCGAGGCACGCAGGCCGGCCCCGCCGCCGCCAACAATCACACCGTCAAACTCCATCGTTCTGATTTGAGCCATGACCTACAGTCTCCAGAAGATTTGCAACGCCCAAACGGCGTAGATAAACAGGGCCAGTATGCAAATGGCCTGGTACACAAACCTGGCTGTGGTTGCTATACCACCAAAGTAGTGCGGCCGGATGTAATCGGTACCGATGGTCCACATGCCAATCCAGGCGTGTGCCACGGTGGCAAGCACGGCCATCGTGCTGAAAAGCTGCATTAAACTGCCGCCAAAAAACGTGGTGACCGTTTCGTGAGTTAAAACGTCTGCCGTTAAAAAGTAGCCGACCACACAAAGCGTGTAGAGCCCGAGTATCACAGCGGACACGCGCTGCATTACAAAATCGGAGAGGCCGCTTCTGCCGAAGCTTGTGACACTAGTTACCATATCCAAATCCCCAGCAGTAGCGCGACAACCGCGGCACTTCCCACCGCGATCTTGGCGGCCCGCTCCCCGGACTCGACGGTGTCGCCAATGTGAAAATCGAGCAGCAGGTGTTTGATGCCTGCAAAGAAGTGATAAGACAGCGCGCACAAGATAAGCCAGAGCAGGAATTTGACCCCGCCCGACTCTGCAACGGCCGCAAATCCCTCTGGCGATGACGTGGCTTCATCAAACCAGGACAGGACAAACGCAAGGGCCACAAACAAAATCACGCCGGAGATTCGGTGTGTGATTGAGGCAAGGGCTGCAAAAGGTAAAGTGAACTTTGTGAGATCGAGATTGATCGGCCGCTCGGCCGAGCGTCTCGCTCCAGGTTGAGTGCTCATTGCGCTCGCTTCCATCGCGTCGGGAGCCCTAGATTCTAGAGCAAGGTTCGCGCAACTAACATAGACATCACAACGCTTAAATCAACCACAAGCCCCACCCGGCGGCGCTTGCAGCCTGTTGCATGTGCAACGTCCGGCGCGCGACCCGAGCCTCCCTGCTCTGCCGCCGCCCGCTATTCTGGGGTATGCTTCTCGGCTGGGACACTAGCCTTCAGAAACACCGCTCAGGCACCGCGCAAAGAGATCATCAAAAAGCTCCGCCGCCAGCACTTGAGACCCACTGAAAGCAAAACAACATCAAGAACTTAGAGGGGAAACGTCTTGACGGATAAATCCACAGCCGCGGCCAAATTAAGCGTGCCAGGCATCGCTGACGCCATCGAACTGCCGATCTACAGCGGCACCGTAGGGCCCGACGTTATTGACGTCAGCAAACTGGTTGGCCAGGGCATGTTCACCTATGACCCAGGTTTTGTCTCTACAGCGGCCTGTGATTCGGACCTGACCTACATCGACGGCGACAACGGGGTGCTGTTGCACGGCGGTTACCCGATTGAACAGCTTGCCGAGCAGTCAAACTATCTCGAGCTGTGCTACCTGCTGCTCAACGGCGAATTGCCAGACGCGGCGCAATCGAAGGCCTTTAACAAGTCGATCACCCACCACACCATGGTGAACGAACAGCTCGCCCACTTCTTCCGCGGTTTTCGCCGTGACGCCCACCCAATGGCCATCATGTGTGGCGTGGTTGGCGCACTGTCTGCCTTCTATCACGACTCGCTCGACATCGACGATCAGAACTCCCGTGAGGTCACCGCGCATCGGTTGATCGCGAAGATGCCAACGCTTGCCGCCATGAGCCATAAGTACTCCATGGGTCAGCCCTTTATGTACCCGCGCAACGATCTCGACTACGCGGCCAACTTCCTCTACATGATGTTTGGCACACCCTGTGAAGACTACGAACCCAACCCCATCATCGCCAAGGCGATGGACCGCATTTTTCTGCTACACGCTGATCACGAGCAAAACGCATCCACCTCGACAGTACGCTTAGCAGGCTCCACCGGCGCCAACCCGTTTGCCTGTATTGCTGCAGGCATAGCCGCACTTTGGGGCCCCTCGCACGGCGGCGCAAACGAAGCCGTACTCACCATGCTCGCCGAAATCGGCGACGAATCTCGCATTGATGAATACGTGAAAAAAGCCAAGGATAAAGACGATCCGTTCCGGCTCATGGGCTTTGGCCACCGCGTATACAAGAACTACGATCCGCGCGCCAAGGTGATGCAGGAAACCTGCCACGAAGTACTCGCAGAACTTGGCGTAGAAGACAACGCAACCCTACGTATGGCACAACGGCTTGAAAAAATTGCACTCGAAGACGAGTATTTTGTAGAGCGACGCCTGTATCCAAACGTCGACTTCTATTCCGGCATCATCCTGAAAGCCATCGGCATTCCCGAAGAACTGTTCACCGTTATCTTTGCCACCGGCCGCACCCCCGGCTGGATTTCCCAGTGGAAAGAAATGATCTCTGGCCCCTACCGCATCGGTCGACCACGGCAGCTGTATCGCGGCCCCGCGCAACGCGACTACACACCAATGGCCCAGCGCTAGGCGCGCGAATCGTAAGATGACCGCTTCAAGCACGCACTCGCTTGAGGTACTTGCAAGTGAAGCTGCGGAGCAGTTAAAGAAGGCCACACAAACCGTGGCGGTTGCCGAATCCTCAACGGGTGGCCTCATTAGCGCCGCCTTACTCGCGGTACCCCGAGCCTCTGCCTATTACCTGGGTGGCTCAGTGATCTACACCTTGCCATCGCGGCGCCATATTCTGGGTATCAACCGCGACGACGTTGCGGGGCTTAAGCCAATGACCGAAGAGATGGTGCTGCCCTTCGCTCGCAAAGCTAAGGAACAACTTGACGCCACATGGGGTGTGGCCGAACTGGGCATCGCCGGCCCCACCGGCGTGCGCTACGACAAATCCGACCCCGAAATAGCGGCGGGCTCGTCAGTGATTGCCGTTACGGGGCCCATAACACTCACAACCAGTGTCACCACCGGCCATAACAACCGTGAGCAAAATATGTGGGCGTTTGCGGCGGCGGCGCTAAGCCTTTTGGCTAAGGCGTGCAAGCAAACTTGATGTGTCCCAGCGGCCACCGCCCTGGCCCTGCACCTCAGCATAAAACTGATCAACCAGCGCCGTTAACGGCAGCGGCACACCAACCTTTCGGCCTTCAGTGAGCGCGATATCCAGATCCTTACGCATCCAGTCGACCGCAAAACCAAATTCAAATTCGCCGGCGGCCATGGTTTTGTGGCGATTTTCCATCTGCCAGGATTGCGCCGCACCCTTGCTAATAACATCAACCACCGCCTCAAGGTCGAGCCCAACAGCACGACCAAAGTTAAGGCCCTCAGCAAGCCCCTGTAGCACGCCAGCAATACACATTTGATTCACACACTTGGTGAGCTGCCCGGAACCCACGTCACCCAACAAGCGATGAGCACGCGCAAACACATCAAAAAACGGCACCGCGCGGTCGTAGTGTTTCTGCTCACCGCCAACCATCACCGTGAGTATTCCATTCTCAGCACCGGCCTGACCGCCGGACACCGGCGCATCGAGAAAGCCGCAACCTTTGTCGTTGGCCGCATCAGCAAGCTCGCGCGCAAGACCTGCTGATGCGGTGGTGTGGTCTATAACCAACGCACCAGCAGCAAGCCCTGCAAAAACACCGCTATCGCCGTAGCACACCGAGCGCACGTCATCGTCGTTGCCAACACACATGAACACAACGTCACTGCCTTCAGCAGCCTCGCGGGGGGTATTGGCTTTCTCTCCCCCATGCTCGGCAACAAAGGACTCACTTTTGGTAGCGGTACGGTTATAGACACTCACCGAGCAGCCGGCATCCAATAGATGGCGCGCCATGGGAAACCCCATGACCCCGAGGCCTACAAAGGCAACGTTTTTGTTGGCCAAACTATTGGGGTTATCGGTATTAACGGGCGATTTTGCAGCAACAACCATGGGGACAGTTTACTCATTAGGTAGTGCCCCAAGTATCGTCTTTTTGCTACTGGGCTCCAAGCACCGCGGCGTAGTCGAAGCCTTCTTCTTCCATCAATGCGCGCATGGAACTGAGCGCCTCAACCTGAATTTGCCGAACCCGCTCGCGAGTAACGCCAATCTCTCGCCCCACCTCTTCGAGGGTGGCGATGTCGTGGCCCCGCAAGCCAAACCGGCGCAACACCACATCGAGCGACTTGGCTGGCAGCGAATCGAGCCAATCATCGAGGCGCGATTTGAGCTGGCCGTTTTGTAGCGCCTCCCAGGGATCACTTGAATTGCTGTCCTCAAAGGTGTCCCACGCCGGTCGATCTGCATCAATGACCGAGATTTCCGTGCAGGCGATCTGCTCCGAAAGTTCAAGCAACGAACGTACTTTCTCGACCGGCTTCTCAAGGAGCGTGGCGATGTCTTCGGGCGTAGGGTCTCTGTCGAGTTTTTGCGCGAGCTCACGTTGCGCGCGCAGATACCCGTTGAGTTCTTTGGCAATGTGAATCGGCAACCGAATCGTTTTAGCTTGATTCATGAGCCCGCGCTCAACCGCCTGACGAATCCACCAGGTGGCATAAGTAGAAAAGCGAAAGCCCTTCTCGGGATCAAATTTCTCAACCGCGCGAATCAGCCCGAGGTTACCCTCTTCTATCAGGTCAATAAGCGGCAGGCCTCTATTTAGGTAGCGACGCGCAATCTTAACGACAAGCCGTAAGTTACATTCGATCATGCGCAACCGCGCAGCAGCGTCACCCGCTTGCACCTCTCGCGCTAGAGCCGCTTCACTTTCAGCGTCTAAGAGTTCGGAGGCGCCAATCTCGGCCAAATACATCTCTGTTGCATCGCCCAGACCCCGGGTGGTGACAGGCATACTGCGACGCTTATGTTTGACTGCCCTTTTAGGTGGCTTTCGCGAACTAGACCCATTGGGCACATCAGGCGCATCCAGCGCGTTCTGTGCGTGCAGGTCATCGGTTTGAGTAACTGATTCCATCTCAGTGCGTTCTACAAACATGGGTACGTGCTCCGTTACGTATCTTGTTGTCATTACTTCGTGCTCTTCGACTAAGTTAAAGGCTCGCGCCAACCGCAAGCGATAAAGAGTTCGTCAATACCAAAGGGTTTTTGCAGCAGGCACTCGGCGCCCACCGCCAAAATTCGGGTTTCTAACGCATCGCTGTGATGCCCTGTCATCGCCACAATACGAATGCTTCGGGTGTCGGCATCCGCTTTGATTCGGCGACACACTTCTACGCCATCAAGCCCAGGCATCATTAAATCGAGCAGTACGGTTGAGGGATTGTGCTTAGCCACCATTCGGCCCGCATCAAAGCCATCAAAGGCTGTTTCTATATTGAGCTGGGGTTGTTCGGTATGCAGTAGATCACACAGAAACTGGTTGAACTGCCGATCGTCATCAACCACCAGTACGCGGTTAGCGGAGCTCTTCAGCAGCTCCCCGCCCAGGCGCATGCCGCGAGACCGGGCAAAGGCAACAACCACATCACGCTCAAAACGACGATGACCGCCCGCGGTAACTTGCGCATCTAAAAGCCCCTTCTGGGCCCACTGGCGCACCGTTACCGGTGCCACCTGCAGCGCATTCGCTACCTGAGTTGGCGTGAGCAGAGAATTGTCGTTGGTGTCAGAATCAGCCATAAGAATGTAGTTTGTTATCCGCTCCGTTGAGCGATTCGATTGGTTGTTTGCCGTCGATGGAGAGAGTTAATCACATCGTTAATATCGATATCAACGATTAATTCGATATTTTTTCAAATTTCGTGACGAAAACCAGCCATCTGGGGCTCTCAGAGTAAGAAGTACACTGATTCTATGCTGCCATTACGCCAATTACCTGCCATAGACACGCTGTTGCGAGCCCCCGAATTGGCCCAGGTGCTTACCCGTCTGGGTACCGCCGGCACCAAAGCCCGGCTGCGCGACATGCAAACCGAATGGCGCAGCCAGGGTGGTGCGCCGTTGTGGGCCGATCAGGCTGCGGGTTATGCGGCGCATCTTGAGCCCGCGGCAAAAACTGCGGACTACACGCCGGTGTTCAACATGACGGGCACTCTCATTCATACCAACCTTGGACGCGCACCACTTGCAGATAGCGTGCTGGCAGCGATGGCGGCAGCTGCGCGTGGCAACCTTTCGCTTGAATTCGATCTGGCTACGGGACGCCGAGGTAGCCGCGACAAACCAGTCACCGAACGGCTGGCGGCACTTACGGGTGCCGAGGCCGCAACGGTGGTGAACAACAACGCCGCTGCGGTGATGATTGTGCTCAATACGTTTGCGTTGCAAAAAGAAGTGCCGGTGTCTCGCGGGGAGTTGATTGAGATTGGTGGCAGCTTTCGATTGCCTGAGCTTATGGAGCGCGCCAATTGCACGCTAAAGGAAGTGGGTACGACTAATCGAACGCGTATTGGTGATTTTGCGTCGGCAATTAATGCCAATACAGGGATGCTTATGAAAGTGCATCCCTCCAACTTTTATGTTGAAGGGTTTACCGAAGACACCAGCAACAAGGAACTTGCGGAGCTCGGACGGGAGCACGGTATTCCGTTTTGCGTGGATCTTGGTAGTGGCACGTTGATTGATTTAGCAAGCCACGGATTGCCGCACGAACCGATGCCTCAGGAGGCGTTGAAGCAAGGTGCGGATCTGGTGACCTTTTCTGGGGATAAGCTGCTGGGTGGTGCGCAAGCTGGACTCATTGTTGGTCGCAAGGAGTACATTGACGCGATCAATCAAAATCCGATGAAGCGTGCGTTACGTTGCGACAAGCTGACGCTGGTAGCACTTTCCGAAACGCTGAAACTTTACGAACAACCAGAATCACTAACAAAAACACTACCTTTATTGGGCAACATGACTCGCTCAATAGAAGAACTGCGCGCCAATGGCGAGCGCGTGGCAACTGCGCTTAGCAGCCTCTTTCCTGAGCTTGATGTTTCAGTGATCGAGAGCACCTGTCAGATCGGTAGCGGCGCCCTGCCCGACAAACAAATACCAAGTGTTGCGGTAAGGCTTAACCACGACTCCGATCAGATGATACGCTCAACCCACACTCAGCTTCGCGATTTACGACCACCGGTTGTCGGCCGCGTGCAAGGTGGTGAGCTGCTGTTGGATACGCGCAGCGTCGATGACTGGGATGCGCTGCTCGCTACCCTGTCTACGCTTACGACATGATTGTTACGCTCGCGGGTCACGTCGATCACGGCAAGTCGGCACTGGTGCACGCGCTTACCGGCACTAAAACCGACCGGCTAGCCGAAGAAAAGCGCCGCGGACTGACTCTGGATCTGGGTTTCGCCTATACCAACAGCGGCGAGCAACGGCTGGGTTTTGTAGATGTACCCGGTCACCATCGCTTTATTCACAACATGGTTGCAGGGGTTGCCAACCAACAGTTTGCTCTACTGGTGGTTGCTGCTGATGATGGAGTGATGCCGCAGACTCGTGAGCATCTGGATATATTGCGGACGCTAGCGCTTACCCGCGGCTGTATTGCACTCACCAAGACTGACCTTGTTGATGAGAATCGGTTACTCGATGTCGAAGCGGAGCTGGAAGCCTTAACCGAGAACACGTTTCTGGAAGCTGCACCCGTTTTCCCTTGCTCTGCAATCAATCCGGACACTCTCGATAACCTAAGAAAGCACTTACACGCCGCGGCCGAGCAAAACAACCAGGCTAACAGCGAAACCATCGAGCCCTTTCGGCTGGCAGTAGATAGAAGCTTCACTCTCTCGGGCGCAGGTTGTGTAGTAACAGGCACCGTGCACGGCGGCGAGGTGAATGTGGGCGATAATCTGGCTATCGGAATAGAGGCCATGCCCGTCAGAGTGCGCGGCCTGCGTATACAGAATGAAGAGGCGCAGAAAGCACGCCGCGGAGATCGTGCGGCGATCAATATTGCAGGTATCGACCATCAGGCAGTTGATCGCGGGGACTGGTTGTTGGACCCGGGTGCGCACAACCCGAGCCAAAATGTGGTGATCGACCTGAGACTACTAAACGGCGCCACCGTTAAGAACTGGGGCCGCGTTCATGTACACGCCGCCACCAGCCATCGTGTAGGCCGGGTGGCACTGCTAGGTTCGAGTAAGGAACAAACCGCAGAGAGCGTATTGGCCGAGCTTGTTCTGGATGAGCCGCTACAAGCAAAGCACGGGGACCGAATTGTATTGCGCGACTACGCCCGACAGGCAACGCTTGGTGGCGGCGCGGTTGTGTTTGCGGGTGCAGAACCCCCGCGCCGTCGTCATCCCGATCATCTGGCAAAGCTTAAGTGCTATCAGAATAATGATGCACAGCAAGCGCTCACTGCACTTCTAAAGCTTGGGCCGGTTGCTCTTGCGGACTGGCGTAGAACCTATTTGCTCACCCAAGCATCAGCCAGTGCATTGATTGCCGGCGCAAATGCCCAAACGCTGGATACCCAACAAGAGCTAAGTGTTCTGCGTGAGAACTATGCGAACTGTTTATCGCAGGTGTTGGAGGCAGTGAGCGAAAACGCTAAATCTAGCGCGGCAGAAGCCCAGGGCCTCACACTGAAAGAACTAAGCACTGCCCTTAATCAGCCCACGTCACTGGTGCGCGCAACGGCAACCGAGCTAACGCAGAAACTCAAGCTGCAGAATTTGCGCGGTCGGTATCGACTGCCAAACACAGGAAATGAACTCAGCGAGTCATTGCAAGCGCTACTCGACAAATGTGCGCCGTTGATTGATGCCCCCCACCCAGCAAGTGTTGGTGATCTCAGTAAATCTCTAAACTTGCAGTTGGGTACGCTTACAAAAGCGCTTAATCAGATCAGCAAGGCTCGGGCTCTGGTGCGGATTGGAGACAAACGCTACGCGCTGCCAAAGCAGGTGCAAGGCTGGGCTGAAATTGCGGAAACGCTATCAGCCACAGCGCCCTTTAGGGTTAAGGAGTTTCGGGATCGGTGTGGGTTGGGTCGCAACATGAGTATCGACGTTCTCGAGTTCATGGACTCCAAGGGTTACACGCGACGCAACGGCGATACGCGAGTTGTTGTGGGTGATCGGTCGAAACTTAAGTAGTCCACTTTGCGAACAAATTGTAAACCCAGAGCTTGACAAACAACACTCAGAAATCCATTAGCAACTACAGTTCTTGTACTTGAATTCAATCAACTGCAATTGTTTTACTTTCAAACTTACCAATCGATTATTCGCATCGCGAACAACCGCGTTCTCCTCAGGGTCTTCACTGTCGAACCATTCTAGATTCGTCTCTACTTCAGAGACGCTTTCCAATGTCCAAACAGTACCATCTTCCAAAAACTCTACAACAATGGGAAATACAGGCTCTATCATCTTTACCATCCACCCTGATACGGGCGATGTTTCTTCATCTGGCTCTTCGTCGCACCACGGTGTAGGTG
>CAZFIA010000033.1:0-32092 GCA_964519335.1 uncultured Pseudomonadales bacterium
TTGTATCAGATATGCCAGCAAAATCGGCAGTCTTCTGGATAACGCCGCGAAACAAGTCGGTTTCAAAGACGCTATGTACGCCCTGCAAAATAGCCGCCATGCGTTCGAGTCCCATACCGGTATCAACACCAGGCTTGGGTAACGGGTTAAGCGTCCCGTCGGGGGAGCGATCAAACTGTGGAAAAACGAGATTCCAGAATTCCAGATAGCGATCCCCGTCTTCTTCGGGAGAACCCGGGGGACCCCCTTCTACTTCTGGACCATGATCGTAAAACAATTCGGTGCAGGGCCCGCATGGACCGGTGTCGCCCATCGCCCAAAAATTTTCTTCGAGTGGAATCACCTTCTCTGCCGGCAAGCCGATCGTTTTGGTCCAGAGTTCAAAGGCTTCATTGTCGCTGGGATGATAAGTGACGCAGAGTCGTTCAACGGGCAACTTCATCACCTCGGTGACAAAGCGCCAGGCCCAGGTAATTGTTTCTTCTTTAAAGTAATCGCCAAACGAGAAGTTACCCATCATCTCAAAGAACGTGAGATGCCGGTCGGTGTAGCCGACGTTTTCCAGATCGTTATGCTTGCCGCCGGCTCTCACACACTTCTGTGCGGAGGTGGCTCGTCCATAGCCAAGGTCTTCGTGGCCGAGCAGCGCATCCTTAAACGGCACCATGCCTGCATTTACGAACAACAGTGTCGGATCGTTGTGCGGCACCAGAGAGCCTGACGCAACCTGCTCGTGCTGCAGCGCCTGAAAGTACTCAAGATAGGCCGAGCGTAATTCCGCTACTCGCATTATTCGCCTCGCTCCTCGCTAATAGGAAGGACTTGTCCGAGCGCCAATGGCTTCGGACCCAATGGCCAAAAAGTGAGGGAGTATAAGCGGTGCGCTGCGCGAGCGCTAACAAGCGCAGCGGCTTTCTGAGTTACAAAAACCTAGTCGAGTAGCCGGCCGTCGAGAGTGCGGTAGATAAGATCCGCAGGGAACCCGCGCTGGGAGAGAAATCGCGCGCAGCGATTCCAGCGCCGCTGGGCCGCCTCTTTGCGATCTCTCATGAGCTGACGACGCTCTTGCGGGGAATCAGGATAAGCATCTTCGAGCTCAGCGGAATGCTCACCTGAACTGTCCGGTTTAGGGGGTTCTATAACATCGCTACGCACCAGATCAGGCACCAGATCATGCGCCAGAGAATGCCGACCCTCCGCAGCCTGGTCTTGGCCTTGCATACGACCAAACTTGCCCTGGCAGACGTCAGCCGCCCGTTGCTGCCAAAACGCCGTTGGCCGCATAAGTTCGTCTTCTGCCAGCCGGTCAGGTATGCCTCGCTCAAGCAAGTCCATGCGGATGCGAATAGGTCCATAGCCCTTCTGTATCCGGTTGCGGACAAACTCCGCGGCAAACCGTTCATCAGACAATGAACCATCGAGAACCAGAGCTTCTATTATCTGCTCGATGATCTGGTCAGTTGTTTGGTTAGTTGTATGAGACGAAAGGTAGGAATGGTTGTTAGAGGACCGATCCAGGTACCCATGGAGTTTTCGCTTTAGCTCAACTGTTGAGTGCTCTCGACGCGCGAGGGCCTTCAACGCCTGGGCTAATAACTGTTGGAATTCAGACTGTTCTCGCTTGTGGCCAGGTTTGTTATCAGGCTTACGCCCAAACACACCCTTGCCTGCCTCAGGTTCAGCTCTTACATAAGAAGGGCGACTGGTAGCAGACAAGGGCTGACGCCCCGCCTGCGGTCTCGTCGGATGCTGAACTTGGTTGAGGCTTGCCAGATCTGTGTCTTTACCAAAAGAGTCAGATATAGCAAACACGGGTCAACCCACCTTTTTTTCTGCAGCTTTCTTCTGCGGCGCGGCTTTTGTTTGCTCCGTCTTCTTGGCAGAAGAGCTAGCAGCAACAACCTCCGGGACTACAAGGTCAGGGGTTTCCCCAGCATCACCTTGTACTACACCTTCACCTACACCCTCTTCACCAGACCCACCACCCAGTGGCAGCAATTGCTCGCGGATATTAGTTTCAATCGCACCTTTCATATCAGGATGACTATCAAGGAATTCTGCGGCGTTCTTGCGGCCCTGACCAATGCGGTCGGCGCCGTGGGAATACCAGGCGCCCGACTTCTCGATCAATCCTTGCTTAACGCCCAGCTCAATGATTTCGCCAGTGCGATGAATACCCTTGCCGTACATGATTTGAAATTCAGTTTGGCGGAACGGCGGCGCCACCTTGTTCTTGACTACTTTAACGCGAGTCTCGTTGCCCACGACTTCATCGCCTTCTTTCACCGCGCCAATGCGGCGGATATCAAGCCGTACAGAAGAGTAGAACTTGAGTGCGTTACCGCCAGTGGTGGTTTCAGGAGAACCAAACATGACACCAATCTTCATGCGAATCTGGTTAATAAAGATAACCAGTGTGTTGGAGTTTTTGATGTTGCCGGTCATTTTGCGCAGCGCCTGGCTCATAAGCCGGGCTTGCAGACCCACATGGGTGTCACCCATGTCGCCTTCGATTTCGGCCCGTGGTGTGAGCGCTGCTACCGAGTCGATAACAACAACGTCGACGGCACCTGAGCGTACGACCATGTCGCAGATTTCGAGTGCCTGCTCGCCCGTGTCGGGTTGGGACACCAGCAGGTCTTCTGTATTTACGCCGAGGTTCTCCGCATAAATAGGATCAAGGGCATGCTCCGCATCAATAAAGGCGCAGGTGCCGCCCATTTTTTGAGCCTCAGCGATCACTTGCAGGGTAAGGGTGGTTTTACCTGAAGATTCTGGCCCGTAGATTTCGACAATACGACCGCGCGGCAGACCGCCTATGCCCAGCGCCACATCGAGGCCGAGCGAGCCGGTTGGAATAGAGGGGATACGCTCGAGCTCTTTATCGCCCAAACGCATCATTGAGCCTTTGCCAAACTGGCGCTCAATTTGTGACAGTGCTGCGCTTAAGGCGCGATCGCGATTTGCGGAAGAATCAGACATGAGTTGCTCCTGAAACCTGAGTTTTGGTTGCCAAACCGGGTGGATTCGGTGCGAATCCCAGGGTAGTTCCGGTTGCTGGCTCTCAGTGGCGAGTACTGTATATCCATTCAGTAGAGTCTGACAAGCCGAATTCGCAAGATTTTTCTAAATCGGGCAAATTTCTGCCCCGGCCAACGGCGAAAAGCGGGCAAATTAAAGTAACCTTGTACGCCTTCACCCTGACCGAGTGCCACCCCGCTGACTGCAGACACTAAAAACTCTAACGCTGCCGGTCCTCCTGAGCAGAAAGCTGCGAACACCTCACACACCCCGATGATGCGTCAGTATCTGACCATCAAGGCTGAGCACCCCGAGAGTCTCCTGTTTTATCGCATGGGCGACTTCTATGAGCTGTTCTTTGCAGATGCACAAAAAGCGGCCGAGCTGCTGGATATAACACTGACCGCCCGGGGTCAGTCGGCGGGCGCGCCTATACCCATGTGCGGAGTCCCCTTCCACGCGGTGGACGGCTACTTGCAGCGGCTGGTGCAACGCGGCGAGAGCGTGGCCATCTGCGAACAGATTGGTGATCCAGCAACCAGCAAAGGTCCCGTTGAGCGCAAGGTTCAGCGCATAGTTACACCGGGCACGCTCACTGAAGATGCACTGCTCGAAGCCAATGGCGAAAGCAAACTCGCCGCCGTGTGCAAACTAAACTCAGGTGAACCCGAACTCTGGGGTGTGGCCTACATGAATATTGCCGCGGGCAGTTTCTGGGTTGCAGAGCACGAAAGCCTGGTGGATTTACTGGGTGATCTGGCGCGCCAACACCCCAATGAACTTCTGCTACCGAGTGGATTAGCCGATTCGCAGAACAGCGAGAGGGCAGCTCTTGTCGCAGGTTTAAGCCCCTACAACGTTCGCGAACAGGATTTACTCAGCTTTGATCGCGAGCTCGGCGAACGACGCTTGAACCAACATTTTGGTACCCGCGATTTAGCGGCTTTCGACGTGGCAGATCTGGGCCCTGCCCTGCAAGCCGCAGGCGCCGTATTGCAGTATGCCCAGCGCGCCTACCAGCAGCCACTTGATCACCTGAACGAATTGCACCGCAGCCGCAGCAGCGAATGGCTTGAACTCGATGCCCAGTCCCGGCGCAACCTGGAACTCGATGTTCGACTCGACGGCAGCCTCGACAACACGCTGTTTGCAACGCTCAACCACTGTTCTACCGCCATGGGCTCGCGTTTGCTCAAGAGCTGGCTAAACGCGCCTTTGCGGGACAAAACCAGGGTTGAGGCTCGTCACCGGGCGGTGCTCGAGTTACTGCATGCGCATCTGGTGCCCGAGCTGCAATCCTCACTCAAAGCGGTGGGCGATCTGCAGCGAGCGGTTACACGCATCGCACTGCGAAGAGCATCCCCGAGAGATTTGTCCCGGGTTCGTCAGGCCCTTGCTGAACTGCCGACGTTGCATGGCGCACTGACTCAAACCACCGCGGATCTACTTGCCGACGTACGAGACAACCTGCCCGATTTAACAGACCTCGAAGCGCTGCTGAACCGAGCCATCGTCGAGGCACCTCCCGCGACTATCCGTGACGGCGGTTTTATCGCCGAAGGGTACGACGCCGAACTCGACGAGTTATTGCGCATCAACACCGATGCAAGCGACTTTCTAAAAGCCTTAGAGCAACGGGAGCGTGAACGAACTGGCATCAATACGCTTAAGGTAGGCTATAACCGCGTTCACGGTTATTACATCGAAACCTCAAAGGCAGCGACAGCTGAGATGCCAGCAGAATACGTGCGCAGGCAAACGCTAAAAAATGCGGAACGCTTCATCACACCAGAGCTGAAAGACTTTGAAGACAAAGCCCTCACCGCCAAAAGCCGCGCACTGGCCCGCGAAAAAAAGCTCTGGGAAGAGCTGCTAGATGCTCTAAATAGGCAGGCCCAGGAACTCGCTCTAACCGCGACTGCGCTTGCCCAGCTCGACGTTCTAGCCTGCTACACAGTATGCGCGGAGAGTCTTAACTTAAGCTGCCCTGAACTACGCGACACACCGGGCCTCAACATTGAAGAGGGCCGCCACATCGTAGTGGAACAAATCAGCGACGAGCCGTTTATCGCCAATGACACCACATTTACCGCCGAACGACGCATGCTGGTTATCACTGGGCCAAACATGGGCGGTAAGTCGACCTACATGCGGCAGACGGCGCTCATTGTATTGATGGCTTACGCCGGGTGTTTTGTACCAGCGAGCAGGGCCCAGCTCGGCCCTGTGGATCGAATCTTCACCCGCATAGGCGCCAGTGACGACCTCACCGGCGGGCGCTCGACATTTATGGTGGAGATGACCGAGACGGCGAACATACTGCACAACGCAACGCCGGCAAGCCTTGTGTTGCTCGACGAGATTGGTCGCGGCACGAGCACCTTCGATGGTCTGGCACTCGCCTGGGCGAGTGCCGCGCATCTGGCCACGGGCTCCGGGGCTTTCACTCTGTTCGCGACGCACTATTTCGAACTGACCCAGCTTGCGAAAGAGCTCAGCGGCGTGGCCAACGTGCATCTGGCGGCGACCGAACACAACGGCTCGATCGTGTTTTTACACAACGTTCGAGAGGGTCCAGCATCGCAGAGCTACGGTATTCAGGTGGCGCGACTCGCGGGTATTCCAGGCAGCGTTTTGCAGCACGCTCAGGCACTGCTTGCCGAACTGGAACAGCGCTCGGCAGATGAGGCCAACGGCAGCCCGGATCAAGGAGATCTGTTCGGGTCTCGCGACAGCTTGCCGGTAAGCGCGCCACAACCGATGCTTAGCGAGGCAGATCTCAGGTTGCTTGAGGCGCTCAAGGCATTCGATATTAATTCAAGCTCCCCGCTGCAAGCTTTTGATTTTTTAAGGGAAATTCTGGAAAGCTAAACCACTTTATGCGGCGACTGATGACCGATTCCCATCTAAGCTTAGTCTGCAAACCGGCTTAACGCAGCCCACAAGGCTAGGTACAATGCGCGGCTGATCAAGCCAGAGAGAGCACCAGCCCATGACATTCGTAGTAGCCGAGGGCTGCATCAAGTGCAAACACACCGACTGCGTTGAAGTCTGCCCCGTTGATTGTTTTTACGAGGGCCCCAACATGCTGGTGATCCACCCGGATGAGTGCATCGACTGCGCGCTCTGCGAGCCAGAGTGCCCCGTGGACGCCATCTTCTCTGAAGATGAACTGCCAGACGACCAGCAAGAATTTATGGAGCTCAACGCTGAGCTTTCAGAAATCTGGCCCAACATTACCGAGATCAAAGACCCACCGGCAGATGCCGAGGACTGGAAGGAAACGCCCAATAAGCGCGAGTTACTCGAGCGCTAACGCCTGGCGAATGCAATCGGCGGAACTAGTTGATGACACTCGCAGGGTTTACCGGCTTGCCGTTCTTGCGCACCTCGAAGTGAAGCTGTCGTGCACGCTCCGGCGCAGACCGTCCTGATCGATCGCCCGCCACTCTGGCGAGCACCGCATTTTTTGTAAGCCGCTGCTTTTCGCGCACCGATGCAACCGAATTAAAACCATAGGCGCTGAGCCATGTGTCGTTGTGTTTCACAATCACAAACTGCTCAAAGCCTGCAAGCCCACGCCCCACGTACACAACCTCACCCGCTGCAGCCGCACGGATTGATGCACCCGGTTGCAGAAGGAAATCGATCGAGCGACTGGGCATCTGCGCGCCTTCTGGTTGATCGCCAAAATCCCGCAGTCGTTTGCCGTCACTCGGCCAGCCTAACTTAACCGGCCCGGTACGGGAGAGCTGCGCATTTGGCTGGTTAACTGCGGCAGCAGTGCTTGCCGAGGGCTTGGGTACGTGCTTGTTCTGGGACTGGGGCCGCGCTTGCGGTTTGGTCTGGGTGGTCGATAGCGGGTGCGGCGATGCGCTCTTGTTGACGGAAGAGGTGCCGGACTTGTTGTCGGACTTGTTAGCAGGCCCGGCGACGGGCGGCGTCTTTGGTGTTTGCGCTGAACCACGTATCCGCAATCGCTGTCCTGGGAAAATTTCGTAAGGCTTGTCTATTTTGTTTAAGGTAGCAAGCGCCCGGAAGTCACGTTGGTGGCGCCAGGCAATGGAATACAGGGTATCCCCCGCAACCACCACATACTCACCCGGTGCGCGCGCCAACCCGGTTGCTCGCGAGCGGTCACTGACAGGGGGCACGCCACCGCCTGTGCAGGCTGAAAGCAACGCAAGCACGACACAAACCGATCCTGCTAATTTTTTTTGTGTAGCGCCCAACGTTTATCCTGCTGCGGTGGGTTCGTCTTAATTTGACTACGAATCTGGTTGTGGATTAAACCGCGCGAGCACCCCAACCGCCAATAGGCCAAGAAGCAACATACCGGCCGATGGCCAGAGTAAGGCGGGTCCAACCGTCTCCGCGTACTGTCCGGGCAGGAGCAAGCTGCCGGTATCCGCCTGCCAGGGCCAGAGCTTTATCAGGCTACCGGCCATCACCCCGGTAAGTAACGCAAGTACCGGCGCCCGATAATGACTTAACAGCCAGGACAGCAAACGGGAAAACGCGAGCATGCCAATTACACAGCCCGCAACAAGGCTACCAAGCAGCACTAAATCAAACTCCGAAACGGCTGCCAGCACAGCAGGATACAACCCCATAAGCAGAAGCATGAGGCTGCCGGAGATGCCCGGCAGAATCCACGCCGTCACCGCTATTGCACCTCCCACCAGCAACATCCACCACTGAACCTCTACGGTGGCCGGAGCAAGCATGCTTAACCCCAGACCTAGCGCGAGCCCCACGGCGCCGATGAGCAGTAAACCTGGCCCACCCATGCCCGACCCGCGCGTGCTATCTACAGTCGCTGAATCGCGCAAGCTGCGACCGAGATAAACCACCGACGCCACTATGAGACCAAAGAAAAATGCCCATACCAGTGGCGGTGTTGCTTCTAGCGCTGCCTTCACGAGCCGGGCAATGGTCACCAGAGATAAACCCATGCCCAGAGCAAGCGTTACCAAAAACGTGAGGTTGTGAGACTGCCAAAATCGAGGCAGACCCGCACTAAACAACTCACCGATCGAGGCCGGGCCAAAACGCGCAATGCTACTCAGCAGCTCATCGTAAATTCCAGAGATAAACGCAATCGTGCCGCCCGAGACTCCGGGAATAACTTCCGCTATACCCATCAACGCTCCGCGCAGTGCAATGCCGATAAGCTCTCCAACGCTACGCTTTTTAGTTGGCACGCTGTCCCTAGTAGACTGAGTGGGTTGGCTAGACTCACTCATGTCGGTTGCATCCCTCGTAACAGCGGTACAAATCGCACGTACTCAAGAATCGTCTCCTCAAATTTTTCTCCCTGCCTCTCGATTACGCGCAATTCCTGTACATCACCGCCGCCCACGGGCACCACCAGCCGTCCTCCATCGTCGAGCTGATCGAGCAGCTCCTGCGGTACCTGCTCGGGCGCAGCCGTGACAATAATCGCATCAAAAGGCCCCTGTTGAGGCCAGCCAACCGTCCCATCATCGTATTTTATAAGTACGTTACGCATCGACAGCGCAGCGAGCCGATCTTTGGCACGGTCTATGAGGCCCTTGATGCGCTCGACGGAATAGACCCGACGCACTAGTTTGGAAAGCACAGCGGTTTGATAGCCAGAGCCTGTGCCAATTTCGAGTACCCGCTGCACTTTTTCTCCGGCGGCCCTTTCTCCAGCAAAGAGGGCTTGCGTCATCAATGCCACAACAAAAGGCTGCGATATGGTCTGGCCAAAACCAATGGGCAGTGAACTGTCTTCATAAGCACGGTGCGAGAGCGCCTCATCGACAAATATATGCCGCGGCACCGTCTTTATGGCCTCCAGCACGTTGTTATCCTCAATGCCCTGGCCCTTCAAACGTTCAACCAGTCTTACGCGTGTGCGCTGACTGGTCATGCCGATACCCTGAAGGTCAAACTCACTCATGAGAAGACACCAAGCTCGCGCAACACCGAGGTGGCATAGCCGCCGGGCGGTAAAAAGAACTTCAGTTCCAGCGTATGGTCTGAATCAAACGACCAGCGCAGATTTTGCACCTCAAGCTGCAAGGCGCGGCGATCTTGTTTCAACCCGGCAAATTCGAGTTCCTCCGCAATCGCAAGCTGTCCATCAAGTGCCTGTTGTTCAAAGGCAGCTACGGCAGCGCTCGCCGGCACTCGACCGCGCCCCCACAACGGTCCAGTAGCGACCGTCTCGTCGCACTCTTCCCCAGCCAGTGGACTATTCCAGCTACCGTCAGCTATTCGCGCTGACAACACGGTGTTGAACAGAAAAGAACGCAGCACCGAAAGGTGCAAACCGCGCTTAAACGCATCCCGCTCGCGACGCCGACGTGGCAACCAGGCGATTGCTCGAGTCAAATTATCGGCACCAAAACGCTGGGCTCCGAAGTAATTAGGCACACCGTTTTTAACAATTTCTTGCAGGCGAGATTCCAGGGCCCCAATAGCAACGCCCGATTCGGCATGGCTTTTGTCTGCAGCGCTTTCTTGAACACAGTTCAAATCGCGCAACACAATCTCGAAACTGTTACCCCGGTGCCAGCCACGGCGCAACTTTTTCGCGCGCCTAACCCGGGCGAGCTCTTGCACTTCGTGGGGCACAACAATCTCATCGGTTGCGGTAGCCGACTGACCCAGCGGAACACTCAACCACTGTCGGGTAACAGCCTGTTTATCTTTCATACCCGAGTAGCCAATAGAAGAAATAGGAACCTTGTTTGCGTTGGCCAGGCTACGAGCGAGTTCGCGAGTGGTTAAATTACGTTTCTGCAAGAAGAGGTAAACATGGCCGCCCTCCCCGTCCGGGTGCAAGGCGTCCTGATGTATGTCGGTTAGATGATCAGCCTCTTCGGTCACCACAAAGTCTTCGGGAGCTGCTTTGAGAGTGCCGCTTATTGCGAGCGGCGACCAGGCCTGCGCCCAGCCCGCGAACAGTGCGTCAGTCTGCATCCACAACCAGAAAGAACGCTTCACCGTCCTTGATCATGCCAAGGTCGGTTCGGGCCCGCGATTCCACTGCAAGCGCAGTATGCTTCAAACCCACAACTTCTCGCGTTAGCTCTGCATTGCTCGCCTCTATCTCTGCAGTTGCCTCTTGCTGCTGTTCCACGCGCTGCTGCATTTTGGCCAGAGCAAAGTAACCTGAGTCACCAAACCAGGCTCGATAGCCAAGCAGCAGGGCAACCAAAGCCATCGCACTGAGCATCAGTCGCATCACGCGCGAAATTCTCCGCGGCCGCGATACTCAACGTTGCCCAGCTGGGCTTCGATTCGCAGTAGCTGATTGTACTTGGCCACCCGGTCAGAGCGAGAGAGCGAACCGGTTTTGATTTGCCCGGCTCCGGTTGCGACGGCCAGGTCTGCAATGGAAGTGTCTTCTGTCTCGCCAGACCGGTGGGAAATGACCGTTGTGAATCCGGCGTCTTGCGCCATTCGAATCGCATCAAAGGTCTCAGACAACGAGCCAATTTGATTCAGTTTGATCAATATAGAGTTACCAATGCCCTCACGAATGCCGCGTTCAAGTATTTTGGTATTGGTTACAAACAGATCATCACCCACAAGCTGCACCTTATCGCCCAGTTTGTCAGTGAGAATTTTCCAACCCTCCCAATCAGACTCATCCATTCCATCTTCGATAGAGATGATGGGGTAGTCGGCGGCGAGTTTTGCCAGGTAATCGGTGAATTCTGTACTGTTGTAACTGGCGTTGTCGCCACCCAGCACATACTTACCGTCTTTGTAGAATTCCGAAGCCGCGCAGTCAAGCGCCAGCGTTACGTCTTTGCCAAGCTGATAACCTGCATTACCCACAGCCTCGCTAATCGCCGCAAGGGCAGCCGCATTTGAGGCTAAATCTGGTGCGAAGCCACCTTCATCTCCCACCGCAGTGTTTAAATTCTGACTGCGCAACACAGCCCGCAACGCGTGAAAAATCTCTGCACCACAACGCAGACCTTCGGCGAATGACTTTGCCGCGACTGGCTGCACCATAAATTCTTGAATATCGACGTTGTTATCTGCGTGCTCGCCGCCGTTGACAATATTCATCATTGGCACCGGCATGCGCATGGGTACGTTGCCATAGAGGGCATTCATGTGTGCATACAATGGTTTGCCCTGCGCCATCGCCGCCGCCTTGGCTGCGGCG
This sequence comes from uncultured Pseudomonadales bacterium, assembly GCA_964519335.1. GTDB lineage: Bacteria > Pseudomonadota > Gammaproteobacteria > Pseudomonadales > Azotimanducaceae > JALZVT01. The sequence continues at coordinate 11,174 of CAZFIA010000033.1, forward strand.
AGTGACACCGCAAGAATGGCATTGGCGCCAAGGCTCGACTTGTTATCCGTGCCGTCGAGCTCGAGCATCTTGTTGTCGAGCGCTCGCTGATCGCTTGCGTCCATGCCGACAAGCGTACTGGCCAGCGTGCTATTTATATTGGCAACGGCCTTGGTAACGCCTTTACCAAGGTAACGGCCCTTGTCACCGTCTCGCAGCTCGAGTGCCTCGCGCGAACCTGTTGAGGCACCGCTAGGCGCACAAGCCCAGGCGCTGTGACCAGACTGAGTCACCACCTCCGCTTCTACGGTTGGATTGCCGCGCGAATCAAGCACTTCACGACCAACAATCGATACCAGGTTACTGCTGCTCATCTGCTGTCTCTCTTGTAAATTAGGGTAGCAACCCCTTGGGGTCACGCATTTAGTTCAGACTGACTGATAGCCGCCTCAATAAAGCCCTTAAAAAGTGGATGACTGTTTAGCGGCGACGAGGTGAACTCTGGATGAAACTGGCACGCAACAAACCAGGGGTGATCTTCGATTTCGATCATTTCTACAAGAGTGCCATCCACCGACCGGCCGGCAACCTTTAAACCCAGTTGCTCGAAGCGCGGAATATAGTCGTTGTTTACTTCATAGCGATGGCGATGACGTTCATCTACCGAATCATTGCCGTAAAGCTCTGCGGCCAGCGAATTTGTCTCAAGCAAACAGGTTTGGGCACCCAAGCGCATTGTGCCGCCGTAATCGCCATCGCTCGTTCGAGTTTCGATTTGACCTTGACGATCGGTCCATTCAGTAACTAACCCAATCACCGGGTTTTCTGTTGCGGCATCTACCTCGGTTGAGTTTGCATCCAAGATGCCCCCAACGTTGCGCGCAAACTCGACGAGGGCGGCATGCAAGCCGTAGCAAATCCCCAGGTAAGGCAGACGATTTTCGCGGGCGTACTGCACCGCACGAATCTTGCCTTCAAAGCCGCGTTCGCCAAAACCACCGGGTACCAATATGGCGCTCACGTTTTGCAATTGATCGGGTCCATCATTGAGCAGGGTTTGTGCATCTATATAATCGATGCGCACTTTGGTGCGGGTATGAATGCCCGCATGAACAATCGCCTCAACCAGAGACTTGTAGGCATCCAGCAAGTCCAGGTACTTACCCACAATGGCAATGCGCACTTCACGATCTGGGTTGAGTTGAGCATCAACCACTTCCTGCCACGGCGAGAGATCGGCCGGGTCAGCCTCAAGCTTGAGTCGCTCAACCACAAAATCGCCCACACCCTCGGCATCGAGTACTCCCGGAACCTGATAGATGGTTTGCGCATCCAGCAGTGGCACCACGGCCCGCTCTTCTACCGATGTAAAGAGCGCTATCTTGCGTTTTTCGGACGCCGGTATGGCAACCTCCGATCGGCACACCAGAATATCGGGCTGCAAACCAATGGAGCGAAGTTCTTTTACAGAGTGCTGGGTAGGTTTGGTTTTTATTTCCCCAGCCGAAGATATATAAGGCACCAGCGTGAGATGTATGAACATCGTTCGCTCAATTCCCAGATCGAGACGAATCTGGCGAATGGTCTCTAGAAACGGCTGGCTTTCGATGTCGCCAACGGTGCCGCCGATTTCGACAATAACCACGTCATACCCTTCACCCACACGCAAGATCCGGCGTTTAATCTCATCGGTGACGTGAGGAATAACCTGTACCGTTCCGCCAAGGTAGTCGCCTCGGCGCTCCTTGCGAATAACTTCGGCATAGACCGCTCCGGTCGTGAAGTTATTATCCCGGGTCATGGTATTGCCCGAGAAGCGCTCGTAGTTTCCCAGATCGAGATCGGTTTCGGCTCCGTCCGCCGTCACGAACACTTCGCCGTGTTGAAATGGGCTCATGGTGCCGGGATCCACGTTGATGTAGGGATCCATCTTCAGAATATTTACTTTCAGATTGCGGCTGTTCAACAACGCGGCGAGCGAGGACGTAAGCACCCCCTTACCCAGGGAGGAAACTACACCGCCAGTCACAAATATATAGCGCGTCATGGAGAGAGCGGATGCCACCTTGTGTCGAGCCTACGACGAAAAATACTGCGAGCTTGTTGCAGCATTAGGGTGGTTTTGGGGCCACACGCAGCAGGAACAAGATGGGAGGGCAAGATAACAAATCGCCCTGCAAGGCTCAATCGACAGCGGTAAAACAACCCGCCTATTTTCTCTGGTTCTCTACCTGACTCTTTACCAGGAAGGAGGCCTCGAGGCGGTCTTCCTGGATGGCGGCCGTCGTGGTTGCCGGTGGTGGGAACTCTTCCCGGACACTCAGCCGGACATACAGGGGCACAGCCAAAACCCCCGACCTGGCCGTCTCGGACGCACCCTCAAGCGCGCTACAGACCAACGGATAAGACGCTCTCGCCCAGCGCGGCACGCCGCCGTCGCGGAGCACCTCCCGGACTGGCCGATGTTTGCCGCCCTGCAGCACCCGATCCCCGGGTTCAAGTGTTCTGATGGTCAATACCAGGCCAGCTTTCCCCCTAAGGCGCAACCAGCCATGCTCAAGTTCTACCTCAAGCTCGCCCCTGGCCGATAATTGGACGGTGTGGCCGACGACTTTCGGTTCACGCCAAATCAGCACTTCTGGTTCGACCAGATCATCTGCGAGCCACAGGGTCAATGGCCTGGGCTCAACCGCCATCCCCGGATAAGACTCTAAAGACATTCCTTGCCGATCCGCACGGCCCCGCTGTGCCTTCGACTGGCGCTTTAACTGGTCGAGGGCCGCCGCAATTTGACTGCGGCCCAGCCCCCGGCTCGCATCAGGGACTACTGCAACGAGGGCCCCCAGAACCGCCTGCGGACACTCAAGTGCTACGAGCGGCAAACGCAGCACCTCGCCTACCTGAGCCCCAGCCACCATGGCGCTCGAAAACTCGCGCACCAGACGCTCGGTCAAACCACCGCAGCGCTCGAGAGCAGCGCTCCAACCGCTCGCTTCTTGAAGAAGTACGGGGAGCAACTCGTTACGCAGCCGGTTACGCAAAAGCGCGCTGGATTTGTTGGACGGATCTTCAATCCAGGACTCTCCAGCGGCGGTTAGTATCGAGCGCGTATGCCTGCCAGGTTGACTAAGCCAGGGCCGCAATAACCGCGCCCCGTCAGCGGCGTAGGGTCCGCCGATTGAGCGGCTGGCGGGCATAGGTAACGGCAGCCGACCCTGCAGCAGTTTTAGCGCCACGGTCTCTTCAAGGTCTGATCTATGGTGGGCAAGCAACAGCACGTCACCCCGACCCAGTAATTGTTGCCAATGGGCGTAGCGTCCGGCACGCGCCCAGGCTTCAAAGCCGTCTACAAAGTGTTTATCAATCGGCGGCGAGAGTACGGCAACATCGAGCGGCACCTTAAGTCGGGCACAAAGTGCTCTGCAATGCGCTACCCAGTCTAGTGCTGCGCTCTGTACGCCGTGGTTTATATGACTTGCTCGGGTATCAAGCTCTGGCAAATAAGCAGTTAACGTAAGCAACAACGCAGTGGAGTCCGCTCCGCCGCTATAGGCTACCCAGACTCGCCGGGCAGCACGCAGAGTCTCAGCGTGAGCCAGTAACGCGGCCTTTAGATCTGCAGCCGCGTCCTCGGAAGGAGCGCCAGGGCGGCTGAGCTGTGGTGGATCAGTAGCAATAACTCACGCAATCGGGGCCAAGCTCGCGACGCAAACTGGCCAACAGCTCATCCGTAGGTTTCACGGACCACTCGGCAGGCAGCACGATTTCACCGGTGGCCGCCGGGCAACTTGTTTCGCTGCCTTGCGGCGACTCTACGGCAAGATTCACCCGCACCTCCAAAACCGCTTTTCTGTCAGCGTCAATCTGTGGCCGGTGTGGGGATAGAAGACCTTGCAGCTGCTCAGCCAATGCACCGTCTGAGCGCCCCTCGCCAGCAGATTCACAGAACTTGAGTTCAACGCAGCGAGCAAACCGAGCTCGCGCTTCATCGATGGTGAACACCTCATGCACCCTGATTTTTAGTTCGCCGGAGTACTCGTCGCCCTGCACATCGCCCTGCACCACAAGCAAATTGTCATTGGCTAACTTATGTTTGTTGTTTTCATACACGTCCGAAAACATAGAAATCTCAATGCGGCCAGATTGATCATCAATCGACGCAAAACCCATCATGCCGCCGCGCCGCGACTGCATAGTGCGCAGACCAACCACTAGCCCGGCGACTAGCTGCTTGCCACGCCCCATCGATAGATCCTTGATGCGCTGCGGCACAAAGTGCTTAAGTTCTGGCAGATAGTCTTCAATGGGGTGACCGGTGAGATACAAGCCCAGCGTATCTCGCTCACCTTCTAGTCGTGTTTGCTTTGACAACGGCTGCACTTGAACTAACTTTGGTGCGGGGGCTACGTCGCCAAACATGTCCGTCATGCCGGCGTCCAGATTGCGCAAGACCTGATCCGCACCCTTCACGGCCTCGGGCACCTCAGAGAGTAGCCGCGCGCGCACTTGATCAATTGACTCGGCGTCCTGGTCCTTTCCGAGGTTATTGCCGTGGTTAGCGCCAAAGCAATCCATTGCACCCGCTCGCACCAGCGCTTCGAGCACGCGCTTGTTTGCTTTCTTGCTGTCTACCCGCCGACAAAAGTCATTGAGATCTGCGAAATCACCGCCAGACCCACGAGCCTCAACAATCGCCTCAACCGGCCCCTGGCCCACGCCTTTTACGGCACCCAGGCCGTAGACGATCTGACCATCAACCACGGTAAACCTATAGTCGCCACGATTAACCGAAGGAGGCAGAAATTTCACCTTCATGCGCCGCACTTCATCGATCAGCGTAACCACCTTGTCGGTGTTCTGCATGTCTGCAGAGAGCGTCGCGGCCATAAATTCCGCGGGATGATTAGCCTTTAACCAGGCCGTTTGATAAGAAACCAGGGCGTAGGTTGCAGAGTGAGACTTATTGAATGCATAGCCCGCAAATTTCTCCATGAGATCAAAAATCTCATTGGCCAGTTGCTTATTCACCTGGCGTTCTGTTGTGCCCTCAAGAAACTGCTTTCGAACCCTGGCCATTTCTTCGGGCTTCTTCTTGCCCATTGCTCGGCGTAAGAGGTCTGCCTGACCCAAAGAGAAACCCGCGAGCACCTGAGCAATCTGCATCACCTGCTCTTGGTACAGAACAACACCGTAGGTTTCCTTAAGCACCTCAGAAAGCGATGGGTGCACGTAAACAATGGGCTCGCGCTTGTGCTTACGATTGATGTAGTCCTGGTCTGCACCGGTTTGCATCGGCCCCGGTCGATAGATCGCTACCAACGCAATGATGTCGTTCATAGAATCTGGCAAGAGCTTACGAATTAGGTCTTTCATGCCACGGGATTCAAGCTGAAACACGGCGGTGGTTTCAGCATTGCGCAACAAGTCAAAGGTGGGTCTGTCGTTAAGATCGATGTCTTCGATTACAAGCCTGGGCACATCGGCTGATCGAGCCGAATTAATAAACTCTACCGCCCAATCAATAACAGTCAGAGTCTTCAAACCCAGGAAGTCAAACTTCACAAGACCCGCGCTTTCCACATCGTCTTTGTCGAACTGACTCACAAGCCCAGAGCTTGAGTCATCCACATAGAGCGGCGTGAAGTCGGTGAGCTCTGTGGGAGCTATGACCACACCCCCGGCATGCTTACCAACGTTTCGCACAATGCCTTCGAGTTTGTAAGCCATCTCCATGATCTCTGAGACTTCCTCGCTATCGGCGATAAATTCGCGCAGCTCCTCAGATTGCTCATGCGCTTTTGTAAGGGTCATGCCGACCTCAAACGGAATAAGCTTCGACAGCTTGTCGGCCATGCCGTAGGGCTTGCCCTGCACGCGGGCCACATCACGCACCACCGCCTTGGCCGCCATTGTTCCAAAGGTTGCGATCTGGCTAACCGACTCTTTACCGTACCTCTCGCTGACATGCGCAATGACTCTGTCGCGGCCTTCCATGCAAAAGTCGACATCGAAGTCAGGCATTGACACCCTTTCCGGATTTAGGAAGCGCTCGAACAGCAATTTGCCGGCAATGGGATCAAGATCAGTAATACCCAGCGTCCAGGCCACCAAAGATCCGGCACCAGAACCACGGCCAGGTCCGACGGGAATCTTGTTGTCTCTGGCCCAGCCAATAAACTCCATCACAATCAGAAAATAGCCAGCGAAGCCCATCTGATTGATCACATCGAGTTCGTAACGCATGCGTTGCGAATATTCCGCACGACCTTCTGCGGTGAATTCATGGCCATCGGCCTCAAGCCGAGACCGAATCAATGCCAGTCGCTTATCAAGCCCTTCTTGAACACAGCGTTCGAGGTAGGCTTCGAGCTTCATGCCTTCAGGCACGGGATATTTCGGCAAATAGTATTTGCCAAGTTCAATTTCGAGATTACAACGCCGGGCAATCTCGACGCTGTTGGCTATCGCGCTTGGCAGATCGGCAAACAGTTCAGCCATTTCCTGCGCGGAGCGCAGATATTGCCCACTGGTATGCGTGCGTTCGCGACGTGGGTCGTTAAGCGCCTGGCCTTGCTGAATGCAAACTCGTGTCTCGTGGGCTTCAAAGTCGTCAACGACCGAGAAGCACACGGGGTTGGTTGCGACCACCGGTAACCTAAGCTCGCTGGCGAGAGCGACGACCGCGTCAATGTAGTCTTCTTCGACACTTCGGCCGATTCGTTGCACTTCAAGATAATAGCGGTCGCCGTACGCATCCTTCCACGCCCGGGCATGCTCTCGGGCCTCCGCCACATTGCCACTTAAAAGAGCAGCACCGACATCCGATTGATCAGCGCCCGACAAGCAAATCAGCCCCGCGGCATGCTGCATTAACTTTTCTCGAGTAACCACTCCGCGCTCACTGGCACCCACATACAGCTCACTAATGAGCTGCTTCAAAGTAAGATATCCCTCATCACTACAGGCGATGAGGGTTACCAGGTGGAGGGCATCACCTTGCCGATACCAAAACTCAGACCCCACCAGGGGCTTCACGCCAGCGGCTCGTGCCGCACTATAGAACTTGATAAGGCCAAAAAAATTGCCTCGATCGGTAATGGCAACTGCGGGCATACCCGCACTCGCGGTTAGGTTCGCGAGCGCTTTGGGCTTTATCAGACCATCGACAAGCGAGTATTCAGAGTGCACCCGCAGGTGCACAAACTCCGCCGGGCTATTTTCCGTATTGGAGATATCAGAGAGTTGCGTGTGGGCTTCGGCCATCGGAGGCGGACTATTCCTTAGAGCGGTGCTTCGGGTACTGGTGCTTCAGGTAAGCGGGCTTTTTCTTGATCTCGCTCGTTTTCTGTTTGTTGAATCAACTGACGAACCGGAGCAAAACTACGCCGGTGCACAGGCGTTACCCCAAGCTCCTGCAGCTTACGCCGATGAAGCAGGGTTCCGTAGCCCTTGTGCTGTTCAAATCCATAGCCGGGCCACTCTTGTGACATTTCGACCATGAGCGCATCTCGCGCAACCTTAGCCAGCACGGAGGCCGCGCTGATGCAGTCTACCCGGTCATCCCCCTTGATGATGGTATGGGCAGGGCAATCGAGCTGGGGGGCTCGATTGCCATCGATCAAGGCAAGCAATGGGGTTTGACCCAGGGTTTGTACCGCCCGCTGCATGGCGAGCAGCGATGCGTGCAAAATATTCAGTTCGTCAATCTCGACGATACTCGCGTGGGCTACCGACCAGGCCAGAGCCGACTGCTGAATCTCACCGGCAAGTCGCACACGGGCCTTCTCAGAGAGCTTCTTTGAATCTCGCAGCCCAACAACTGGACGGTCCGGGTTCAGAACAACCGCCGCTGCCGTCACCGGCCCGGCCAGGGGGCCGCGACCAACTTCGTCAACGCCTGCAACCTGCGCAAGCCAGGTCACAGGTTGATTATCGGCCGACGATCTCATGACGCATTCCTCCCACGTTGATTCGCAAGGGCAAGTACCTCACGGGCCGCATTGGCACTCGCACCCTGCTGGAGCTGTGCGTGGATCTCCAGGAACCGGCGTCGAACTTTGAGTTTGTGGTCTTCGTTAAGCTGTGCCATCAGCGCCTGTGCAAGTGCAGCGGGTTCCATTGCATCCTGCAGCAATTCAGGCACCAGTGCTTCCCCTGCCAGAATATTCGGCAAGGCGATAAATCGCGTACGCAGCAGTGGCCGCACGATCTTATAGGTGAGCGATGGTAGCCGGTAGGCCACCACCATCGGGACACCCAGCAACATTGCCTCGAGCGTGCTCGTACCCGACTTAATCAGAGCGGCATCGCTGGCGGCCAGCAACTCGCGGGCCCGATCGCGAACCAAGCTAAGATCTAGTTCTTTAAAATCAGGGCTTTGTAGTGCTTTTTTGATAGTGATTTCAATTGCACTGGTCACGCAAGGCAGCAAAAATTTCACCGCTGTCTGCTCGCGCATCTGCGCGCGCAGCATCTGGGCCGCGCCTAAAAAAGCTGGCAGCATTGCCGTTATCTCGCTCATACGACTGCCAGGCATCAGAGTAACGACCGTATCGGCCTCGTCCAAACCGAGATTCGCGCGAGCTTCAGCCCGGGCTGTCAGAGTGGCTGCAACGCTCCGCTCCGGACTGTCGGTCAGATCGCTGTTCAAAACATCGGCCCCCGGCGGGCTCTCGTCATTAAGCTCGATCTGATCCGCAAGGGGGTGACCCACAAACACCGCTCGCACGGGAAGACCTGCATAAAGCGGCGGCTCAAAAGGAAACAGCGTGAGCAACACGTCAGCCGATCGCGCGACCCGTCGCGTGCGTCCCCGACGCCAGGCATAGACAGACGGTGATACGTAGTGCACAACCGGTACCCCGCGCCGCTTGAGGCGCCCCTCGAGTAACAAGTTGAACACGTTAAAGTCTACGCCAACAAAAACATCGACCTGCATATCCAGCACCTGCTCTTCAACCCGCTTCAGGGTTTTCCAGAGAAACGGCAGGCGCAATAACGGCTCAGTAAAACCGTGCATCGTGAGTTCTTCGAGAGGCACCAGGCTGCTGAGTCCTTCGGCGCGCAGTTCGGTACCCCCAATGCCAACGCTTGTCACTGCGCTATCTCGCTTGAGAGCGCGGAGCAGACCTCCGCCGAGTCGATCACCCGAGGGTTCCCCGGCGACGATACCAACCTTAAGTGTCATGCCAACTTATCGGTCATCGCAAGCGTCTCAGGCGAACGGCTCTGGTGGTTCAGGGGGTTCTGCCGGGTCACCCGACACCGTAGCGCCCGGCGCTATCGAACCAACCACGCGCGATAACGCACAAATAGTGCAGCTCTCCCCAAGCTCCGGACTATCAAGACCATCAAGATCAGAAAGTTTGAGCGCAGCCAGAGGATGGTTGCCAATCACCGCTTGAGGACCAATTCGGCATGCCGCACCAATTCGCGTACCTGCCTGAACAACCACGTGAGAGGCAATGACGGCGCCTTCACCCACTTCAACCTGTTCGCCAATCACTGCCCAGGCGTCTATCCGCACATTGTCACCAATGACAGCAGAAGGATCGATGATGGCGCGGGGGTCAATCAATACTTTGCAATGTGGAGTGCGCAAGCAATCGCTAAACCTCGTCCTGCATCATTACCATGCAGGTGATGTCAGCCGAACAGGCGAGCTCTTCTGATACCAGAGCCTCACAGTGAAACTTCATTACACCACGGCGGTCTGCCTTGAATTCGCTGCGCATCATGAGCTGATCGCCAGGCACAACCGGACGCTTAAAGCGCGCCTTGTCTGTCCCAGCGAGATAACAAAGCACCCCATCGGAATGGCGTTTGTTTTTCGACTTAAACGCGAGTATCCCGGATAGCTGTGCCATAGCTTCAATAATGAGCACCCCGGGCATGATCGGGCGACCCGGGAAGTGGCCAGTGAAGAAATACTCATTGATGGAGACATTCTTGTAACCAACAATATAGTCGTCGTTGACTACGTCGGTTACTCGATCAACCAGTAGAAAGGGGTACCTGTGAGGCAAGTACTCCATAATGTCTTCGATGGTGATGTCTGAATCCTCTAGTTCTTACCAGGTAGTCGCTTTTCTATTGCCGCAAGGCGCTTGGCGATGCCATCCAGATTGGCAAAGCGCAGTGCATTTCTCTTCCAGCGTCGTGACTCCGAGTGCAACACGCCCCCGGAATATACGCCAGGGGCGTCAATGGAGCGCGATACGTGAGTCATGCCACTAACCGTCACGCCGTCGCACAGCGTAATGGGTCCGTCCCCCCCTACCCCGACAGCACCCCCGAGCACACAATGTGCGCCTATAGTGGTACTACCGACGATGCCGCAACAGCCACAGATAACGCTGTGGTTGCCGATAACACAATTGTGACCGATCTGGACCTGATTATCGATTTTTACACCATCGCCTATGCGCGTATCGCCCAGTGCACCGCGATCAATGGTCGTACCGGCCCCTACGCTCACATTCTTGCCCACTACCACCGACCCTAGCTGCGCAATTCTCTCGAGAACTCCACGCTCATCTGGAGCGTACCCAAACCCTTCACCACCGATCACCGCGTTGGCATGGATCGTACTGCCGGCGCCTATAACAACGCCATCGGCAAGGACCACACCCGGATGGATTGTTACGTTTTCGTGCAACACCGCAGCCGCGCCTACCACCGCGTTGGCGTGCACAACCACTCCGCTTTTTAACTCTGCTCCTGCGCCAATACAGGCGCCTACCCCTATGGACGCGTCCTCGGCAATGACTGACTTTGTATCGATGCGTACATCGCCAGCTACCCGGGGCTTACGCTCGAACAGCTGGCTAAGGCGGGCGTAGGCCCAGTAAGGGTTAGCCACGACAATGGCCGTTGTGGGGCAGGCGGCGACATCGTCCTCGCATAGCAGAACCGCGCCAGCCTTCGTGCCCGGAAGCGCAGCCGCATAAGCGGCAGAAGATAGGTGGGTGAGATCCGCAGGAGCCGCCTCTGCAAGAGTAGCGAGGCCAGTGATTTGTCCAAGCTCGCCAGCATCAAGCGAGCTTGAGGTAGGTTTTACAGCGCGACCACCAACAAGACGTGCAAGCTCCTCAACCGGGTAAGAGCGCGGTGTATTGTTTGCCTTTTCGACCAAGACTCAATCACGCACGGAGCTTGCGAGGTACTTCGCTTGCTAGCGTTTCTTATTAAGCGCTTCTGTCACCTGTTTCGTGATATCGAACTCCTGCTTGGCATAGAGCAGGTTTTGGCGCTGAATAATCATGTCGTACTTTTCTTTCTCGATCAGCTCTTTGAGCACGGTATCCACCTTGGGTGCCAACGCCGCAAAGATCTCTTGCTGACGATCATTAACTTCCTTTTGCAGTTTGTTCACCTGGAATTGGTAATCGATCTGCTTGTCTTCGATATCTTTCTGCAGGCGACGCTTTTCTGAATCCGAAAGCGTGTCCGCATCCTTTTGCAACTTTGTCGAAGCCGCCTGAATTTCTTCACCAAGTTTACGAACGGTCGTTTCGTCGCGATCAAGCTCCGAGCGAATTTTTTCGATCATGCTCTTGGCTTCATCGCTCTCAATCACCGCTCGCTGAGTGTTAAGTACAGCGATTTTGAGTTCTGCGGAAGCGCCAGCGCTAACGCCCAAACCAGCGACGACAACAGCCGTCATCAACGTCACGGTCCGTAGCGTCTTGAAAAATGAGCTCATGATGGGGATATCTCCTAATAAATCAGGGGTAGATCGAGCCCAGTCGCACCCGGGCTCGGGGAATAGTTAGTGGAATTTGCCTGAAGCCTGCCTGAATACGATTCAATATTCTTCAATTTTAGAGGCAAAGCCCGGAATGGTAGCAGAGCGACTCTAAAAACTCGCCCCCAGTTGAAACTGGAAGCCTTCGGGGTCATCGCCAGGCTGGTCGTTAAAGGTCTTGGAATAGGCAAAGGTCATTGGACCCAGACCGGTCAGCCAGGTCACTCCTACACCCGCCGCATAACGGATCTCGTCAACATCAAGGCCGTTGCAATTTATGCTGACATTCGGGCAGTTGGTGTTGAATACATTGCCGCCATCAAAGAATAACAACGCACGCATCTGGCGCTGGTCCTCGATAATCGGCAGCGGAAAGATCAGCTCGACCGCCGCCTCAATCAGCAGATTGCCGCCAAAAGTATTCTGGTTCCGCTGGGTAGGGAACGGATCTGTCAGGTTGCCCTGCCCATCGTCAATAAGGGTGGGCGTACTGGTTGGGCCAAGCGTGTTGCGCTCGTAGCCTCGGATCGAGCCAAAGCCGCCGGCAAAGAAATGCTCATAAAACGGCAACACATCGTTGTCGCCGTAGGCATCGCCGAAGCCAATCTCGGTGCGTCCACGAAGCACCCAACGATCGCCGATGAGCGGCACGTATTTCTCGGCGCTGAAGGTTGTCTTGTAAAACTGCAGTTCAGAGCCGGGAACGGCCACCTCAACGGCCAGCGACTGCCGGCTACCGCGAGTCGCAAACAGTCCTCGGTTAAGCGTCGAACGAATCCAGCTTGCTTGTAGCTTAAAGTTTAAGAACTCATTGCCTTCCCTCTCAACAAACTCGACAATTTCGAGCGCCGGAAACTGGCCCACCCTAATTTCGGTGTGCTCAACATTGAGGCCAAACTGAATACGTTGCGTTTCGCCGATAGGAAATCCAAAGTTCACGCCGCCACCAAATGCATCAGTGGTAAAACGCGCAATGTTTTGTGCATCAAAGCGCGTCTCTCTATAAAACAGGTTGTAGCCTCGGCTGATGCCATCCTGCGTGTAGTAGGGGTTGAAGTAGTTTATTGACGCCGAGCGCTGGAAATCACTCCAACTCAACTGTGTGCCAAAGCTGTTGCCCGTGCCAAACACGTTGTTCTGTTGATAGTTGCCGCCAAGAATAAGCCCGGAGACTTCAGCAAAACCCAAAGTAGCCGAGATGCTTCCCGAGGGCTGTTCTTCAACTGTGAAATTGACATCAATCTGGTCGTCGGTGCCGGCAACCTCTGGGGTTTCGACACCAACGTCCTTGAAGAAACCAAGCCGTTCGAGTCGAACCTTCGATAACTCAACCTGCGAGGTAGATGCCCAGCCACCTTCCATTTGCCGCATCTCACGACGCAACACATGGTCTTGAGTAACCGCATTACCGGCAAAAGTCATACGCCTGACATAAGCGCGCTTGCCTGCATCCACAAAAAACTGCACATCAACCTTGCCGTCATCTCGAACGGTTGGGATGCCTGAGGCACTCGCAAAGGTGTAGCCCGCGTTGCCTAGCGCACTGGTTAACCGCTGCTCGCTGGCCGTGACCCGCGCCTGGTTAAAGGTTTGGCCTTCGCTGATCACCAACAAAGGTTCGAGCTGCTCCGGTGTGAGTTCGTTCAACTCGCCAACAAGAGCAACATCAGCTACCTCGTACACATCACCCTCGGTCAGATTCAGAGTAAGGTACACCTCGCGGCGATCGGGTGTGATACTCACAAGCGTTGAATCAATACCAAACTCAACGTAGCCGCGATCTCGATAAAACGACTCAAGCGTTTCTAGATCGCCGGACAGTTTTTCGCGCGAGTATTTGTCCTTACCGCCGAAGAAAGACAAAAGCGTCGGATGCTTGAGCTCGAGTTCATCAAGCAGCTCAGCCTGAGAAAACGCCTCGGCGCCCACCAGGTTGATATGCCGAATGCCCGAATTCTTTCCCTCTTCGACGTTGATCTTTACGCCCACTCGATTGCGTGGCAGCTTTTCAACTTCTGTCTCGATGGAAGATCCGTAGCGGCCTTGCGCCACGTACTGTCGTTCGAGTTCAAGGGTGACGCGCTCGAGTGTGGATTGTTTGAAAATCTCTCCTTCCCTGAGTCCCTGTTCACCCAGACCTTCTACCAGCGCTTCTGTTGGAATCGCCTTATTGCCATCAATTTCGAGGCTGTCGATTGCCGGTCGCTCAATAAAGTTCAGCACCAGCGCGTTGTTGTCTCGAGATACCGAGATGTCGTGAAAAAAGCCCGACTGGAACAGCGTACGAACCAGCGCACGAATGGTTAGTTCATCTACCGAATCGCCAATGTTGACTGGCAAAAGGTTAAACACCGAGCCCGCCGACACCCGCTGCAAGCCCTGCAATCGGATGTCTTCGACCGGGAAGCTGTCTGCCCGACTCGCGAGCGACATGAACATTAGGGCGACACAAAAAAAGCGAATCGCCAAAAACTCTATACGCTTCATAAAGAACCTAATAATCGAGTGATGTCGTTGGACAAGGCAAGAATCATCAGTCCGCCTACCAAGACCAGACCAATCTGAAAGCTAATAATTTGAACGCGCTCAGGCAAAGGCTTGCCGCGCAGAAGCTCTGCGAAGAAAAATACAATCTGTCCGCCATCTACCATGGGAATGGGCATAAGGTTGAGTACTGCTAGACTTAAACTCAGTAGCGCTAGCAGTTCGACAAATCTACGCCAGCCTTGTTCCACAGTTATTCCGGCAACTTGCGCAATTGTAATCGGACCACTGAGATTGCGCGTCGATACTGCGCCAGTGAACATCTTTTTGATCGTGAGCAAGATGGAGACGGTCTTGTCACTGGTTTCCTTGACCGCCAATGGCATAGCTTCGAACACACCGTGACTCGCGATACGCTGCGCGTACCCCACGCCTGCAAAGCCGTAGGCCTTGCCATCCTCAGCCTCACGGGTGGCCGGGACAAGGCTTAAGCGCCGCGGAACCCCCTTACGTTCGACCACGACAGAAAGCGTCTCCCCGGGGCTTGCAACCACTGCGTCCACCCAATCATCCCAGCTCGCAATAGCAACAGCGCCAGCCTCGACAACCAGATCGTCCGACTTGAATCCCGCACGAGCCGCTGGAGAGTCTTTCTCTACTTCCCCGATTACTGGCGGAAACACTCGCACCAAACCCAGTGATTCCCAGATCTTGGGTTCGCTCGCGCCTCGCTCCCAGTTGTCTATAGGCAGTCGATAGTCGGTGGTGGTCTCAGCACCAGGTCTGCGGGTGGTAAGAACAATCTCGCCACTTTCGCCGAGCCGGTCGAGCAGTTTCAAAGTGACGTCCTGCCAGCCCAACGTCTCTGCGCCGTCGACGGCCAACACTTCTTCGCCGCCGCGCATCCCCGCCGTCGCCGCTGGGGTGTCTTCCGGGGGCGCGCCAAACACGGGCATCAACTCAACGGTACCGGCTACAAACAGAAACCAGAACACGACAGCCGCAAGGACAAAGTTGGCAAAAGGCCCGCCAAAGGCAATTGCAATCTTCCATAAGGGCGAAAGCGCTCCGTGCGGCTTACCCAGATCAGCCCCCTCCAATGCGTTCTCCGGTAACTGGTGCTCACCCAGAGGATCTCGTTCGTCCCACATCCGCAAATAGCCGCCTAAAGGAAAAGCAGCCAGCGCAAACTCGGTGCCCCGCTTGTCGGTCCAGGACGCAAACGGCTTACCAAATCCAACACAGAACCGCAGGATGCGCACGCCGGACCAGCGGGCCACCAGATAGTGTCCGAATTCATGGATAGTAACGAGGATGCCGAGCGTCACAATGAACGCCAGCACCGATTGTATGACCCCCATGATCACTCCTGTGGATCAGTCGTTTTGGTAAATTATTTTGCGTATAAGCCGCGAGTAATGTTGCCAGGCTCTATCAGGGCTAAACAGGTCCCAGATAGAGCCGAAGGGCCAAACTGGCCTAATAGGGCAAGTGGAACTCGTTCACTCTGAACCCCACCTGAATGCCTCATTACTCGTCGCGAATCATACAGAAAATCAGCCGCCGGGGCCCAAAAGTGCCACCAGCGCCATCGGCGGCAAAACAGCAATCAGCGCATCAATGCGGTCGAGAATACCGCCATGGCCTGGTAGCAATCGCCCCGAGTCCTTGGCCCCTGCGGTCCGTTTAAGAATGCTCTCAAACAAATCACCAAAAACCGAGACGGCAACCAATACTGACAGCGCCAGAACCGTGAAAAGTAAATTATTGGATACCGAGTCGATAAGAAAATAGCCAAACGCGAAAGACGCAAGCACGCCCACCACCGCACCACCAAGGGCCCCTTCCCAGGTTTTGCCCGGAGATACCTTTGGCGCTAATTTGCGCTGCCCCATGGCCTTACCCACAAAGTAGGCACCGGCATCAGCGCCCCAGACCAAAAAACACACCATCACCATCAGATGCGGATCAGGGTCCTTAAGCAGCAGCATCGCAGCCCAGGCCCCGGGTAACACAACCAAACCAAATATAACCCACCGCAGATTGCCGCGGATTACCGACCGCCCGGCGGGTGGTTCGGTAGCTATTTGTTTCGGGTAAATCAATACCTCGACAATAGCCCAGGCCCAGCAGACCGAGGACACAATCAACCACTTGGACTGCAGCTCGGGACGCACCCAAAGGAAGCCACAAATCGCAAGCGTTGCGCCCACAAAAACAAAGCTGGTGACCATCGGAGCAGGAGCAATGGTTGCGCCATCAGCAGAAGAAGTAGAGGACACCGAGGCGAAGACAAGCCCCGCCCATTCAAAACTTGCCAGCGCAATGATCGCGGCCACAACGAGGGCGAAAGCGCTTAGGTCAAGAAAATAGATACCCGCCAAAGCAAGCGGCGCAAGAACCAGTGCTGTAATGATGCGTATTAGCACTGGGTTTGTGGAATGGTTTAGCGGCGCCCGAATCGACGCTGGCGGGTGGCGTAGTCTTCAATGGCAGTCGCTAATTGCGCGTCATCGAAATCGGGCCAGAACGATTCGGTAAAATACAATTCGGTGTACGCAAAATCCCACAGCAGGAAGTTGCTGATACGACGATCGCCCCCTGTCCGTACGCACAAGTCAGGACCAGGTAAGCCGGCGAGAGATAGCCGCTTTTCTACCGCGCTCTCATCAATCGACGCTGCGTCCAGATTACCCGCCGCAACTTCTTCGCCGATTTTGCGCGCCGCCTGCGCAATGTCCCAGCGACCACCGTAGTTGATTGCGATCGACAATGTCATGCCGTCGTTATCCCGAGTAAGTGCCTCGGCATCGAGCATCAACCTTTGCAAATCCCGGGCAAACGCCGAGCGATCGCCAATAATCACAAGCTTCACGTTGCTCTCGTGCAACTCTTCGACGTCGTCTTCGAGTACACCGCGCATCAGTTCAATAAGTAGATTCACCTCTCGCGAGGGTCGCGACCAATTCTCGGTGCTAAACGCAAATAGGGTGAGGTACTTAACGCCGTGATCGGCACAGCACTTGGTGACCACCTTAACGTTCTTCGCTCCGGCGCGATGACCCGCGGCGCCGGGCAGGTGTTTGTTTTTTGCCCAACGATGGTTGCCATCCATGATGATGGCGATGTGTCGGGGCACTTCATTGGCCGGGCGTGCGGCCGACCCATTAACCTCATGACTCTCGTGAGCCCCATTGGCCTCCACAGCCTCAACGGCGTCAGCCTCCCTGGCAACAACATCAGCGCCCGCATCAGCTGCTGTATTTGAGGCAATCTCCTGGCGCGCACGGCTACCTGTGAGTTTCGACTTAAGTCGACTCAACGTGCTGCTCCCGGCGGCCACCCGAGTCTGACTATCTGCTGGTGATTCGCTCACTCGTCCTAAATCTCCAGCAGGTCTGCTTCTTTGGCCTGCACCACCTTGTCCACCTCGCCAATGCGCGAATCGGTAATCTTCTGCACTGATTCTTCACCACGCCGACCATCGTCTTCGGCAGCTTCTTTTTCTTTCACCAACTCGCGAATGTCTGCAATGGCGTCGCGGCGGATATTTCGAATGGCCACCTTCGCATTTTCGGCCTCGCTCTTGGCCTGCTTAACCAGGTCGCGCCGATTTTCTTCGGTGAGCGGAGGAAGCGGTACCCGAACCACATCAGAGGTGGCGGCGGGCGTAATACCGAGATCACTCTTAAGGATGGCTTTTTCAATTTCGGGGATCAGGTTCTTTTCCCAGGGCGATATCGCGAGCGTCCGAGCATCTTCAACAGACACACTGGCGGCCTGACTAAGTGGGGTTGGGCTGCCGTAGTAGTCGATCTCTATAGTATCCAGCAAACTAGGGTTAGCACGCCCGGTGCGAATTCGGGCAAGCGCGCCAGACAGTGAATCCAGCGTTTTACCCATGCGCTCGTTGGCGTCCTGCTCGATCTCTTTAATCACCTACACGTCACCTGCATATCCCGACTGACCCAATCCCTATTGTGGGCTGTTTCGAGCGGATTTACCCGCGTAACGAACCAAAGATCTGTGCCTATTTTGAGCAATTACGTAAAAACCTGTTTCCAACGCCAAAAAGTATCAGTCGCCAATCAGGGTACCGACACGCTCACCGGCTACAATGCGCGTCAACGCCCCTTTGGCATTCATATCAAATACCACCAGAGGCATTTGGTGATCACGACATAGCGAAAAAGCAGTGAGATCCATTACTTTCAGATCACGGCTGATGACCTCGTTATAGCTCAAGGTGTCAAATCGCTTGGCAGAGGGGTCAAGCTTGGGGTCTGCGCTGTAAACGCCGTCAACCTTGGTCGCTTTGAGCACAGCGTCCGCTCGAATCTCGATTCCGCGCAAACAGGCCGCCGAGTCGGTGGTAAAAAACGGGTTACCGGTTCCGGCAGCAAATATCACCACGCGACCTTGATCCAGGGCTCGAACAGCAGCGTCGCGGGAGTAACCAGCGGCAATAGTCGCAATCTTCAGCGCGGAAAATACCTGCGCGCCCACACCCAAATTCAGCAGCATGTCGCGGAAAGCCAACGCGTTCATCACGGTCGCCATCATCCCCATGTGATCGCCAGTCACACGGTCCATACCCGCTTCCTGCAGCTCGGCGCCCCGAAACAGATTACCCGCCCCGAGCACCACGGCGACTTCGACGCCACTCTTCGCAACGCCCTCAATCTCGCGCGCGATGCTGTCAACGGCACCGGGATCAATACCAAAGCCACCTTCGCCTGCCAGCGACTCGCCACTCAGCTTCAGCAGGATTCTCTTCATGGTGGTGGCTTCCGTTAGGTTTGCAGTATCGCTAGTCGTTGTCGCTGCGGGGGCTATCCGGGGAGTCATTGCCGAGTTGCTGCGCAACTTCAGTCGCAAAGTCGACCTGTTCTACCTCAATACCTTCCCCGACTTCGTAGCGGACGAATTGCTTAATTTCAGCACCGGCGTCCTTCAAGAGCTTATTAACCTTAATGTTGCTGTCTTTAACAAAGGGTTGGTCCATCAAGCTCACTTCTGCGAGAAATTTGCGAACCTTACCTTCCACCATTTTTTCAACAATTTCAGGGGGCTTGCCGCTCTCAGCAGCCTGAGCTTGAGCAATCTCGCGCTCTTTGGCAATGGATGCCTCTGGCACGTCGCTTTGGGTAATAACCATCGGGTTTATTGCCGTAACGTGCATGGCAATGTCTTTGGCAAGATCTGCATCACCACCCGACATCACAACCAGTGACGCCTGTCGATTATTGGTGTGCAGGTAACCGGTGATGGTTGCGTCTCCCGCCTCGACAAACTCAGCCCGACGCAGAGATATGTTCTCGCCAATCTCCTGTACTAAGGTCTCGCGCTCGGCCTCAAGACCAGCGATGGCGCCGAGGTCGCCAGAACCTTGCTCAAAAACACCGTCAGTAACGCGTTGTACAAACGCAATGAACTTTTCGTTCTTGGCTGCAAAATCTGTTTCGATGTTGATCTCAACGAGCGCTGCGCTCTTGCCATCGCCCGCAACTTTGACACCAAGCAATCCATCAGCCGCCGTACGGCCCGCTTTTTTTTCAGCCTTTAGCGCGCTTGATTTACGCAAGTTCTCGATAGCAAGGTCCATGTTGCCGTCCGCCTCGGTCAACGCTTTCTTGCAGTCCATCATGCCAAGGCCCGTGCGCTCACGAAGTTCCTTAACTTCAGATGCAGTGATCGCCATTACGCGTCTCCTTCTGCTGCGGGACTGGCATCGGCACCCGTAAGCGCCGCAAGCGAGGCTGCGCTTGCGGGGGCATCAGCAGGCGCATCTGCCTCAGGCGTGCTTGCTTCAGTAGTGGCCTCAACGGCAGCTGCAACTGGCGCTGGCTCTTCAGCTTCGACAAATTCATCGAGCGTAACTTCTGAGCCTGCAGTTGCCTGACCAGCAGTAACCGCATCAGCTACAGCCGCAACATAAAGGCGGATAGCACGAATTGCATCGTCGTTGCCGGGAATGACGTGATCAATCCCATCGGGATCACTATTAGAGTCAACGATGCCGATCACCGGAATACCCAGTTTGTTGGCTTCAGAGATCGCAATGTGTTCGTGCTGTACATCGACCACAAACAACGCGTCTGGCAAGCCGCCCATTTCTTTGATGCCGCCTAGACTGCGCTCAAGCTTTTCCATCATCCGGGTTTTCTGCAGCGCTTCTTTCTTAGTTAAGCGCTCGAATGTTCCGTCAGCGGACTGCGCCTCCAAATCTTGCAAGCGTTTGATCGACTGCCGAATGGTCTTGTAGTTCGTCAACATACCGCCGAGCCAGCGCTGATCAACGAAAGGCATACCCACGGCAGAGGCTTGTTCGCGAATCACTTTCGCCGCCGAGCGTTTGGTGCCTACAAATAGAATCTTGTGCTTGCGCGCAGCAAGCGTCTGAATCTCGGCCAGCGCGGCATTGAAGGCGGGCACGGTTTTCTCAAGATTGATGATATGGATGTTGTTGCGGGCTCCAAATATGTAGGGAGCCATTTTGGGATTCCAGAAACGGGTCTGGTGACCGAAGTGCACGCCGGCCTCCAGCATGTCGCGCATGCTGACTGTCATAGATTTTCTCCTTGGGTTGCGCCTCCGCTGTTCCCATCGCCGAATCCCGGATCGAAAGCGCGATTAAGCATCGCGACATTCGACTCAGGACACCCACGGCTTTGTGACGAACAGCGTGTGGATTTTAAGTAGTTCAAAGT
>CAZFIA010000034.1:0-14445 GCA_964519335.1 uncultured Pseudomonadales bacterium
GGGCTACGCGGTGCTCAATGATTCCAGAGACAGAGTGCGAATCGATTCGCTGAACTCTAGTTTCCGAACGGGTCATAAAGCTGATCTGCTAGAGCAAATGTACGCCATAAATTCCAACGGTGGGACGCCGTTGCGGCGAGCGCTTGATCGCGCCGGCCGACACTTCGAGTGTCGTGAAGGGGATTCGTTTGGTAGCACATCCCAAACGTCACCCGGCTCCCCGGCCTGCCCAATCCTGCCAGTACCCGAGGGGCAATGTCAGAACAACTTTACCCTGCTGTTCTCGGACGGAACCTGGAACGGTGCCAACGACCCGGAAGACATCGACAACACAGATGCCGGTGGTGGAACTGCTGATACGGCCTTCGATGGTGGCGTGTTTGCGGACACCATTGATGCAACGCTTGCTGATGTCGCCATGCACTACTACGAACGTGATCTGCATCCAACCCTTCCTGATGGTGTGCCAACCAGTGGTCGAGATATCGTGCTTGCTCCCGCGGGATCGTTCCTGCAGGACGACGAGCTGATGCACCAGCACATGAAAACCTTCACCGTAGGCTTTGGTGTTGTTGGAGACGTAGAAATCACAGATCTGCCAAGTTCATCAGTTGACCCTGATACCGGTGAGCCGCTTATCGACTTTACGCAGAGTTTTAATTGGGGCGACCCTTTTAACAACTCCCGGGCCAAAACCGACGATATGTTGCACGCGGCATTGAACGGTCGTGGTCAGTTCCTGCAGGCGAACAACCCCGTGTTACTCGCTCAGGCCTTCCAGGCTGCATTCGAGGAATTTTCTGATGGGTCGGTGTCGGTAAGTGCTGTCGCCTTCGGTTCAACACGTTTGCGCGAAGGAACGGTCGAGTACCGTGGCTTCTTCAATTTGAAATTCAATACGGGTGATATGGAAGCCATCGAACTTCTGGACGCCACTACTGGTCTGCCTCCAGTAGATCCTCTGGTTTGGTCGGCGGCGACGCAGCTCGAAGGGGTTAACCCCAACAACCGTGTTATCTTCACCTATGACCGTGTGGCGCGAAATGGCATACCGTTCCGTTACAACAGCCTCAATAACGATCAGCAAAACATGCTGTCGCTGCTTGAGGTCAACTACCTGCGTGGTGACCAGTCGCTGGAAGAGCCAGACGGCCCCTTCCGTGCCCGAAACTCTGTCCTTGGCGATATTGTAAACTCTGCGCCTAGAACGGTTGGGCGCCCGCAAGGCATACGGCGCAACCGCGCACCGTTCCCAACCGATGTACTGTACAGCGATTACCAGATAGCCCAAGAGAACCGCCGAAGGGTAGTTTATGTGGGTGCCAACGACGGTATGTTGCATGCGTTTGACGCTGGTAAAGAAGAACAAACGCCGATCGATAACGGTACTGGTAATGAGCTGTTTGCGTTTGTGCCAAACAAGCTTATTGATTCGAGCCAGCGCTTTAACAACGATCTCGATCAGTTCGCCTCGGTGGTTTACAGCCACAAGTTCTTTGTAGATCTGACACCTACCGTTGAAGACGTGTTCATTCGGCCCAACGGCACGGGCTTGCAAGACTGGCGTACCGTGTTGGTCGGTGGTCTGCGCGGTGGTGGAAAAGGCTATTTTGCTTTGGATATTACCGACCCAGATAACATCGCCCAAAGCGAAACCACCGCAGCTAACTCTGTGCTGTGGGAGTTTACCGATGCTGACGATACCTATCCGGTTGAGCTCAACGGCCAACCCTTAGGTGGGGCCTTCGGTGCTGTCACGGACCTTGCGGGAGAGCCTGTGACAGACCTCGGCTACACCTACTCTGAACCTCGTATCGCCATGACCAACGTCGATGGCGCAAGCGTTAACCGAAAGAAGTGGGCAGCGATTTTCGGTAATGGTTACAACAGCACGGCGGGCATCGCGAAGTTGTTTGTTCTGTTTATCGACGATGGCGTTGATGGCTGGCAAAACGGTGACTTTGTGAAGATCGATACCGGAGCCGGCACCATTGCCACTAATCCCTCTGACCCTGCTAATCAAGATCCAATGGCAGGTATCCCTAACGGGCTTGGGCAACCAACCGCGATTGATACCGATCTCAATGGGGTTGTTGACACGGTGTACGCCGGAGATCTGCTGGGTAATCTGTACCGATTTGAGATTGGCGATGCCAATCCCAATAACTGGAAAGCCGTTAAGCTGTTCACCGCAACTGCTGATGGCACGACGCGAACCCGTCAGCCGATCACTAC
The DNA here is from genome assembly GCA_964519335.1 of uncultured Pseudomonadales bacterium. Taxonomy (GTDB): domain Bacteria; phylum Pseudomonadota; class Gammaproteobacteria; order Pseudomonadales; family Azotimanducaceae; genus JALZVT01. Next base: position 2,236 of record CAZFIA010000034.1, read on the forward strand.
AGCACCAACTGTGACCAAGGTTCCGAATCAGGAAGGCTTTATTGTCACCGTAGGTACAGGTAGCTTCATTACCGAAGAGGATGGACTGTCTACTACTATTCAATCGGTCTACGGCATTTGGGATCGCTTTGAAGTGGCGCCAAGAACTGCTGATCCAGCCAGTAAGCTCTCGATTTTAACCGAGCAGGTTATTACCAATGTGGTAGACGAAACACGAGCTAGCGATACGCTGCGCATTATGAGCGAAAACGCGGTGAACCTGTTGCCTGGTGTTGGTGCTGGCGCGAATTACGGCTGGTACATTGATCTCGATCCGGTTCGCGCGAGCACAACGTTGCAAGGCAACGCCAACACCGATGTCAGTGGATTAGCTCCGCCGAATCCACAATTCCCAGGCGAGCGGGCGATTCGTCGAATCGTTCAGCGCGGCAACGCGCTGGTTCTCACCACGGTGATACCGCGGGATGCAAATAGTTGCTTCAGAGCACCACCGGGGGCTCTGTGGTTTGTCGATTCGCTGACGGGTGGTAACCCTGCTGGACCGGTTATCGACCTCAACAACGATGGCGTCATTGATGACAACGATCTGGTTACCATCAACGGCATAGGCTACGCCGCGGGTATTCTGTTCGATGCGGGTACTGGCGATGGGTCGCTCGTAGATCCCTCAGTGCTGCTGGGTGACGGTCTTTCGGACTTCCTGGTCGTTAACAGTTCGCATGGAGAAGATCCGCAGATTATTCGGATTATCAAAGACGCTAACAGCAAGACCGGGCGATTGTCCTGGTGGGAGATATTAGGTGAGTAAATTTAGTAAAACCGCACCCAGTGGTTCGCACTTGCGTAGCCTGGCTATAGGGCTCGCACTTACGGCGGCGAGCTTTGGGTCAAGTGTCGCTTCTGCTACAGACGCAGCGCTTTTGATTGATGCGGAAGGCATCGTTCAGAAAGTCAAGCTAGACGAAGGCAAGGTGCAAATCACTGGAATAAACTATGAAGTAGTGCCTCACGCTAAAGTCACTGTGCGCGGCGTCAGCTCTTCCATCGCGGCGCTGCGGCGTGGCATGAAGGTTCGTTTCGTTTATGAGGTGATCGAAGGCTTAGATGCTGAAATAGAATCTCGCGATGCTGCGAGCGTTATTTCTGAACTTGAGCAGTTGCCTGATAGCCATCTGGTACTAGAGTTCTAGAATAGTGACGTGGCCGTTAAACCGGCGAGTGTGAGCGCCGGTTTTAGAAACAGCTAATAGGTCGACCCTGGGCATCCTCGCGGATACCGTCGCCGTCCTGGTCGCGTGCATGGCGCACGCGACCCTGAGCATTCAAAATCGCCTGGCGAGCTAATCGTGAGTCGCGGTTTTCGGGACAGTAGCGAAAGCTGCCATTCTGCCAGTTAGTAAGCCCCGTACCGTTTATTGATAACGATTTTCGGTTTCTAAACGATCGCCACACTATCTCTCCTTCTTTTGCAGAGGGTCCAAAAGCGCGAAGCACTTGATCCGCGCTGTCTCTGCGGCCGTTTTGGTTGTAGTCGATAAAAACGAAACTGCCCAAATGCCAGCTGTCTCGGCTGCCGCAGTTAGGTGGCAGGCCCGGGCAAAGGGTTACCGTGCGTCGAGCAGTAATCGCGGTACTGCGCGTGTATTGCACTTGGCCAATAATGCCGTTGATTGCTGCGGTTGCACGGTAGTCGCGTACCAGGGTGATCATTGAGGGGAGTGCAACTGTACTCAAGATGGAAGCGACGGCGAGTGTGGTCAGCAGCTCAATCAGTGAGAGACCCCTATTGGGCCTGAAAAGCGCGCAACAGGTTTGTGGAGTAGCGCCGTGCATGACGCCACTTTGTCTGAGGTGCAGCCGTTTTCGTTAGCGATGGTGTCCTGCTGATTTGTAAGCCACGGCTGCCTTTGCGTGGGCGTATTTACTCCATCTCGAGCTTTTTTAGACGGTAACGCAGTGCTCGAAAGGTGATACCCAGTTCTTTAGCCGCAGCGGTTTTGTTCCAACGATTGTTTTCAAGAGCCTGGGTGATCAAGACTCTTTCCACCTTTTCGAGGTAGTCCTCGAGTGACTCATTGGCGTCTAGTTGAGTAGGGGTCGGTGCATCGATCACTGCTGTTGAGGGTTCTGCCGTAGTTTGCGGCTCTTGCGACGTTGCGGCAGAGAGATTTAGGTCTTGCGGAGTAATCTGGTTGTCTTCGCACAGCGTAAACGCTCGCTCGAGAAGATTTTCTAGTTCTCGCACGTTCCCTGGAAAGTTATAGTTAGAGAGCGCCTGTAGTGCCGCCTTGCTGAGTTTTGGTTTGCTTGCGTCGTAGTCTTTGGCGAGGCGGGTAAGGATAAGCTCGGCGAGCGCTTTAACATCGTCTTCTCGATCGCGCAGTGGCGGCATTTCGAGGTTAATTACATTGAGTCGATAATAGAGGTCTTGTCTGAAATGGCCGCAATCTACCTCGATAGATAGATCCTTGTGGGTCGCAGATAAGATACGGACGTTGATATCGATTTCTTGTTGGGCTCCGACAGGCCGTACCGCTTTTTCCTGGATCGCCCGCAATAGTTTTACCTGCATGGATAGCGGCAGATCGGCGACTTCATCGAGAAACAAGGTGCCGCCCTCAGCCGCTTCAAACAGACCTTGTTTGTCGGCCACAGCGCCAGTGAAGCTGCCTTTCATGTGGCCGAAGAACTCGCTTTCCATAAGCTCCGAAGGAATGGCACCGCAGTTCACCGGAATAAACGGCCTTTCAGAGCGTGGCCCTTGTTCGTGAATCAAGCGTGCGGCGACTTCCTTACCCGAGCCAGATTCACCGCTAATGTAGATGGGTGCCTGACTACGCGCCAGCTTGTTGATCTGGTTGCGCAGCGTCTCCATAACGGGAGAATCGCCGATCATTCGAGTGCCGCTTGCGCCGCCTAAATCCTCGCGCGTGAGTTTTAGCGCCGAATCGATCAACCCACGTAACTGGGCGATATCAATAGGTTTTTGTAGAAAGTCGAAGGCGCCATATTTAAGGGCTGCGATAGCTGTTTCCATGGAGCCAAAGGCGGTGATTACGGCGACAGGCAACTCGGGTTGGGTCTCGCCGATCAGCTCAACCAAATCCAGGCCGCTGCCGTCTGGAAGATTCATGTCGGTTAGGCACAGATCAAACTTGTGCTCTGCGAGATGCGCTTTGGCTGTGGTTACGTCAGGCGCAGCGGTCGTCTCCAAGCCCATACGACCCAGGGTGATTTCTAGCAGCTCACGGATATCGGGCTCGTCGTCAACGATGAGTGCGGTTTTTTCGGTCATCAGAAGTCCAGTGCGTTAGACGGTGATTCGGTCTGGGTGCGCGAAGGTAATTCTAAAGCAGGCGCCTGCATCTGCTAAGGGGACATAACTCAAGCGGGCTTGATTGGCTTCACACATTTCTCGTGCAATATACAGCCCGAGGCCGGTGCCCGTATGCTCTGTTGTAAAGAAAGGCTCAAATAGTGTGGCTCGGTTGTTTTCGTCGACACCCGGACCGTCATCTATGATGTTTAGAAAGGGCCGGTCGGTAGTTGGGTCGATGCCTCCTTGTAAGCGCAGGGTGAGGGTTCCTTTGTGCTCTAACGAGTAACGCAGACCGTTTTGGCAGAGATTTGTCAGCACCTGCAGCAACTGCGAGCGATCCATTCGGACGCTTGTTTCAGCGGGCGAAACTTCGATTTCGATTTCCGCGCCTTCCAGCTCGGCCACGCAGAACTGGCTGACAAATCGCTCTAGCACTGCCCCTAGTTGCAGACGCGTGGGATCGGGTGCCTTGCGTCTGGAGAGCTCCAGGATATTCTCGATGACGCTGTTCATGCGCTTGCTGTGATTGTTGATGATATCGATAAGGCGGCGGTCGCCGTGATCAATATTTTCTGATTCATTGAGCAGCTGCGCCGCGTGGGCGATGGCGCCCAATGGATTTCGAATTTCGTGGGCAATACTTGCTGAAAGCCGGCCCAGAGCTGCGAGTTTTAGCTGTTGGGCTTGCTGGGCAATTGCGCTGGTATCTTCAATAAACACGATCACTTCCGCCCCGCTTGCATCGGATCGAACGGCAGAGAAGTTCACCTTTATCTCTGGTGTTTCGCTGGTGACCTGGAAGGGGAGGGCGCGGCGATTGGTGTTTGCCCGCCACCCAGTCAACAGCCTGCTGAGCTTCTCTGGAAGCTGAATCGTTCGGGTATCGCTGCGCGCTGGACTAGTTGGTGCTGCGCCTTCAGGTTCCATTGTGAGTTCTGGGTTGTTGGTGTCTTCACCCATACCCAGTAGTGCGTAGGCTGATTGATTGCCCATGCGCACGCTATTTTCGGCGCCGACCACAAGTATCCCCGTGCGCATACGCTGAATGATTCTGCGATTGACTCGCTCAAGGTCTGCAAGCTCGGCGGCCTGAGTCACGGACTGTAGCTCTGAGGCTCGCAAACGGTCTGAAATGGAGTGAATAGCCTGGGCAACGGTAAAAAATAGCACGCCAAAAACGCCGGCCTGGAAAACGCCGTCGTACGAGGCTTGCTGTGTGCTCGCGAGATATATTTCCTCGGAGAGCAAGGCAAGAGTCGCGAGTGCTGCAAGGAAGATACTGACTTTTGAGGCGGCAAGTATCGCCCCCGCGGCAACAGACACGAGCAGCAGTGGAGCAAGCCCACTATCGACACCCCCGCTTAGGTAGGTGAAACCGCTGATCGCCAGAGCGTCGATCGCAACCACAATACTCACTACCAGGCTGCGGTTGAGTAGAGGCCGGGGCAGAAAATTAACGGCGACAAGTATCGCGAGATTTATGAGTGCGTAGACTACTACCGCGCTATAAAAGAGTTCGGGGTTGTTCTGCCCAAGTCGAGTAAGGTCGCCGCCGTCCCGAAACAACAAGACCAGAGTGCCACCAACCACCACGCGGTAGAGCGCGAATATCCGCAGTAAACCAACGGTTTGTCTATCGCGGTTGTTGCTGATCTGCAGCAGCAGATCAGCGTGAGGACGCGTCACCTTTTAGCTGCCGGTTGCCCCGGCATCTGTCGTGGCAGTTTTCGAGTTATCGATTTTCAGCGGTGGCGGTATGCTCGGGCGGTCAAGTAAACCGAGGGTTACTAGGTTTACCCAGGATCGTTCGCTGTTGCTCACCGTTTTTGCAAACACCAGATTGCCTTCCTTATCGAAGGCGGCGTATTGCGGAAAGTTAAGGCGCAACACGCGAGCCATGTCGTTTGCTGTCTCGTTCAAACCAAGCGCATAGCTTGATTCAATACCGATGGCGAGAGCGTCGGCCACAGCTTCGGTAGAAGGGAAATTCTCGACAACGTAACGCGCCCGATTTGCCGCGGCGACATACGCTTTGCGACTCATGTAGTAGGCGGCCACATTGACTTCGCTTTGGGCGAGTATCTCCCGCAGGTACAACATGCGTTGGCGCGCATCGGCAGCGTAGTTGCTGTCGGGAAAACGCTTAAGCATGTCGTTGAATACATTGAATGCTTCGCGAGCACCGGAGACGTCGCGTTTGGACATGTCGCTGGCGACAAACCGACTCAGGAAGCCGACATTTCTTTTGTAGGCCGCCAGACCGTTCATGTAATAGGCGTAATCGACGTCTTCGTGTTGTGGATGCAACCGAATGAAGCGTCGGGCAGCGGCTTGCGCTGATTCGAGTTCGAACGATTGAAAGCGAGCATATATAAGTTCGAGCTGGGCTTGCTCTGCGTAGCGTCCGAACGGGAAACGAGCTTCCAGAGTCTCGAGATGGCCGATGGCGTTTGAGTAGTTGCGTGAGCGTAGAGACCGCTGGGCATTGTTGTAGACAATGCTCTCTGTTGTCGGCGCTTCTTCCGCCGCAGCGCCGTCGGCTTTTTTGCTGCCCGCGCAACCGCTGAGGATACTCGCGATCAGCACGACGCCCAGTAGCGGGCTTAGCCTGATACCAGATACGAAACGGCTCAGCGTGCAGCCTGGAGCTCTCTCTGGAGTCCTGTAGGCAGCGCCGATTTGGTTGTAGATTTTCATCATAGGGAGAGCTGGTTCATAAGTGATCCGGCGCATCTTAACACCCACATAATACGACCTCTATTTTGAATCATAGTATAGAGGGTCTGTCACAATAGGGTGTCTGACCTTAACCCGCTGGAGCGGTCGTTTGACCACACAAGCAGACTCAGAGCCCAAATCATCCCCTGCTGAGCTTGAGGCCCTAATCAGGCTTGAAGCACAGGTTCCACGGGCGCTTGCCGGTCTCCGATTGGACCGCGTAGCGGCCGAGTTGTTCGCTGAACATTCCAGGGCGGAGCTTACCCGTTGGATTCGGGCGGGGGAGCTTTTGGTAGACGGTGAAACTGCCCCGGCCAAACGAAAGCTAAATGGCGGCGAACAGCTGCGATTGTTGGGCACGCCCAGAGTGCTGCCTGACTGGCAGGCGGCGCAACCTCTCGAGTTTGAGGTGCTGTATATCGATGCTGATTGTGCGGTGATTAACAAGCCGCCGGGTCTTGTTGTACATCCTGGTGCCGGTCGATCCGATGGTACTCTGGTGAATGGCTTGTTGCATCGTTTTGCTCAGGAACCGGGTGAGGATCCCCGCCAATTACCTCGAGCGGGGGTGGTTCATCGGCTCGACAAGGACACCAGCGGGCTCATGGTCGTAGGACGCAATTCGCAAGCTATTATCAAGCTTACCGAGGCAATTGCGGCGCGAGTAGTGCGACGAGAATACCTGGCGATCGTTGAGGGTGTGCCTACGGGTGGATTTGATATTGATGCGCCAATCGGTCGTGATCCCCGCCATCGTACTCGACAGGCGGTAGTGGAAGACGGCAAAAACGCGCTCACTCATGTGCGAATCGTTGAACGGTTTGCGGCGCATGCGTTGGTGATCGCGCGGCTTGAAACAGGTCGAACCCATCAGATTCGAGTGCACCTGTCGCACCGTGGATTTCCGCTGGTGGGGGATGTGCGCTATGGCGCAAAACGCCGATTGCCGACCCGGGCCTCTGATGCGCTCGTTAGATGTTTGCAACGTTTCCCGCGCCAGGCGCTGCACGCTACACGGTTGGGTTTTGCCCACCCCGGTCTGGACCGGGGGGAACCTTTGGAGTTCGAATCACGGGTACCTGAGGACATGCAGCAGTTGCTTGGTCTGCTGCGAGAGCGGGGTGAAAACCAATAGTGAATCTCCCAAGCTAATGGATTCTGCCAACCAGGACATCGCGCTAGCGACCTTGCCCCAGGGCGATAGGCGTTGGTTGGGTTCCGCACACCTGCTCTGTACAACCCGTTCCGGGGGTGTGAGTCGTGGCGCTTACGCGTCTAATAACCTCGCTCTGCATGTTGATGATAGTGCTGATGAGGTAGTTCAAAATAGAACTCAACTAATTGATAATAAAGAACTTTTAGAGATTCAATGGCTGAATCAGGTGCACGGCGTGAGGGTGCTTGGGGTCCGAACTGTGGAGGAACCCGCGCCTACAGCGGATGCGATGTTCACCACACGGCCGGGGACTGGGCTTGCGATTCTCACCGCCGATTGTTTGCCTGTTGTGCTTGCCGACAGCCGGGGCGAGTTAGTGGCCGCAGCCCATGCAGGCTGGCGCGGACTCTGCGCCGGAATACTCAGCAAACTGGTTGCGGCGTTACCCGTACCCGCACCACGACTGCAGGCGTTTATCGGTCCGGCCATTGGACAAGCTGCTTTTGAGGTGGGTCCTGACGTTGTGCAGGCCCTCGATAGCTACGGGCTCGATACAGACGTTGTCAGCCAAAGAAAGTTAGATACGCGCGGTAGAGTTGTTGCGGACAAGTATCAGGTTGATCTCGTGTTGGCCGCGAGACTGGATCTAGCACGTGCTGGCGTAACTCAGGTAAGCGGTGGCCATTGGTGTACATTTACCGACCAGCGCTTCTACTCTTGGCGACGCGAGACGCAACGAACAAAAGGCCAGGGGGCATCTCCGGTCACAGGTCGTCAGGCGACCATTATCTGGTTGCCCCAACCTGAATAAGCGACAATAACGCGGCGCGGCACCGCTACTAAGACAGAGACTCGCAGTTTGCGGCGATGCCTTGCTGAGCTTCGCGAATTTTCTCGCTTCGATCTTCCTCGCTCATAGCGCTTTCTTCGCCGTTTTCGTCACGCACCCGAATGCGGCCAGTCGCCTGCATTTTTGAAAGCAAACTTTTTGATGAGTCACAATTGGTTTTGCGGATCTCGGCCAGATTTTCCTGGCGCTTTGCTTCGTCGGCTTTCATGCGATCGAGCATGGCCTGTTGTTTTGGGGAAAGATTTTGGTTGCTCGCGGGTTCGACGTTGCTTGGCGACGCAGCAGCCGTGGTCAGCTGGCGTGGTGTTTTTTGTTTTGTCTGTGCGGTCGACTTGCCAGAGCTTTCGGTCACGGCGCCGTTGCTACTGATCACCTTGAAATCGCGGCCTCTGGGTTCTCGTTCGCCGTAGTTCACCGTGCCGTTGTCGGCCACCCAGCGATAGACTTCGGCCTGGGCCGGTACGAGCGAACTCATGGCGGTAAATAGGAGAGTTAATATTGCAACAAAGTTGACATACTTTCCTGTAGAGGTAAGAGGTGGGGTGTTGGTCATTTTCCTGGCGCCAGCGACTCAAAGATGAAGGTTAGAGATTAGCAACAGGCCCCGGGGGGCTTTCGTGCCGCATACCTCAAAATTGACATGGTTTACCCTAAGCCCAAGAATACGCGGCTCTTTTTTCTCAGGATGCGGACTGCCGATACAGACGGTCGCCAAGTCCTGCCAAATAGTGCCAGCAGCCTGTGATCTGCAGGCTATACCTAGTGCGGTGCAACCCATGACCGAGATGCTGTCCGGTGGAGAAATGCTCATTCGATCCCTTCAAGATGAAGGGGTTGATGTGGTGTTTGGCTACCCCGGCGGGGCTGCCCTGCACATCTATGATGCGATCTTCCGGCAGCAAAAAGTTGAGCACATGCTGGTGCGCCATGAGCAAGCGGCAACGCACATGGCGGATGGCTTTGCCCGGGCAACCGGACGCGCGGGCGTGGTGCTCGTAACGTCGGGTCCTGGAGCCACCAACGCCGTGACTGGCATCGCCACGGCCTACATGGACTCAATCCCCATGGTGGTGATTTCGGGGCAAGTTGCGAGCACGCTGATTGGCACCGATGCGTTTCAAGAAACCGACATGGTTGGCGTATCCAGACCCGTGGTGAAGCACAGTTTTATAGTGCGCCACGCCGAAGAAATTCCAGAGATTGTCAAGAAGGCCTTTTATATTGCTCATACGGGCCGCCCTGGTCCGGTAGTTATTGATGTGCCAAAAGACACTGTAGATCCGACTGGATCCTATCCTTACAGCTATCCCGAAACGGTTCGTCTGCGTTCTTATACGCCATCCCAGCGCGGCCACAGCGGTCAGATTCGCAAAGCCGTGACGGCGCTCTTGGCGTCCAAGCGGCCGGTGATTTATGCCGGCGGTGGAGTCATTCAGGGTGAGGCTAGCGACTTGCTTGTCGCCCTGGCACGACGCTTGAACTTTCCCGTAACCAACACGTTGATGGGGTTGGGTGCATTCCCTGCACCGGACCAACAGTTCCTAGGCATGCTCGGTATGCACGGCACTTTTGAGGCCAACATGGCGATGCACGAGGCCGATTGCATATTTGCACTGGGTGCGCGCTTTGATGATCGCGTTACCAACGATCCGAAAAAGTTCGCACCTGATGCCACAATCGTGCATCTCGATGTTGATCCCGCATCCATCTCAAAAATTATTCCAGTAGACGTGCCCATCGTCAGCCCCGTTAAGCCGGCACTTGCGATGATGCTCGACACTCTCGACAAGGAGTTCGAGAAAACCCCGGAAATACTCGATACCTCTGCCCACAACGAGTGGTGGAAGCGCATTGATGGGTGGCGCGCGGAAGGTGGATTGGATCACCACCTGCCGCTCGACGGAGCTACCGTCATTCGGCCGCAGCAGGTTGTGCAATCGCTGTATGCCGTTACCCAGGGCAACGCCTTTGTCACTAGCGACGTTGGTCAGCATCAGATGTTTGCCGCTCAGTACTACCACTTCAACAAGCCGCGCCGTTGGATTAACTCAGGTGGTCTCGGAACTATGGGCTTTGGTCTGCCGTCTGCCATGGGGGTCCAGGTTGCGCATCGAGATGCGGTGGTTGCCTGTGTCACGGGAGAAGGCAGCTTCATGATGAACATGCAGGAGATGAGCACCTGCAAGCAATATGGCCTACCGATCAAGGTCATTAACTTGAATAACTCAGCGCTCGGTATGGTCAAGCAATGGCAAGACATGCAATACGGCGGTCGGCACTCCTCCAGTACCTACGCAGATTCGCTTCCCGACTTTGTGGCGCTCGCGGAGTCTTTTGGTCACATCGGTATTCGCATCACTGAGCCTTCAGACCTACCCGGGGCTATGGAAGAAGTGTTTTCTGAAAAGAACCGGCAGAAACTCGTGTTTCTTGATGTTGTCGTCGACCCGAACGAGCACGTTTATCCCATGGCGATCAAGGGCGGCGCGATGAAAGATATGATTCTCTCGCGCGAGCAGGAGAGCGCCTGATGAGACGAATTCTTGCCGTCTTGCTTGAGAACGAGCCCGGTGCCTTGTCACGCATTATTGGGTTGTTTGCTCAACGTAACTACAATATAGCCTCCCTCACGGTTGCGCCCACTGAGGATGCCACCCTGTCGCGTCTCACGATGACCACCGAGGGTGACAGCCAGAAAATTGAACAAATCACTAAGCAGCTTAACAAGCTTATTGAAGTGGTTAAGGTGGTTGATCTCACCGACACAGACCATGTGGAACGAGAGATCATGTTGATCAAAGTGCGAGCCGAAGGGGCTTTGCGCGAAGAGGTCAAACGAACGGCGGATGTGTTCCGCGGCCAGATTATCGATGTCACTGCCAACGCCTACACGGTGCAGGTTACTGGCCCCAAAGCCAAACTGGACGCGTTCATTCGCGCCATTGGAAAAACGACCGTGCTTGAGGTTGTGCGCTCCGGTGCCACAGGCCTTAGTCGCGGTGACAAAATACTAACGGTCTGATGCGCCACAACACGCCAGACACATAACAATACGCAAGATACAAAAAGACACCTAAGGGAACACATGCAGGTTTACTACGACAAAGACGCTGACCTCTCGATCATCCAGAACATGAACGTTGTCATTGTGGGCTATGGCTCGCAGGGTCATGCACACGCCAATAATCTTCGTGACAGTGGCGTGAGTAACGTGATCATCGGATTGCGCGACGGTTCCGGCTCAGCCCGTAAGGCTGAAAATGCCGGTTTCACGGTGAAGCCAGTTGCGGACGCAGTGAAGGATGCAGACCTCATTATGATCCTCACCCCTGATGAGGGGCAGCAGGCGCTGTACGACGCGGAGATTGCGCCCAATGCAAAGCAGGGGACTACGCTCGCCTTTGCCCATGGTTTGAACATTCATTTTGAGCTGATCCTTCCTCGCGATGATATGGACGTGGTGATGATCGCGCCTAAGGGTCCGGGACACACTGTACGCTCTACCTATACAGAGGGTGGCGGTGTGCCCAGTTTGATTGCGGTCGCAGCCGATCAGTCTGGGATGGCCAAGGCCAAAGCGTTGTCTTATGCCTCTGCTAATGGCGGGGGCCGCGCGGGTATTATTGAGACCAATTTCCGGGAAGAAACCGAAACCGATCTGTTTGGTGAGCAAGCGGTGCTTTGTGGGGGTGCCGCGTCTCTGGTTCAAGCGGGTTTTGAGACATTGGTCGAGGCTGGCTACGCCCCTGAGATGGCATATTTCGAGTGCCTGCACGAGCTCAAGCTCATTGTCGATCTGTTTTATGAGGGCGGTGTGGCCAATATGTGGTATTCGGTATCTAACACCGCTGAATATGGCGGTCTGACGCGCGGCCCCCGTATAGTGACCGAAGAAACAAAGAAAGAAATGAAGCGCATTCTTACCGAGATTCAGGAAGGTAACTTTGTTCGCGAGTTCATAACCGAGAATCAGGCCGGTAACCCGCACATTAAGGCGCGACGGCGGTTGACTTCGGAGCACGGTTTAGAGGAAGTAGGTGAACGGCTGCGGAGCATGATGCCGTGGATTCAGGAAAATCGTCTTGTTGACAAAGACGTGAATTGATAACGATGTGAATTGATAACGATGTGAATTGATAGCGATGTGTACTGATAAAGACGTCTCGC
>CAZFIA010000034.1:14545-22027 GCA_964519335.1 uncultured Pseudomonadales bacterium
GTGAATTGATAACGATGTGAATTGATAGCGATGTGTACTGATAAAGACGTCTCGCCCCCTGGACGTTGATCGGTCGCGATAACAAACCAGCCTGAAAAAGGGATTTTCCAAGCAGGAGATTTGCGATGAGCAAGAAGGCAGAACGCGACGACCTACAGCCCGGCGTGCATCTCATTGATGATGGCCTGCGGGAGAGTGACGAAGACGCTCCGGCAAAGCCGTATAAAGGCATCTATCTCCTTCCGAACCTGATCACCAGTGCTGCACTGTTTGCCGGCTTTTACGCGATGGTGGCCAGCATGAATGGTCACTATCTTGGGGCGTGTCTGGCGGTGATGGCGGCACTGTTTCTGGATACGGCAGATGGCCGCATTGCTCGACTTACCCATACCGAATCAGAGTTTGGTGCTCAGTTTGATAGCCTTTCGGATATGGCGGCCTTTGGTGTCGCGCCAGCACTGTTGGTGTTCTCGTATTCTCTGTCAGATCTGGGGCGGCTAGGCTGGATAGCCACCTTTATCTACATGGCCTGTGCTGCGTTGCGACTCGCTCGGTTTAATACCGAGAGCGACCTTAAGTCCTTTACCGGTCTCGCCAGTCCTGCGGCGGCAGTAATTCTTGCCAGCGTAGTTTGGGTACTCGTCGAATCTTACCCAGAAGCGCGTACCGAGCCGTTGGTGCCTTATGCTATTGCCGCCATCACTGTGTTGGTCGGACTGATGATGGTATCGCCAGTCAGGTACTTCTCTCCCAAGGCGATCGACTTCAATCATCGCGTGCAGTTCCTCACTTTAGTGGCCGTGGTGCTTGTTTTTGCCATCATTATTGCGGAACCCCCGCGCGTGTTGCTTGTCTTGTTTAGTGTCTATGCAATCTCTGGGCCGCTGGCGTCAGCTGTACGGTGGGTGCGTGGCCGCAAGACCTAAAAGAGTCGAAAAACAAAAAATGTAGACCCATTGGGTCGCAATGTTCAGTAATTCACTTGCATTAGAGCCTCTCTCCTATGAAATTACGAAGTGCTTACAATTCTTCAACCGAGCCTAAAGGCTCTGAAATAACCCCTGAAACCGTTTATCTAAATCGGCGTAAGTGGCTCGGTAAAACAGGCAAAAGTATCGCTGGAGCAGGACTCGCTGCTGCCACTGTAGGCTGTTCGCAGGAGTCCGATGCGTCTTCTACTTCATCAGCGCCAGCGGCCGTGAGCGACACTCAAGCCGACTCGGTTACTCAACACTGGGAAAGCCAAACTTCTGAGCTTGAAGAGGCAGTGACGCCCAAGGAATACGCAACGCAATACAACAATTTCTATGAGTTTGGCACGACGAAAGACGACCCTGCAAAAAACGCCCATAAGCTCACCACGAGCCCCTGGACCGTTGAAATTGCGGGCGAGGCGGTCAAGACCGGCAGCTTTGATCTGGATGAAATTTTGAAAGGAGTAGACGAGGAAGACCGAATCTACCGACTGCGTTGTGTAGAAGCCTGGTCGATGGTTATTCCCTGGCGGGGAGTATCACTTGCACAGGTGTTAAAGAAGTTCGAACCCACCAGCAAAGCCAAATACGTGCAGTTTACAACGCTGTATCGTCCGGCAGAGATGAAAGGGCAAGACTCTTTATTTGCTAGTATTAACTACCCTTACGAAGAAGGATTGCGAATCGATGAGGCTATGAATGAACTCGCGTTGCTCGGCACCGGTATGTATGGAAAGCCGATGCCGAAACAGAATGGCGCGCCGCTGCGTTTGGTTGTGCCATGGAAGTACGGGTTCAAGAGTATTAAGTCGATTGTGAAAATAGAATTTACCGAAAAACAACCTGATACCAGCTGGAATATTTTGCAAGCCAGGGAATACGGGTTTTATGCCAACGTAAATCCTGATGTTAGTCATCCACGATGGAGTCAGGCAAGCGAACGACGATTACCCGGTAGTTTGTTGAGCCGTAATCGAATTGAGACGTTGCCATTTAATGGCTATGGCAATCAGGTAGCAGGGCTCTATGCAGGTATGGATTTGCGTAAACACTTTTAACTCCCCACTTTTAACCACAAAGTGGGACCCGATCTAGCCGGTAATTAGGACGAGCGGCAAGATTTAAGACTTTTAGCAGTAGTACAGTCATGAAAATCGAAGCAGTATTTCGTCCTAGGCCCAAGGCAGGTAATTTTGCGTTTAAGAAAGCGCTATGGCTTTCGCTGGTAGGTATCGCGAATCTATTGGTCGCTGCTAGCGCGCTTGCAGAGTATCGAGTAGAGCTCGATTTGAATTATGGTGAGGTAAGAGGATTACCTACCGATCCGGAAAGCGCGAACGCAAGCGTTACTGTGTTTCTTGCGCCAGTCCCTGACGCTCGAGGCCCACGTGTCGAGGCTGCTTTTTTAGCGCGTGCAAGCTCTCTCCAGTACAGCTACAACCGCAGCGAGAGTGCTGCCCCAAACTTTGGCATTCCGGGTGTTGTAGTCAGTGAAAGCCGACTAACAGACAACAGTCATAGTTTAACGGCACGCTATGTGTTTCCGGACACAGGTTGGATCGTATCCCTCCAGGGCAACGTACTGGATTCCGACGACGTTTCGGTGGCGGGAAGCTTTGATACCGACACGGAATCCTATGGCGTTATCGCTGGTGTGGGGCGATACCTGAACGACACCACTACCGTTGAGGTGTTTGCGGGCTACACAGAGTTTAACGGTGACACCACAACCCTGTTGGATTGCATGGCTTTTGGTGTGTTTGATCCCAATTGCGAGAATTTGGGTATTGGTAACGACTTTGACACTGATGCATTTTCGATCAGCGCCCTGTTTCGCCGCGTTGGAAGAATCGGCAATGCTGTTTTTAGCACAAGCGCAGGGGTTGGTTACACCAACTTTGACGTGAATAATAGCGGGACAGAGGTTTCTATCATTGGTGACGTTGATCCCACACTGGTGGATCCGCTGGTGTCTGTATTCGAGTCTGTGGCTACCTCCGACTCTACAGATAGCTTCAACGTGCAGTTGGCGGGCACCTGGTTTCCCTTCTCGGATCTGGGCGTCGATCTCAATTACACCTTTGAGGGTGCAGGCCTTGCCGACGGACACACTATCGGTACCGCTGTGGGCTGGTTTGTCACGCCAAGCATTGAGCTTCGCGGCAGCTATGAAGTAACCTTCTTCGACGGTTCTACCTTTGGCCTCCCTGGCGGTTCGGATGAGAGTCGTGTGTGGCGCGCAACCTTGCGGGCTCGATTCTAGATGCTCTTCTGGGTAAGAAAAGATGACCGCAATCAAGAGCCTTCTTTGGCTTGCTCTTCTCGCCCCGGCCGCCTGGCTTGGGTTTCACGTGTGGGAGCTATTCACTAGCCCCGTACCTGATTTGGGTGCGCTTGGCGCTGATCCGGTTGAGTACATTGTTCGATTCTTAGGTGAGTGGGGTTTGCGCATTTTGATCGCAAGCCTTGCCGTCAGCACCCTGGCGCGACGACTCAGAAAGCCCACGATTATTCGCGTTAGACGTCTTGTTGGTTTATTCGCTTTTGCCTACCTGTCCGCGCACTTTGCGGGTTATGTCTGGTTGCTTGCCGAAGCACGCTGGAGCGAGATACTGGGAGACTTCGTAGACCGGCCCTACATAACGGCCGGGCTTGTGGGCTGGGTTGCCATGCTGCCACTAGCAATCACCTCCACCCGGGGCTGGCAGCGCAAGCTGGGCAGGCGTTGGCGACAACTCCACAGGCTTGTGTACCTCGGCCTGGTCGCGGGTCTTGTCCATCTGTTCTGGCTCACCAAAGATGGTTTTGGTGAAGTGGCGCTCTACTCGGTAATTGGTATTGCGCTGCTTGCCGAGCGGCGGTTCAAGCCCGCTCGCCCCAAACCAAAAGCCCAGCCCCAAAGTCCAGACACCACCGAAGCCCCAACCGGGTAAACTCCCGCTCGAATAGATCAGCGCGATGGGGAGGGCGCTATGGCGGACAAACTCACAAAGGCTCTCACAAGGGCAGAGTTCTGGCAGGCACACTTGCGGCTGCTGTGTGGCTGTCTGCTGGCCTGGTTTCTCGTCTCCTTCGGTTGCGGCATCCTGTTGGTCGATGTTCTAAACGCATACTCCATTGGCAATGTGCCGCTCGGGTTTTGGTTTGCACAGCAGGGGGCGATCTACGGGTTCCTGTTGCTTATCGTTTTCTATACCTGGCGCGTGAGCAAACTCGAACGGAGATTGCTTAATAGTTCTCCCGAGTCTGATTCGTGACGCTGCAGCTGTTAACCCAGCTCGCGGTTGGGGCCTCTTTTGCGCTCTATATCGCCATTGCTATTTGGTCGCGCGCGGGTAACACCGGTGATTTTTATGTGGCGGGCAAGGGCGTGCATCCGGTTGCCAACGGCATGGCAACCGCGGCCGACTGGATGAGTGCAGCTTCGTTCTTGTCGATGGCGGGGCTTATCGCATTCTTGGGCTACGACGGCTCGGTGTATCTAATGGGCTGGACTGGCGGCTACGTGCTGCTCGCTCTGCTGCTTGCGCCTTACCTGCGCAAGTACGGCAAGTTCACTGTCCCGGAATTTGTTGGCGACCGGTACTATTCGCAAACCGCGCGATTGGTTGCGGTCGTCTGTTTGATCTTCATTTCCTTTACCTACGTTGCCGGTCAGATGCGCGGTGTTGGTATTGTGTTTTCGCGTTTTCTGGACGTTGAGCTTCTCACCGGACTGCTCATAGGCATGGGCGTTGTGTTCTTCTACGCCGTGCTTGGCGGCATGAAAGGCATTACCTACACGCAGGTGGCTCAGTACTGTGTGCTGATTTTCGCCTATACGGTTCCTGCAGTATTTATCGCGCTGCAAGTCACTGGTACCGCGTTCCCTCAGCTAAGCTTCGGCAGCCCGGTAACGGGTGATGGATTGCCGCTGCTTGCAAAGCTTGATCAGGTGGTGACCGACCTTGGCTTCCCGGCATACACCAGCGGCACTAAATCTACGATTGACGTGTTTTTCATTACCCTTGCCTTGATGGTGGGCACCGCCGGTCTGCCGCATGTGCTTGTTCGTTTCTTTACGGTACCGACGGTCAAGGATGCAAGAGTTTCGGCGGGGTGGGCGCTTCTGTTTATTGCGCTTCTGTATACCACCGCACCTGCTGTGGGCGCACTTGCTCGGTATAACCTGACAACCACAATGCAGACCGGGCCGGTGGGCGAGGTGGCCAGCAATCTCTCTTACGCAGAACGCCCTGAATGGTTTAAGACCTGGGAGCGGACTGGGCTCTTAAAGTTTGAGGATAAAAACAACGACGGTCGTGTTCAGTACTACAACGACAAGAATGAAGACTTTGTCGCCTCAACCGCGCAACCCAACGGCTGGCGAGGTAATGAGCTGTCGGTAGACAACGATATTATTGTGCTCGCGAATCCCGAAATTGCAGCGCTACCTGACTGGGTGATCGCGCTTGTGGCCGCCGGCGGGGTGGCGGCAGCCCTGTCTACCGCTGCGGGGCTACTGCTTGTGATCTCAGCGGCGATTTCTCACGACATACTGAAAGGCATGTTGATCAAGAATATCTCTGACAGGCGAGAACTGATGGCGGGACGAATCAGTGCCGCGGTTGCGGTTTTGTTCGCAGGTTACTTGGGATACAACCCGCCGGGATTTGTTGCTCAGGTGGTCGCCTTTGCGTTTGGGCTGGCGGCGGCCAGTCTGTTTCCAGTGATGTTAATGGGCGTGTTCTCCCGGCGCATGAATCGCGAAGGCGCGATTGCGGGCATGCTCACCGGACTATTCTTCACCCTTGGCTACATTTTGTATTTCAAAGGCGTGTTTATTGAACCGATGGCGGCCAACGTGCCTGAAAACTGGCTGTTTGGGGTTTCGCCCGAAGGCATCGGTGGCATTGGAATGCTGTTGAACTTTATGGTGGCATTTATTGTGAGCAGGCTCACTTCGCCGCCGCCTGATGCGGTGGTGAAAATGGTCGAGGACATTCGTTTGCCGGAAGGGGCGTGATCGGCCAAGAATAGACATTCACTAAGAGACGCCTATTCAGGGGCCTATTCGGGGACAGTTTACTAATTAGACTCCGCTTATTCGGGGACAGTTTACCGATTAAACTCTGGAGTAAACCTCTTCCTGAAGTTGTCTAAGCTCCACGAGAAACCGAGAGGCTAAGTCCAATGGTTGTAAATAGGTAAACTGTCCCCGTATTTACCCCCGTACTTGGACCCACTTGGCAAACCGGCTAGGTCGCAGCCTGCCGTTTCGCGGTAGCCTCGGCAAGCTGGTCGAGTGCGGTAACGCTGTCTTCCCAGTCAACACAGGCATCCGTAATGCTCTGCCCGTAGGTTAACCCGGTGCCGTCGCCGATCTTTTGATTGCCCGCTACCAGATTGCTTTCGATCATGACCCCAAACAAACGATCTTCGCCGGCTGCGAGCTGTGTGCAGAGGTCGGCGCATACCTTGAGCTGATTCTGGTGCTGTTTTTGGCTGTTCGCATGACTCATGTCGACCATGATCTTCTGTCGCAACTCTGCTTTGTCGAGCGCTTGTGCCGCTGAGTTGATCGATGCAGCGTCGAAATTTGTTTTGCCGCCGCCGCCGCGCAAAATGATGTGGCAGTCTTCGTTACCCGAAGTTGAGAAGATGGCGGAGCGGCCCTCTTTAGTCACGGATGGAAAAATGTGCGAATGACTGGCAGAAGAAACGGCGTCGGCGGCGACCTGAATCGATCCATCAGTGCTGTTCTTGAAACCGATAGGGCAGGACAGTCCGGAGGCCAGTTGGCGGTGAATCTGACTTTCGGTAGTGCGCGCGCCTATGGCGCCCCAGCTCACCAAATCGCCAAGGTACTGGGGTGTAATTGGATCCAGGTATTCTGTACCGGTACCTAGCCCTAGCTCGACGATGGTATTCAGAACGCCCCGCGCTGTGCGTAGGCCCAGGTTGATGTCGTAGGAGTTGTTGAGATTAGGGTCGTTGATCAACCCCTTCCAGCCAACCGTAGTGCGAGGTTTTTCGAAGTAGACGCGCATCACGATCAACAGTTCGCTTTCGTAGCGGTTAGCCACCTCGCTAAGGCGGGTGGCGTATTCTTTAGCGGCCTCAGGGTCGTGAATTGAGCAGGGCCCGATGATGACCAAAAGCCGCGAATCGTCGCCGGCCAGTATGTCGCTAATTTGCTGTCGGGTAGAGAAAATCAGCTGCGATGCTTTAGAGCTGATCGGCATTTCTTCGGTGAGCGAGGCTGGCGCGATAACCTCTTCCATGCCCGTTATCCGGACGTCATCTGTTTGATACTTCATGGCTTCGACCATATCGGGAATCTGAGGTGAGGTGAAGGTACAATCGGCACATGACTTCGTCTGCCACACCCTCCACCGCCGATAGAAACACCAGGCGCACACAAATGCTGGCCGCGCTCGATATTGACGTCTGGCAGGTGCGACGTGCCGACCCACAGGGCGCCAGGGCGGAGATCGGCGAGCGTGCCCCTTCTGTCTCTGCCCCTTCT
>CAZFIA010000034.1:22127-31774 GCA_964519335.1 uncultured Pseudomonadales bacterium
TGCCCCTTCTGTCTCTGCCCCTTCTACCTCCGTCGCTTCTGCCGCGCTTGCGCTACTCGAAGAAGCGCAGGATCGAGCCGTGAGTTCCCGCTCGCGTCAGTCTGCTCGGATTCATAGTGCCTCAGATGCCTCAGATGCCTCAGATGCCTCAGACAGCCAGGAAGCCGCTTCCGTTTCCCACTCAAGAAAAAGAACGGTGCAAACCGAGCCGCCGCTGAGCTTGTTCTGTCTCAGCGGTCCACAGGGTGTCTTGCTTGCCGAGTTAACGGGCCTAAGTCCTCAGGGACAGCGTGTGCTCAACGATGTATTTCAGGCGGCTATGCGCATCGTTGAAAAGGAGCGTTCTGGTAAAAAGTTGAACGTCCAAAAACTGCATTTCAACTGGCCGCCGGCGGAGGGCGCTGGTGAGCTTCCGTCCGATGCTCCCACCGGGCGTGCGCTGCGCGGCTTCTTAAATCGGCATTTAGAGGACAAACCTGAGCCGCTAATTTTGTATGCCGCAGCGGAACTAGAAAAAGTGATTTCGAGCGCCCAGCCGGAGGTTGCCCCGGAGCGCATTCTGTATGTTGGTGAGCCCGATTCGCTTCTTTCAGACGGAGCGGCAAAGAGGGCCTTGTGGCAAACGCTGAACACGCTCTGAGCTTTGCCCCCGCAGAGCTCGATGATCTACCCGCTATGATCAAGAACGAGACGCGCTCCTATGCGTTTCCCTGGACCGAAGGTGTGTTTCGTGACTGTATTGGGGGTCCGCAGGATAGCTGGGTTGCAAGAGACGCCCGTGGCCAAATCATTGGTCATGCGTTTTTGAGTATCGCCGCTGAAGAGGCCCATCTGCTGAACTTGTGCGTCACGCGCGACCAGCAGGGCTACGGCTATGGCCGGCAGTTTATGCACTTTTTGCTGGATCGACTGAAAGCTCAGGGCGTTGCAATGCTGTTTCTCGAGGTTCGCCCCTCTAACCGGATAGCGATCGCGCTCTATGAGTCGATGGGTTTTCGAGAAATTGGCATCAGAAAGGACTACTATCCCGCGCCACTCGGTCGGGAAGATGCGCGCGTGTTCGCTCTGCAGTTCTCCGCGTCCGATCCGTCATCTTCTGAACCAGAGAATATTGGACAAGATCATCGTGGAGCTGTCTGAACAGATTCGGTTGCGCCGAACCTTTGCCATTATTTCGCACCCGGATGCCGGTAAAACCACCATTACCGAAAAGCTCCTGCTGCACGGTAATGCGATCAAGCTTGCGGGCACCGTAAAGGGCCGTAAGGCCGATCGTATGGCCACCTCAGACTGGATGGCCATGGAGCAGCAGCGCGGAATCTCCGTGACAACCTCGGTCATGCAGTTTCCATACAACGAGCGAGTGGTAAATCTGCTCGACACACCGGGCCACGAAGACTTCTCTGAAGACACCTACCGCACGCTAACCGCGGTTGATTCGGCGTTGATGGTGATTGATGGCTCGAAAGGTGTCGAGCAGCGCACCGTAAAGCTCATGGAGGTTTGTCGCCTGCGCGACACGCCCATTCTCACATTCATTAACAAGCTCGATCGCGAAGTGCGCGATCCGATAGAAGTGCTTGATGAGATCGAGGACATTCTGCAGATTCAGTGCGCGCCGATGAACTGGCCTATAGGTATGGGCCGTGAGTTTCGCGGCGTTTACGATATCTACAACGATCGTATCGTTTGCTACGAGCAGGGACACGGTCATCACCTGCACGATTTCCCTGTGATTGAGGGTTTGGAAAGCGACGAGGCGGGCGCTTATCTCGATCACGCTTATGATGATTTTCTGGAAGAGATCGAACTGGTGCGCGGCGCAAGCCACACCTTTGATCAAGATGACTTCCTGGGCGCTACTCTATCACCCGTGTTCTTTGGCACTGCACTTGGAAATTTTGGTATTCAGCAAATGCTTGAGGCATTTGTAGAGGTCGCGCCCAAGCCTAACCCGCGAGAAACCTCCGAAGGTGTGATTGAGCCCGATCGCGAAAAGTTCTCAGGCTTTGTGTTTAAGATTCAGGCCAACATGGACCCGCGGCATCGCGATCGCATTGCTTTTTTGCGCGTTTGTTCGGGTAAGTACACCCACGGCATGAAGATGCATCATGTGCGTGAAGGTAAAAGCATAAAGATCTCGGATGCGGTGACCTTTATGGCAGGCGACCGTGAGCAGGTGCAGACCGCGTACCCCGGCGACATTATTGGTATGCACAATCATGGCTCTATTCAGATTGGCGATACCTTTACAGAGGGTGGCAAGTTTCGTTTTTCGGGCATTCCCAATTTCGCGCCAGAGATGTTCCGTCAGGTACGGCCCAAAGACCCGCTCAAAAGCAAGCAGCTCGAAAAAGGCCTGGTGCAGCTCTCGGAAGAAGGGGCGAGTCAATTGTTCCGACCTCTGGCCAATAATCGGCTGATTGTTGGCGCGGTGGGTTCCCTGCAGTTTGATCTGGTCGCTTTTCGGTTGCAGGATGAATACCGCGCCGACTGTATGTATGAGCCCATTAGCCTGTTTTCTGCGCGCTGGGTGTTTTGCGATGATGAAAAAATGCTGGCGGACTTTCGGCGCAAGAATGAAGATCATTTGGCGCTCGATGGCGGTGGGCATCTAACTTATCTAGCGCCAACGCGCGCTAACCTGTCGCTGGTGCAGGAGCGCTATCCAGACATTCAGTTTGCGGCCACTCGAGAGCACTAACCAATAACCTAAACGCAAGAGAATTCTTCCTGCGGTTACTGGCAAAAACTCTCCCTTCAGCTACTACTTGAGAGTCGCTTTTGGAAAATCCCTATGAGCCTGATCTTAGTTATTGATGATGAGCCGAAAATCCGTCAATTGATGGACGCCCTTTTGGACTACGAGGGACATACCACCCTTATTGCTCGAGACGGTCGCGAAGGCCTGGAGCTTTTAGGCAAGGACGTTGACCTGGTGGTGACGGACTTGCTGATGCCCAACAAGGAAGGGCTTGAGACTATCGCTGATATCCGCCGGGCGGGTTGGGGCGTGCCGGTGATCGCTATGACCGGCGGGGGCATGGTGGGGCCAAATAGCTATCTGGAAACAGCTCGAATGATCGGTGCGAATGCAGTGTTGGCCAAACCCTTTACGCAGGACGAGATGCTTGCAACGGTGCGCTCGCTGCTCGACGTGTCGGTGGCCTGCTAGTCGCTCTCTAAACCATGTCTTTGTAGGGGTTGTCGATATCTAGCGAGACTTTCTGCGGAAAGCCCGGTACCTCAATACTGTCCTTCGACATCGTCAGTTCTTCGCCCTGAACGACGCCTTTGCCGAACTGATAGATGGGCGATACCCCTTCGTTGATCATCTTGTTGTCGTAGCTTGTCGCCGTTTCGGTAACCCTTTCGCAGAGCGCTTGGTGCGCAGCCATTGCTTTGTCGCCGTGGCGCTTCGTTAACATTCTCTTGGTAACCGCTGGCGACAGGATCGCGCCGGTTGCGTTGTTGCCGCCGAAGCCTTTCGAATTGATCAATACGCTGTCGTAGTCAGCAGGGTTAATCTCGCGATGTTCGATCGGAAAGTCGAGATTAGATTTGTGCACGTCTTCGGCAATGTCGTCGATGCTGGTAATGCCGGGAATGATGCCGTCGTGCCACGCGCCTAGCGCCGCTGTAACCTGATCACCGCCCGCGGGGGCAATGGTGTGCCCGAGATACGCCTTCACCGCGCCAACAATCCAGCGATCGATGCCAAAGGTTTTCGCAAGTTCATTGAGAATGTGCGATTCGGTAACTCGATTTTGCGGTGTGCCGGTGCCGTGGGCCTGTACGTAGGTGCGCGTTCGCAGCGACTCTTCGCCCAGAATGCTGCGTACTGCTCCCATCGCCTTGGCCATGGTGAGGTAGTTACCAACACCTGGCCCCGGAATAGACTTCTTGTAGCCGTCGGCGTTAACAAACACGTCGGCCACGCTGCCGTGAATCTGTGCGCCCATTTCAAGGGCCAGGTCATCGTCCATCAACACAAAATAGTTTGCGGCCTCGGCAAGAGTGAAACCGCAATTCTCTGCAAAAGGCCGGCAAGCCCGTCGGTGATCAGGCGTGTCGCTGCCGTCGAGCGCCATTAACGCTTCGTCTTCAGCGAGCGCGCCCATGGTTCGATAGCCTTCGATTACGTTGGGCAGTATGGGGGCCTCTGCGTTGCCGATCACAACGATCCGGCGTTTGCCCTCACGGATCTCGTCCGCACCTTGTTTGAGGTTGTAGAGGAAGGTCGCGCAGGCGCCAATGATCCCGGCCGCGCCGCCCACGCTGCCCAGGACATAGGCATTGATGAAATCGGTACACATTTCCGGCAGACCCAGAGCGATCTGTTTTGACGTCACACGCTTGCCCATGAGCTCGGCGTGCATTAAGCCACCGTAGCTGTTGTCGTCCATCTGGCCCATCGCAGAGCCTGAGTACACCGCAATTTCATCCGGACGTACTGCGCCTTTCAACTGCTCAATCGTAAAGCCGGTGGCGTTGATCGCGTCAGAGGCACCGTACACAGTGAGCTGCAACCCGCGCGGGTGATTGCGCGATTGATACAGCTTGTCTGGAGCAAAGCCGGTAGGGAGTTGGCCGGCACTGGTTACCCTCGATACCCGCGAATCCGGCAGCAGAGCGTTCAGGCTCTCTGTAACCGTTACCTCGATGTTCTTGTCGTCGATGCCGCGCACCTGCCAGTTAGACGGGAGTTGTTCGGGTAACTGCCGGCGCGTTATCACAAACTTGAGTTCTTCAGCCTGCAGCTTGGCCGATCGCTGCCAGGGAATCGCGCGCGGGTCGAAGCTCTCGATCCGCCGCAATAGGGTGTGATCCAGCATATGCTGGCGCAGTTCCGGGTCTTTCGCGGCATCTGGATTGTCCGCCGACAGGCCCATCACCTGAGCAAGGCTTGCGAATGTACGATCCCGTCGCTCATCGTCGAGCGCGTCGATAACCAGCCGCCGGTAGGCGTGGTGAAAGCTAACTCGGCCAGCGGGGTTAATACCGCCGTAACCGACTATGACGGGTAGTCTCGACAAAAGCGGGTTCCTGAGTTGGTTCGGGGAGGATTCTAGGGAACCTTGGGCTAAACTGCGAGCTGGTCTACTACTTGAACCCAACATCATACGGAGTAACACAGGATGTCAGATAACGCGCAGAAGGCTTTGGAAATCTATCAGTCCCAGGTGGGCAATTCTGATGGCACCGGCGAGTGGATGGCGGTTGAGCAGGAGCGCATCAATGCGTTTGCCGACGCCACCCTCGATCACCAGTTCATTCACATCGACCCGGTTAAATCAGCAGAGCTTTCGCCTTATAAGGTCACCATCGCTCACGGCTTTCTTACGCTTTCGTTGGTGGTGCATCTGGGGGGCAGTGTCCCAACCGCTAATCCCGCGGCGCTTGAAGGAATAGTTATGGGCGTGAACTACGGGCTGGATAAGGTCCGATTCCCGTCTCCGGTGCCGGTGAACTCAAAGATCCGTGCTGAGCGTACGCTTTTAGGGGTCGAAATGAAGGCGCCCAACACCTTGCAGCTAAAGCAGCAGATTACTGTGCAGATTGACGGCCAGGACAAGCCCGCCTGCGTTGCTGAAATGCTGCTGCGGCAAATCTACGGTTAGTAGTTTGTCTTAGCGTTCCGCGAAGCGCGGAATAAGCTCCGCGAAATTGCACGGGCGAAAATTCACATCGAGCTGGTTCACCAGAATCTGCTCCCAGCCCGTGCGACAGGCGCCACTGGAGCCTGGCAATACAAAGATCAGGGTGCCGTTGGCGAGCCCGCCGATGGCCCTTGATTGAATGGTCGAGCTGCCGATCTCCTGAAAGCTCAAGGCCCGAAACAGCTCGCCAAAACCCTCGATGGTCTTGTCGAACAGCACCGCCAGAGATTCTGGCGTGCTGTCGCGCCCCGTAAAGCCGGTGCCGCCGGTGGTGATAATCGCGTGGATGTCGGGGTCTGCGATCCAGGCCGAGACCTGGGCGCGAAGCGCGTATTTGTCGTCCTTAACCAGCGCCCGGTCCTGCAGATTGTGACCGGCCTCAGTAAGCGCCTGGCTTAGGTAATCACCCGAGGTGTCATCGGCACGGGTACGGGTGTCTGAAACCGTTAAAACGCATATATTCAGCCGGCTCAAGTTCATGGTGTGGGTCTCTTTGGGTGGCAACACCAGAACATCCGCAACGGGTGTTTATAGCGATTGCGATATGGCAGATAAATGGCATAGAGTAAGTCAATTCTACACCGCCCTCTTGGAGAATCGTGGACAAGCAGCGTCCCGAAGGCGATCACCTGTATTTGATCGCAGAGAACCTTGCGCAGGATTTCTCGTTGTTTCCAGCGGCTGACGCCGAGTCGCCTCTTCCGGGCGTTTTGTCAGCCTCAGAAGTTCTGCGCTACCGCCGGTATTTGGCTGATCTTGATGTGGATGAGTACATCGAGGCGGTTATCGCACCCGCGAGTGACCCGAAACGCCAGTCCGCGCCTGAGGCGATCAAGCAGCTCGGCAAGGTGCTGTCTGAAAACTCAGACGGCCCTTACTACGATGCCGTGGTCGAGATGGATTTTGGGGACGGCGTGTTTCGCCAGGTGGCTTTTGTGGCTCAGGACCGGGCGGTAGCCAACGGCAGCTGGATGCCCGAGCACCACAGCGCTGCGGCCGACTTCATTGGCCGCTCTTCTATCCGCAATCTGCCCATCGTAAGTTTCATGGATACCCCAGGGGCCAACCCCTACGAGGATGCTAATCGCCAAAACCAGGCGCATTCCATCTCCAGATTGATTGTCGAGATGAGCAACGTGGGTGTGCCCAACGTGGGCATCATCTATGGGTTGGGCTACTCCGGTGGCGCCATTCCGCTGGCCGCATCCAACATGATTTTGGCGGTTCGAGACGGCGTGTTCTCCACCATTCAGCCCGTTAGCCTCGCAAGCATTGCACGGCGTATGAATCTAAGCTGGCAAGAGTGCGCAAAGTTCGTGGGTTTGTCTGCGCAAGAGCTTTTTGAGCAGGGCAACATAGACGGCGTGATCGACTATGCGCCGGGTGATTCGGAAGAACAGCTTGAGAACTTGCGGTTGGCCATTGTGGGCGCCATCTTGTCTGCCGAAGACCGCGCCAAGGTTTTTGTTGCCGAGAACCCTTACATTCTCGATCACTACCGATCGAGTTTGAACCGTTACCTCGCACCCAGCGACGACCTGAAGCGATTTCAGGATAACGCCGCCTTGCGCCTCACCCGGGCCCCCACTGAATACCTAAACGTGTTTGGCATTGCCTACCGCTACCTGCGTTATCTGCGGGTCCGCCAGCGCATCAAATCGACGACCACCGCCCAATACGGACGCTTGTCTGAGCAGGAGTTGCCCAAGGGGCAATTGGTTGAACGCGCAGAGCTTGAGCGCCGCCAGACGTTTCTGCGCTGGCTGCAAGACCCCGACAAGATCCGCTATGACGATACGCTAGCCAAGAGCTGGAAGAACTATCGCGAAAAACGTCAGGCCATGGACGATGAGCGTAGCCGATTCGCGCAGATTTTGTTTGGCGAGCCGCGCAAGAACTACGACGATGCGCGCGACAATCTGCTCTCCACCTTTGGTACTTTTCTCTACAACCGCTGGAAAACCGAAGCCGCGAGCAATTTTTCGAGCCTGAAGGAATTTCTGCAAGGCCACGAGGACACGCGCCAACTGTTGCGAGTAGACGATCTGGTCGATGCCGATCAACTTGTGAGTGACTTGCGTTCACATCCGGAACTTGTCGCCGTTGTTCGAGAGCGCAGTAGTTACGAAGGCAAAAAGCTGCTCGACGATGTGGGGGAGGCTTCCCCTACGGGGCTTAAGGCTCTGATTACCTCGGAGCTGAATCTGGCCCTTACTGGTGGGGCGCTGCCGGAAGCCCAGCTGCAGCTTCCGAGTGGTGGGGCGCAGTCGCTGCGGGATTTGCGCAGTCAAGGCGCGTCAGAAATCGCGGTAAACAGAGCCATCATCAATGCCTATTTCCCTGCGGCGTTTGATTCTCGAGCTGACTATGGTTCCGAGAGTGAAGGCGATGCGAACGTAGACAGCGCAGAAGCTACCGTGCTCGACGTTCTGCTCGCCGATGACTTGCGAGATGACTTTGTTCGAGAATGCGAAAACATGCTGCTGTTTGATGGCGTTTTCGACGGTACGATTGACAGGCTCGATACCATTGCCTTTGAAGCCGGCAGCTCTCAGGCGCTCGAGAAGGACACGGTGTCGAAGCTTTTGGCCGACTCGCTCGATACGGCTATTGGGTCGCTGGGAGGGCAACGCGCGTCTGGTGGTTCGAAAGGCGATCCCACCAAGCTTCAACTGCAGTTTTTTGACTGGTACACACGGGTGTTGAATCTGCCAAAGGTCAGCGTGTTTTTCCGTTCGGTTGAAGAATGGAAAAAGGTCGCTTTCCCAGAGCTCTCCGACACCTTGTTTACGGTCGTCACGTTCTATTTCGAGAACCTGTTGGGGTCTTATCTGCTATCTGAGCAATCGGAAGGCAAGAAATATGATGCAAAGATCTCGCCCAAGAACATTGGCCGGAAAAAAGATTTCTGGAATCGGCTTGATATTGCTTACCGGGATTTGCAGATTCAGAACCTGTTGAACGGCTACAAGCGTAGTCACCCCGTCGGTTTTGATGACATTATCAAAGAGTACTTTGTTGATTTTGAAGAGCGCGACAGAGATCTGATTTCCTCTGATCCGCGCAGCTTCCCGGGGTTTCGATTGTCGATTGAAGCAGCCATCGACAAAGGCCTGCCACCCTGCGGCATCGTCACCGGTGTGGGTACGTTCAAAACCGAAGATGGCACTGCAGTTACCGCAGGCGTTGTAGTGTCCAACGTACAGTTTCAGGCTGGCGCATTCGACATGGCCAGCGCCGAAAAATTCTGCTCTTTGTTGGTTGAGTGTGCACAGCAGCACCTGCCTGTTATTTGCTTTGTATCTTCAGGTGGCATGCAAACCAAAGAGGGCGCGGGTGCACTGTTTTCTATGGCCGCAGTAAACGATCGCATTACGCGATTTGTTCGTGATCACGATTTACCCGTGATCATGTTCGGCTACGGTGACTGCACGGGAGGCGCTCAAGCCAGCTTTGTTACGCACCCACTCGCGCAAACCTATTATTTTTCTGGCACCAACATGCCATTTGCCGGCCAGATTGTGGTGACCCAAAATCTACCCTCCACCTCAACGCTATCTAACTATCTGTCGGAAGTTGAGGGTTCGATGGCCGGGCTCGTCAAGCACCCGTTTTTTGATGAACTTGATGAATCGCTGCGCGCCATAGACGAAGACATACCGGTTGCCGATGAAACTGTGGTGCAGGTGGTCAGCCGGGTTATGGCCGGAACACTCAGCCGCGAGCGCAAGCCGCTCGATATGCGTCGACCGCGGTTCAGCGAGCGAGAGCTGATTCGGCCGGTGAAACGCACCCTGATTCATGCGCGTGGTTGCACGGCGGTTAAGCTGATTCGGGTGGCCCAACAGCAAGGCATTGAAGTTGTACTGGTGCAGTCTGACCCCGATATGGAATCTGTGCCGGTAGATATGCTGACCGAGCGCGACACACTGGTGTGCATTGGTGGCAACACGCCCGATGAGAGTTATTTGAACGCGCTGTCCGTTA
>CAZFIA010000035.1:0-31587 GCA_964519335.1 uncultured Pseudomonadales bacterium
GCTGACAAATAGGTAACGTGGCCTATCATTCGGGCGATGCCCAAACCCTTGTCGGGATTATTGTCCTCTTCGACATAGTGGCCGTCAGCGTAGCCCGGGTCGCTGGTGATTGCGTGGCGGGCAATTTCGTTGAAAGCGATATTCTGGGCAGACAGTTTTGGCGCTGCTGCGATGAGGACCGCGTGCTGTACCCGTGTGGGAAAATCGATGCTCCACTGTAGTGCCTGCATACCTCCAAGACTGCCGCCGATGATTGCTGCAAATCGAGTGATACCGAGGTGATCAGCAAGCAAGGCTTGCGACTGTACCCAGTCGCTGACGGTTACCGGGGGAAAATCGGGTCCATAGGCTTTGTTTGTTTGCGGATTGATTGTCAGTGGTCCGGTAGAACCGTGGCAGCCTCCGAGATTGTTCAGGCTCACCACAAAAAACTGATCAGTATCAATCGGTTTCCCAGGGCCGATGGCCGCATCCCACCAACCGGGTTTGCTGTCGTCCTCTGTGTATCTGCCAGCCGCGTGGTGATTGCCGGATAGTGCATGACATACCAATATCGCGTTGCTCGCCGTTGGATTCAGGACACCATAGGTTTCATAGATCAACTCGAAACCCGGCAGCGTGTTACCGCTGCGCAGATTGAAGTTCTCGGCCCAGTGAAAGGTTTCGGTTGTTACGAGCCCGCTTGGGTTCATAGGGCCGCTATTATGCCATTTTCTACTTGCGGCAAAATGCTGTTGCTCAGTACATTGATGACCAAAATCACCAGGATGGGCGAGAGGTCGAACCCGCCCATTGGCGGAATTATGCGTCTCGCGGGAGCCATGATGGGTTCAATGATCTGGTTTATCAGCGACAGTATGGGGTGCTGCACATTCATACCACCGAAGGCGCCGAGCAGGCTGGCTACAATGCTGATAAGTATCATGAACCAGATGACCGTCAGGATCATGCCAACGGCCGAAAAAACGGCCCCTATACTCAACTCGAGGAACCCTGAAAAGTAACCATTTTTTAGCGCGATCTCGATATATCCAAAAATACCCTCCAGCAATATCGCAGCAATCAGGGCGGCAAAGTCCCAGCGTCCGATGCTCGGAATCACCATGCGAATGGGCTTGAGTATCGGGTCGGTGATGCTAACAACACCTTGAGATATCGGATTGTAGAAATCTGCCTGTGCCGCCTGTAAGAGAAAACGGGCGACAAAGAAGAACGTAATGATCGGGGCCAAACTTTGGAGGATGGTGAGCAGTGTGTGACTCATCGGCCAAATTCTCTCGCGAGCTCTGCTGAGCGCTGTGCCGCACCGGCCAAAGCAGTGCGAATTTTTGGGTTTAGCTGGCCATCATCAAACAACGCCAATGCGCGTTCGGTGGTGCCTCCTGGTGAGGTGACATTCTGCCTTAAAACGGCGGCATCAGCGCCTGGTTGTGCTGCCATTGCTGCGGCACCTGTTGCTGTTGCAACGGTAAGTTTGGCCGCGAGATCCCGAGGTAGTCCGAGTTCGGCACCTGCTTCGATCATCGCTTCCATTAGATAAAAGAAATAGGCGGGACCGCTACCGGAAACCGCTGTTACGGCATCGATGTCGGCCTCGTTGTCTACCCACACCCACTGACCAGCGGCCGAAGCTACCGTTTGGGCGAGCTTTTTTTGATCTTCATTAACCTGGTGATTGGCGTACATGCCGGTGATACCGAGGCCAAGTAATGCCGGTGTATTTGGCATGCAGCGGACGATAGGCCTCTCTAGATTATTAGCTGAAGTAGACATATCGCCCACGCCAGGGCTCAAAGCGGTTTCGATGGCGACCAATGGAATTCCGGCCACAATCGACAACACCAGAGCGTTTTGCGGTAGGGCCGGTGCCATGTCAGACAGCACGCTGTTAAGTACCTGAGGCTTCACCGCCAGTACAACAACGTCTGCGTCACCAATAATCGCTTTGTTGCTTTCGCTGGCCTCGACCCCGAGACCGGCTATTTGGTCTCGAGCATCCGGAAAGGGATCAGCGGCACGCAGTTTTGCCGGCGGGTGACCGGCATTTAGCAGTCCGCCGATAAGCGCACGTGCCATGTTGCCTGCGCCGATGAAGCTGATAGTTGTCATTTTTGGTTGTGATCTGCCTTTGTCAGTTCGGGGGATGATTGTGGGGGATCAACTCGGTCGTGCGCCAAAAAGTGCGGTGCCTATACGCACTATTGTACTGCCGGCTGCGATGGCTGCCGAATAGTCTGCGCTCATACCCATAGATAGCGTGTCCCACTGTCGACCGAGTCCGGGTGTTGTGGTTGCGAGCTGTTCGAAGAGGGCCGCCAATGCATCAAACGCCTGTCGGGGTTCCACGGTTGTTGCAGGTAAGATCATTAATCCACGGACTGCGAGTGTTGGCAGAGTGGCTATTAATGACACTAAATCGGCACAGGCGTCCGGATGCACTCCGCCCTTTTGCGTCTCATCGTGCAGGTTGACCTGCACGCATACCTGTAGCGGCGGCAGATGATCGGGCCTGAAGTTGGCCAGTCGCCGAACCAGCTTTTCTCTATCAACGGTGTGAACCCAGGAGAAATTGGCGGCGACCTCTTTTGCCTTGTTGCTTTGCAAAGCGCCTATGAAGTGCCAACTGAGGTCGGCGTAGCGAGCGGACGAAGTTGCCTGTTGATTCTGAAACCACTGAATTTTCGGTAAAGCTTCTTGCAGGTAATTCTCGCCGAAGTGCCGGGCGCCAGCCCTATAGGCGGCCTCTATCTCTTCGGTAGCTCTGGTTTTTGAGACGGCCAGCAGCGTTATTGAGTCTGGGTCGCGGTTAGATTTTTCGGCGCAGTCGGCGATGTTTTGACTGATCTTTTTGTACGCTGCGGTGATCGCGGTGCTCAGACTAAGTTACTCATTGGCTGCTGGTTGGATGCTCTTTGGGTTGCTAGAGGCGAATGGGCTTGTTGTGGTGACTCGATGTGTACGAACTTCATCCACAGACTGCAAACTCGGTCGCACTTTTAAGATGACGTACGCGCAGAGCGTACCTGTTCCATAGAGTATACCCGCCACACCCCCTAGTATTGAACGTCTGAGATCAGGGCTTTATACATGGACATTACAGAACTCCTCGCATTCAGTGCCAAGCAAGGCGCCTCCGACTTACATTTGTCAGCCGGGTTGCCCCCGATGATTAGGGTGGATGGCGACGTACGACGCATCAATCTGCCAGCACTTGAGCACCGTGAGGTGCACGGTCTGATCTACGAGATCATGAACGACAAGCAGCGCAAAGACTTCGAGGAATTCCTCGAGACTGACTTCTCTTTTGAGGTTCCCGGAGTCGCTCGATTCCGGGTGAACGCGTTCAACCAGAACCGGGGCGCAGGTGCGGTCTTTCGAACGATTCCTTCGAAAGTTCTGTCAATGGAAGACCTTGGCATGGGCCAGACTTTTAAAGACATCTCTATGGTGCCGCGCGGACTTGTGCTGGTTACCGGACCTACGGGTTCAGGTAAATCAACAACGCTTGCGGCGATGATCGACTACGTTAACGATAATCGTTACGACCACATCCTTACCATTGAGGATCCCATCGAATTTGTTCACGAGAGTAAAAAGTGCCTGGTAAACCAGCGCGAAGTGCATCGTGATACCCATGGCTTTAACGAAGCGCTGCGTTCAGCGCTTCGTGAAGACCCGGACATTATTCTGGTTGGTGAGCTTCGTGACCTCGAGACGATTCGCCTGGCACTCACAGCATCAGAAACGGGTCACCTTGTGTTTGGCACCCTACACACGACCTCAGCGGCCAAAACGATTGACCGCGTAATTGATGTATTTCCGGCTGAAGAGAAAGCGATGATTCGGTCGATGCTGTCTGAGTCTTTGCAGGCAGTTGTTGCACAAACGCTGTTGAAGAGAATGAATGGCGGCCGCGTTGCAGCGCATGAAATTATGATTGGCACACCGGCTATTCGTAACCTCATTCGCGAAGACAAGGTTGCGCAAATGTACTCCTCTATTCAAACGGGTAGTGCTCTGGGTATGCAGACACTTGACCAGTGTCTCGAAAACCTGGTGACCAGCAGGATGGTTACTAGAGAAGCGGCTAAAGAAAAAGCCAAAATGCCCGAGAATTTCTAGCTAGCCCGAAGGCAAGCTAACAGGCGGAAGCCAAGGCAAGAAAGATGGAATTTGATCGACTTTTAAAGCTGGTAGTAGAAAAAGGTGCCTCTGACCTTTTTATAACAGCCGGCAAACCCCCATCTCTGAAGATAAACGGCAAGCTTTACGCGGCCAGCAAAAACGGGCTGTCGCCTGATGAAGCGCGCGATATTGTGCTGGGGGTAATGAACAAAGATCAGCAGGAGGCTTTTCTTAGCGAGAAAGAGTGTAACTTTGCGATCAACACTCGTGGGCTAGGCCGTTTTCGTGTAAGCGCCTTTTACCAGCGCAATCTGGTCGGTATGGTGTTGCGCCGTATCGAGGTGGATATACCAAAAACTTCAGATCTGTCACTGCCCCCTATAATTGATGAGCTTGCGATGACCAAGCGTGGGCTGATTATATTTGTTGGTGCGACCGGTACCGGTAAGTCGACATCGCTTGCGGCAATGATTGGCCATCGGAACAGAAATTCCAGCGGCCACATTATTAGTATCGAAGACCCCATCGAGTTTATCCATCAGCACGAGAGTTGCATCGTTACTCAGCGTGAAGTTGGTGTAGACACAGACAGTTTTGAAATTGCTCTGAAAAATACGCTTCGACAGGCGCCCGATGTCATCATGATTGGTGAGGTGCGAAGCCGAGAAACCATGGAATACGCGGTTGCTTTTGCAGAAACAGGCCACCTTTGCCTCTGTACTTTGCACGCCAACAACGCAAACCAGGCGCTCGATCGAATAATTAACTTCTTCCCGGCGGATAGACATTCGCAGGTGTGGATGGATTTGTCTCTGAACCTTAAGGCGGTAGTTGCGCAACAGCTGTTACCGACCTTAGATGGCAAGGGCCGCCGGGCTGCCATCGAGGTGTTGGTTAACACCCCACGCGTGGCTGACGTTATTCGCGAGGGAGAGGTTCATGAGCTCAAGGAGATTATGCGCAAATCTGGCGAAGCGGGTATGCAGACCTTCGACCAGGCGCTGTTCAAGCTCTATCAGAATCGCCATATCCATTACGATGCGGCTATCGCGCATGCTGATTCACCGAACGATTTACGACTGATGATCAAGCTCGAAGGTGACCTGCCTGTAGACGCACAGGACAACACCGCTAATACTCTGACTCTCGAAGAAGACGAGAGTAGTAGTAAAAGTGGTAATGGAGCCATCAGCTTCCGGTAAAGAGCCATCAGCTTCCGGTAAAGAGCCATCAGCTTCCGGTAAAGAGCCATCAGCTTCCGATAGAGAGCTCGCGATAGGTATGGTGCCGCCCATTGGATTTTGGGCGAGCTCTCTAAAAACCCGTCAGACCATCGTTTCGCGGGTGGTCGATCTCAACATTAATCATGTTTATCTTGCGGATCACGTGTCTTTTCACGATGGCTCCGGCAACGATGGTTTTGTCGAAGTAGCCGCGCTCAGCCAGCTGCATGCCGACATAAGGGTCATGATCAGTATCTACCTTCTGCCCTTGCGGCATCCGCTGCCCGTGGCGCGGGCGCTTGCCACCATGCATAAGATAGCTCCGGGCCGAATGCTGTTCGGCGTTGGTGTCGGTGGTGAAGACCGGAATGAAATCGAGCTCTGCGGAGTTGATCCGCGCACACGCGGACGGCGGACCAACGAAAGTCTCGACATCATTCGTCGGCTAACGGCTGGCGAAACCTTCGATTACGACGGCGAGTTTTTCAAGCTGAATCGCGCTTGCATCAAGCCGCGGGTGAGCGAACAAATACCGATTATTGTTGGCGGCCGCTCGAACGCTGCGCTTGAGCGCGCTGGCCGATATGGCGATGGTTGGGTGGGTGTTTGGTGTTCGCCGCGGCGCTATTCAGAAGCCTTAAATCTTGTACAAGAGGCTGCCGACGACGCGGGGCGCAGTGATGTGCAGTGGCAGCATGGCTATCAACCCTGGCTAGGTGTTGCTGACACGCGCGAGGAGGCTCGAGCGATAGTTGCAGGGGAAATGGAAGAGTTTTACAAGGTCCCGTTCGAGAAGTTTGAACGCTACACACCCTACGGCACACCTGCTGAGGTTGCTGATCAGCTCAGGCCCTATGTTGATGCGGGTTGCACGATCATGAACCTCAAGGTCTGCGCGGGTTCAGACGAGCAAGTGGTAGAAGGGGCGGGCGAGATTGGCAGACTGTTACGGGCCAGCTAGCCGTTAAGCCAGGTTTCGGCAATAACGCACGCGGCTTCGGCGTGGCTTGGGTCGTCGGGCTTACCGGTTCGAGGTTTGTGGCGGCGATTCTGCGCTTCGCGGGTGCTCAAGCGTTCGTCTACGAGCTCTACGGGTAGTTCGGTTAAGTTCTCTAGCCATAAGGCGAAGGCTCTGGCTTTCTTGCTTATCTCATTTTCCGTGTCATCCATGTTGAGCGGTAACCCAACAAGCAATACAACCGGTCGCCATTGTTCGATCAATGCAAGTGCTGCTGCTTCGAGCAGTTTGCCGTTGCTGGATTGCAGAGTCGTCAGCGGTGTTGCTGTGGCTGTAATAGTCTGCCCGGTTGCTACGCCAATCCACTTCAATCCGAAGTCGAATGCGAGTACCAGGCCCTCAGGCATGTCCGGCGTCAGCGAGCAGACGGTAGTCGATACCCAGTTGAGCTGCGGCCCGTTCGAGTTTTGTGTCGTTGACGCTTGCGAACACCACCTCGCTTGAGGCTTCAACGGTTAGCCAGGCGTTGTCTTTGATTTCTTCTTCGAGTTGCCCCGCGCCCCAACCGGCGTAGCCGAGCATTACCAGGAATTCGCCTTTAGTTTGCGCGTTAACCAGTTCTGACAGCGCAGCAGTTGCTCCAGACAGATATAGCGCGGGTGCAAGTTGCAGACAGTCTGATTCTTCGAGCGTATGGCTGTGCAACACAAACCCCCGATCCTGTGCCACTGGCCCGCCCTCTAGAACCTTGAGTTCTTGAGCTATGAGTGGCTGCGGCGACGGAATCTCCAGTTCATCGAGCATGTCGGTGAGCGGAACTTTTGTCGACTTGTTGACGATTATACCTAGCGCACCATCCGCGTTGTGTTCGCACATCAAGATCAGGCTTTGGCCGAAGTAACTGCCGTTGAGCTGGGGCATGGAGAGCAGGAAGTGACCCTGCAAGCTGAATTCACTCAAGCGCCAGTGCTCGGGCGGAACTGCCACGACCGGACAATTTGTAGGAGGTCTGTAGATTTCTTCATCTCATCCGGAAAGGGCGGGTAGGGTGCAGCCATGCGAACGATTCGCAGCGCCGCATCGTCGAGAACCTTGTGGCCGCTGGAGGCAAGAACTCGTACGGCCTGCAAGGTGCCATCCGGTCGCAAGGTGACCAACAGTTTCAGGTCGCCGTAGAGCTGTTTCTGCCGCGCTTCTTCCGGGTAATTCAGGTTGCCCACCTGTTCTACTCTGCGTCGCCATGCCTGTAGATAGTAGGCATCGGAGGTACGTCGAGCGGATACGCTGGTTAGGGTTCTGATTCGCGGCCCTTTGGCCTGTTGCTGAGTCTCGTCATCGAGCTGTGCGTCAAGGCTTGCTATCTCTTTCGCGAGCTCATCCATGGTCTTGCTGCTGAAACCATCAATGGCCTCTGCGGGATCATCATGTTCTGGGTTAACCGCCCAGTCTTGTGCGCTGTCACTAGTGAGCTCAGGGTCGAGTTCGAGGTCAGCGTCATCTGGCAGAATCAGCATGGGTTCCGGTATGACCTCCTGTTCGACGTTGGCGACAAAATCGGCTTCGGATGTCGTGGTCTTTTCGACTACCTCCTCGGCATCGCCGCTGCCGATCTGGTTCGTTGCGGCAACAAACGCGGCGTCTTCTGGCGCAACCTCATCGGAGTGCTGTGACAGGGTGACCTCGATCGTCGGGCTCGAGGCCTGCTGAATTTGCCAGGTGAAACCGATACCCAGAATAGCCGCCGCATGCAGCGCGATGGCTACAAAGGCGGTGAAGCCCAGTCGATCACTTGGTTTTACTTCGATTTCGCTCATTAAGTCTCTCTAAAAGGCCGGTCCGGCAGGCGCTCAAGCCGTGCGGCTTAAGCGATCCTCGATGGTGTCACAGAGTTTACCGGCGATATCCAGTGAAAACTGCGTATCGAGTTCACGAATGCAGGTGGGGCAGGTAACGTTGATTTCGGTGAGATAGTCGCCGATGACATCGATGCCGACAAACATAAGGCCTCGACGCTTGAGCTCTGGGCCGATCTGTTCGGTGATCCAGCGATCCCGATCGCTCAGCTCCTGTCCGCGTCCTGTGCCTCCGGCGGCCAGGTTGCCCCGAGATTCGCCCGCCAGCGGCACCCGGGCCAGGGCATAGGGCACCGGTTCACCATCGATCAACAGGATTCGTTTGTCGCCGTCGACGATCTCGGGCAGGTATTTTTGACCCATTATTTGTTGTTCACCGTGATGCGTCAGTGATTCGAGAATTACCGATATATTAGGATCACCCTGCCGGGCGCGAAATATGTTGGCGCCGCCCATGCCGTCAAGTGGCTTGAATATAACGTCGCTATGAACCGCCTGAAAGTCTCGCAATTTGTCTATTCGGCGGCTAACGATCAGCGGTGGACAACAGTCGGGAAAGTGGGTGGCGAACAGTTTTTCATTGCAATCCCGAATGCTTGCAGGCTTATTGACGATTACAACGCCGGCCGCCTCGAGTTGCTCAAGCAAATACGTGGAATAAATGAACTCCATATTGAACGGAGGGTCTTTGCGCATCATGACCACGTCGAATTCCGCAAGATCATGCTGGCGCTCAGGACCTGCGCTGTACCAATTCTCGGGGGCATCCTCCGGATCCAGGCTGGTTGCGAAGGCTTCTGCCAGCTGGAACGAGCGAGTGACGCCCTGGATCTTGCCCTCGAGCAGCAACATGTCCTGTTGCTCCATGACGCTCACGGCCCAGCCGCGGACCTGCATCGCCCGAATCATGGCCAGGGTGCTGTCTTTTTTGAGCGACAGAGAGTCAACAGGATCCAGCAAAAACAGTGCGTTTGGCATAAAGTGGCGGTCCTTCAGGCGAGTTAAGAGGGCGCTAAGGTACTCGGTTGGGGCATTTTGGGCCAGCCGTCACTCGTTGTGCCGAACAAGCAGGGTCTTGTGAGTACTGGCGCACGGTTCGTCATCAAAGTGAGACGAAAATCCCTTATTAGCCGGTTACTTATAGCTACTCTTTGAGAAATCGTGATACAAAACTCGCGAGCGCAGTCTGGTTGCTTGACCCTGTCTATTTTGGGGCAGAAAAGCACCCGAGCGCGTGCAATAAAATACACCTTTTACGCATACCTCGCGTACAACGATAGAGAGACTGCTTGCCAATGGAACAGGAAATCCAGAGCGTCAAGGTGCTTGTCATCGATGACAGCAAAACCATTCGACGCAGTGCAGAGAATTTGCTGGCGAAGGAAGGCTTCGAAGTTATTACTGCGATAGACGGGTTCGATGCCCTTGCCAAGATCGCCGATGCGCGCCCCGAGATAATTTTCGTCGACATCATGATGCCGCGCCTAGATGGCTACCAAACTTGCGCGTTGATAAAAAACAACAGCGAGTTCAAAGCAACACCGGTTGTTATGCTATCTAGCAAAGACGGCCTGTTTGATCGCGCGAAGGGCCGCATCGTCGGTAGCGACCAATACATCACCAAGCCGTTTAGCAAAGAAGAGTTGCTCGGCACCATTCGCACGCTGGTTCACTAGGAACGCGGATAATGGCGCGTATTTTGGTAGTAGATGATTCGCCTACCGATTCGCACAAGATGATGCACTTGCTCGCAAAGCATGGTCATCAGGTGTTAACGGCGGCGACCGGATCAGACGGCATTGAAGTAGCTTCGGAGGAACAACCCGATGTTATTTTGATGGACGTCGTGATGCCTGGCATTAATGGCTTTCAGGCGACGCGTGAGTTGACTCGCGGTCACGCTACCAAGCACATACCGGTCATCATAGTTTCCAGTAAGGCTGAGCAAGCGGATCGAGTGTGGGGTGAGCGACAGGGTGCTTCTGGCTACTTAACCAAACCGGTTGTTGATAATGAGATTCTTGACGTAGTCAAGAGCGTGCTTGTTGGGAATGTCTGATGGCCAGTATAGGTAGCATGCAGGTGTTCGATATTCTTCGTGAAATGCATAGCGATACGTTTCGCAATGCTGCACCCATGCCAACCAAGAACGATGATAAAGAAGAATGGAAAGGTCTGGGGTTTCAGATTGGTGGCGTGCGGCTGGTTTCACCGCTCGGAGAAGTTAGTGAAATAATGCAGTTGCCTCCTTACACATCGCTGCCTGGGGTTAAGCCCTGGTTATTGGGCATCGCCAACATTCGCGGACGATTGATTCCTATTGTCGATATGCATCGCTATATCGACGTGCAAACTGCTTTGCCGCGTAAAGAATGGCGCGTTCTAGTTGTAGAAGAAGGTGACTTGGTTGTAGGTCTTTTGGTTGAACAGTCTCTTGGTATGCAGCACTTTGTCGAAGATGGATTTGAAGAGGTAACTCCAGCGGAGTTGCCAGCATTGCAGGGAAACCTGCGCGGGGCGTATCGCCAGGGCGGGCGCATATATTATGTGGTTAGCCTTTTGTCTCTTGTCCGAGACGACAAATTTATTGAAGTTGCAGAACAAAACGGACAACGAATAATGGATAGCAGGTAGCAGGACTATGAACACGGGTAAATTTTCACCGCTAGTGATGGGTTTGATGGCTCTCGCCATCTGTTCCATGGTGGTCATGACGGTTGTGTTGTTTCGCGACGGTATTTCTGTTGCGGAACAGCCAGGTTTGTTACTTGCGGTGGTAACCATTGTATTGGTTGCAGTGCTAGCCGTTGTGATGGTTAGAGACACTCGCAAGCGACTCGAAGAGCAGGCCTCGCAAAACGAACGTAACCAGGCTGCGATTCTTCAACTTCTTGATGAGCTTGCTGATCTG
The DNA here is from genome assembly GCA_964519335.1 of uncultured Pseudomonadales bacterium. Taxonomy (GTDB): domain Bacteria; phylum Pseudomonadota; class Gammaproteobacteria; order Pseudomonadales; family Azotimanducaceae; genus JALZVT01. The sequence continues at coordinate 11,071 of CAZFIA010000035.1, forward strand.
GCAGAGGGCGATCTTACGGTTCATGCCTCTGTTACCGAAAATTTCACTGGAGCTATCGCGGATTCTATTAACTACGCGATTGACCAGATGCGGGGTCTCGTCTCCAATATCAAACAGGTGTCGGTGCAGGTCTCTAAAGCGGCCTCTCAAACCCAGCAAACCGCGGCTAATCTGGAAACTGCCGCAGAAGCCCAGGCTCGAGAGATTGGTGATGCGACCAAAGAGATCACCGATATGGCGGCTTCTATCGATCAGGTTCATGGTCATGCGTCTAAATCAAGCGCGGTTGCTACTCGTGCTGTAGATATCGCCAGCAAAGGTTCAAGCGTGGTTCACGGCACCATTAAGGGTATGGACAACATTCGCAGTCAGATTCAGGAGACCTCTAAGCGTATCAAACGGCTTGGCGAAAGCTCGCAAGAAATTGGCGACATTGTTTCCCTCATTAACGACATTGCAGATCAAACCAATATTCTGTCGCTAAACGCGGCCATCCAGGCCTCTATGGCTGGCGATGCGGGTCGCGGCTTCGCGGTAGTTGCAGACGAAGTACAGCGACTCGCCGAGCGCTCCAGTGCGGCGACGAAGCAAATCGCAGCACTTGTAAAAACGATCCAGACCGACACTAACGAAGCCGTTATTTCTATGGAGCAGACCACCTCTGAAGTGGTATCCGGAGCCAAACAGGCCCAGGATGCCGGGGTCGCGCTGGAAGAGATCGAGAGTGTCTCTACCTCTTTAGCAAAACTGATCACAAATATTTCTACTGCGGCTCAGCATCAGGCAGGTTCTGCGAGCGAAGTATCAAAGACTATGGATGTGATTAAGAAGATCACCCAGCAAACTGTTTCGAGCACGGAAGTAACTACGCGCTCAATCGGCGAGCTAACGACGATGGCCAATCAAATGCATAAGTCGGTTGAAGGCTTCCGCCTGCCGCAAGATGCAGTGGCGTAGAACGCAAGTAGAACGCAAGCAGTGGCTTAGAAAAGCGAAGCGCTAGCTTAACGATGTAATAGACGAAACGGATGGCAGATGGGTAACGGAGACAATTTCGCGCTAGATTGGATCAGAGGAGAGCTGGAAAGCACTCTGGATCAGGCGCGTGTAGCACTAGAGTCTTATGCTGAAGGCGGGCGCGAGGAAACTCGGTTGCGATCGTGTCTTACCAGTTTGCATCAAATACACGGCACCTTGCGCATGCTCGAACTCGAGGGTCTTGTGCTGCTTGCTGATCACATGGAACAAGCGGCGCAGTCGTTGCTTAACGGTTCTATTCAAGATGCACGATCTGCTGAACAGTCCCTGATGCAATGCATTCTTCAGCTACCCGCGTTCATTGAAGAATTGCAAAACGGTGTCGCCGAAGACCTACCGCTGGTTATGCCTTTTGTGAACGAGCTTCGGTCCTGTTGTGGGCTGTCGCCTATGCAGTTGACGCCGCAGGTATCGTCTGAGTTCACTGCTGAACAGGCCGCTGAGGCTATGCGTCGCTTTCGGGACATCGATGGCGCCGGCAAGACCGGCCGGGTACGCACGGCCTATCAGCAGGTGTTGTTGAGTGTTCTAAAAGGCAACGCTAATCAGCAGACGGTCGATACGCTCGCCAAGATAGCGGTTGGAATGCAACGAATTTGCGAAGGTGCGCCAATGGTCACCCTTTGGAAATCGCTCGAGTATTTTGCGAAAGGCTATGCGTCTGATCCGCAACAAATGAACTCCGATGCTATTCGCGATCTCCGTCGTGTTGATGCGGAAATGAAGAAAGTTGAGACTCTTGGAGCGGAAGTTCTTGTTGAACCTCTTCCTGTTGAGCTGGTGCGAGATTTGTTAAGTACTGCAGAAGCACACGGACAGCGAGGCGATCAGATCGGCCAGCTGCGCTCGGCGGTACAGACCCCGCAGGCACCACCGCTAAAGCCGCGGGAAGCCCTCGATCAAGCCGCTCAAATGTTGGGTGAAGAAATTGCTACCGTTCGAGATCACTTTGATCTATTTGTGCGCGGTGAAAACAGAAGCCTTTCAGACCTCCAAGAGATCACAACCCCTCTCGACAGCATATGTTCTGCACTTGGCATGCTGGGCGATAGTCACGGCTCAGATCTTTTGCGAGCTCAACGCGCCCAGGTTTTGTCGCTTGCTGAAGACTCGGATATCACTGAAGAAGTAATTGTTGGTATCGCCGGTGCACTTGTGCAGACTGAGCAGGCTCTCTCCGGTAAAGGGGATATTTCATCGGGAGACGAAGCGCTTGCTAGCGCTGCGTTGAACGAAGCACAGGTTGCGGTGCTGCAGGAAGCTCGCGGTGGTATCGATCAGGTTAAGCAGAGCATCGTCGACTTTGTGTCTTCGAAGTGGAATGCAGGCTACCTTGAGGAATCACCCAACGTACTCAGGGCTGTTCAGGGTGCACTGCAGATGATTCCTTTGCCACGTGCCGCGCAGCTGCTGGAGCAGTGTGCCGGTTATGTGAACGATCAGCTGCTGCAGGGGCATCATCCCGATTGGCAGGAGCTTGATGCGTTTGCGGATGCGCTTGGCGGTATCGACTATTTTCTAGAGCGGCTGTTTGAAACTGGGCGAGCACCTGGTGATGAAGCGCTAGATTTAACTGAAGCGAGCCTGCAACGGTTGTTTGCCGATAGAGCCGAAAACAAAGCAGAACTAAATACGGAGGAGGACTCCGAAGGCGATGCGGATTCTGCGTTGAATGCGATGTTGGGAGCGAGTCCTGAGGAACTGGCTTTCTCGTCGGATGCTGACTCTGATCAACCCACCGAGAATCCGTTTGGACTTGTGCCGCTTAGCGATGACGAAGACGCAAGTGTAGATCAAACGGCTACGGAAGTTGCGGTCGAAGAAACTGTTGCTGAAACAGAAGCGGTAGCAGCTACCGCACAAGATAAAGAAGCTGATGGGATTTCTGATGCCGTGTCTGATGCAAGCAGCACAGACGTTGATACGACACAAACGGCTTTTGTCGACACATCTGTCTCCGAACAGCCTACGGATGAATCTATTTCTACCGGTCGTTCTTTTGGCCAGGAAAATGGGCCAGATGCTGGCGCAGGCCCCGGAGCAGGATTGGGTGGGTCTGTTGCTTCTGGAATAGGCGCCGGCGCTGTGGCGGCGGCAGGTCTTGCGGCGTTTGGTAACACGGCCAACCAACCTCAATCTGATGCTACCAACAACACAAACAGCTCAGGTGAGGTGGCGCAAAATACGCATGCTGCAGACCCGGAAATTATCGAGGTCTTCGTTGAAGAAGTTGATGAAATTCTCGAAGCCGTAGAAGCCCAGCTGCCGGATTGGTCTGAGGATCTAACCTCGGTAGCTCCAATCACTGAGATTCGTCGCAATTTCCACACGTTGAAAGGCAGCGGCCGTATTGTTGGTGCTAACCAGATCGGAGAGCTGGGTTGGGCTGTTGAGAACATGCTCAATCGGCTTATGGATGGCACCATACCTCCTTCCGAAGATCATCTGTTTATTGTTAGTCACGCCTGCCGAATCACGCCGAAGTTACGTTCGGAGTTTGCGCATGGCACGACATCAGAATCGAACGAGCTCGTTGAGTTACTTGAGCAGGCAGACGTACTTGCATCTGGCGGCGCGCTGTCGAGCGCATTGGCGTCCAGCCAGCCCGCTCACTACAGTCCCGTTGGGGATCAAACCGACGCCGCGCAAGATACGGACACAGCGCGGCCCGCTAATGTTGAAGTTCCCAGTTTTTTTGCGACGCCAGGCGGAGACGAAGAAGCGGCTTCGGCTGAAGATGCACGGGCAATTTTTGCGCTAGAGCTGCAAGAACAGGTTGAGGTATTGAGCTCGCGGGTCCGAGATTCGCTTGCCGAAGATCGACTGGAGCTTGACAGCCCATTTACCCGGGCCTTGCACACCATTGCCGGTTCGGCTGCAACAGCGGGTGAATTTTCGGTCGTTGGTATAGCGGAGCCACTCCAGGATGTTGCGTCAGCGGTATTGCGCGAGCGAAATGGGGTGGTCGATGGCGAATACCTCACATTTGTACGTGAAGGTGTTGATGCCTTACAAAGACTGCTTGACGTCGATGCTCAAAATGCGAACGTAATCAATGACGAGTCGGCGATGTTTGCTGCGGAAGCTGAGAGGCTACTCGGTGGATTGCTCGAGACACCTGAGTCGCCCAAGAGTCTGCTCGAACTCGACGCAACCGCAGTGCTACTGGATGCCAGCGAATATCTTGATACCTGGCGTTATGGCGAGTTGGATCTAGAACGAACGGAGCAGATGAACCGCGCATTGGTTACGGTTATCGAACGGGCCCATTCGGAGGACTTTGCAGAACTTGCCGAGATCTTGCATCTGGCCCACAACCAGTTTGGTGATCAACCTCTCGACGAGCACAAGCACTATGCGTTGGTTTCCGCGCATGACGATTTATTGAGCCAGCTTGATGCTTTAGCGGCAGGTCAGGTTGCTGACATGACCCTCGAAAGCCGAGAGCGGCTGCAGGATTTGTTAGCCCAGGGTGGCCCACAAACTGCTGCTCCGGTACAGGAAGAAGCAAACTCTGCCGACACGAACTCTGCGGCAGAAGCAGAACCCCTCAGTGACGACGCCCAGGAGGCTCTAGCCTACACGCTGGATGAGTCCGACGCTTTTGATCTAGATGCGCTCGATGATGATGTGTTTGCCAGCGACGATGTCGAGCCGGTAGAAGACATAGTCGCGACAGAAGAGGAAGAACAATCGGACATTGATATCGCGTCAGTCACTGGTGCGGCTGCTATCGGTGTAGCCGCGCTCGGAGCGAACGCTTTTAGTGATTCAGAAACGCAGTCGACAGAAGCACCCTCCGAAGGTTCAGAAGAAGACGAGGTTGATCACGAGTTGCTCGATATCTTCTTTGAAGAAGCGGATGAGATTCTTGAGGAGTTTGATCACAACCTGCAAAGCTGGTCGGAAGACCGCGCGAATATCGCGCCTCTTGAAAACCTGTTGCGTGGATTACACACGCTAAAAGGGGGTGCACGACTTGCTGGCCTTTCTGCACTGGGCGATATGACTCACGACTATGAGTCAGAATTAATTGAAGTGCAGACGGCTAAGGCCGATATTTCGGACGTTCGATTTGAAGCTGTTCAACAAAGCTACGACGAGCTGGTTGAGGCTGTTGCGCGCGCCCGTAGCGGTGACACCCTTGATGCAGAGAATCAAACGCGATCTGCACCTGAGGCTGAACTAGAACCTGAATTGGAACCTGGGTCGGTTGCTGCGCCTGTAGCGGAAGTATCAGAACCCGAACCCGAACCAGAAATAGAAATCGAGCCCGAGCCCGAGGTAGAAGTTGAACAGCCAGCACAGGCAGGCGCTGAAGCGGGTAACAACTTTGACGAAGACGTCGAGGCAGCGTTCTCGCCAGAAGCTATTGCAGAAGCGGATGCCGAAGCTGAACGGGAACAAGAGCTAAGACTGCAAGCGAATGAAGCTTCGGCAGCCGGCCTGGCGGTTACCAGTAGCTCTGACGACGTAGTAGAAGTAATACCTATCACCCCGGCGGCTGATGACCTGGGAGTACCTGCCCCGAAGCCGGCGCAAAATGTAGAACAGGCGGCGAAGGTCGAAGTTTCGAGTAGTACCGATGATGATCGCTCGCGGAATGCTCAGGAAATGGTGCGAGTTTCTGCCACGCTTCTCGAAGATCTCGTTAATCTGGCAGGGGAAAGCAGCATTATTCGAGCCCGTGTCGAGCAAGGGATTAGTGACTTCGGGGGTGCACTGGCAGAGATGGAAACAACTATCGAGCGAGTGCGCGAACAATTGCGTCGGCTCGAGATTGAAACTGAGGCCAGAGTATCTTCTCGTGAAGAACGCACTCAGGGCCCTGCTTACGAAGATTTTGATCCCCTCGAGATGGACCGCTACTCGCAGCTTCAGCAGCTCACTCGTTCGCTGACTGAAAGTGCGATCGATATGATGGATCTGAAAGAAACGCTGCGCTATCGCGCTCGAGAATCAGAAACCTTATTGCTGCAGCAGGCGCGTCTCAATACTGAGCTGCAGGAAGGCCTGATGCGTACGCGCATGGTGCCATTTAGCCGTTTGATGCCGCGTTTACGCCGCATCGTGCGGCAGGTTTCTCGTGACCTGGGTAAACAGGTTGAATTCCAGGCCTACAATGCCGAGGGTGAACTTGATCGGAATGTGCTTGAGCGGATGGTCCCACCGCTGGAGCACATGTTGCGAAACGCGATTGATCACGGCATAGAATCTGAAGACCTTAGGCAAAACTTCGGCAAGCCAAACATCGGCCGTATAGGGCTAAGGCTCATGCGCGAAGGCGGCGATGTAGTTATTGAAATATCAGATGATGGCGCGGGGATCGATGTCGAGACCGTACGCGCTAAAGCTGTGGAACGTGGGCTAATGGCTGCTGATGCGGCCTTAACTGACGAAGAAGTTCTGGATTTTGTTCTTGCTCCTGGATTTTCAACCGCTCAATCGCTGACGCAGATTTCTGGTCGAGGTGTCGGCATGGACGTTGTACACAGCGAAGTGAAGCAGTTGGGAGGGAGCATCGAAATTAGCTCTGTTCCCGGCCGCGGTACAACCTTTACGGTGCGCTTGCCGTTTACCGTATCTGTGAACCGAGCTTTGATGGTGATGTTGGGTGATGATCAATACGCTATTCCTCTGAACACCATCGAAGGCATAGTTCTATTGCCTAGCGAGGACCTTTCGAAACACCATGGTCCGCAGGGAGAACTTTTTGAATATGCCGGAGTGCCTTATAAGGTGCGTTACCTCGGCAGCTATCTTGGCCGCGATTATGTAGCGCGAAATGAACAAGCCAGTGTGCCCGTTGTACTTGTCCGTTCTGGTGACCAGGCCGTGGCGGTGCACGTTGATGGCGTACAGGGCAGCCGCGAGATTGTTGTAAAGAGTCTGGGGCCGCAGTTTGCCGGTGTCGGCGGAATTTCTGGTGCCACTATTCTGGGTGACGGAAGCGTCGTAATTATTCTGGACCTGCTTTCGCTTATGAGGGCGCGCGGGCCGACAAACAGTGTGGGGGTTCGTCCTCCCGCGTCGGGCGAACAAGAACGTCTGGTTCTGGTAGTCGATGATTCAGTAACAGTGCGCAAAGTTACGACCAGATTGCTCGAACGACAAGGCATGAGTGTCTTAACCGCCAAAGATGGCGTGGAGGCGATATCCGTGCTGCAAGAGCGGTTACCCGATGTTGTGCTGCTCGATATCGAGATGCCGCGCATGGACGGTTTTGAAGTGGCGCATCAGGTGCGTCGTGATGAACGCCTGGCGAAGCTGCCAATTGTGATGATCAGCTCGCGTACAGGCAAGAAGCACACTGATAGAGCGCGAGAATTGGGCGTTAACCGATTTCTTGGCAAGCCATTCCAAGAAAACGAGTTACTCGAAGTAATCGACGAGCTGGTAACGCGGAGCTAGTTTTGTGGTCATGATTGCCGAGGAAATCGGCGAGGACATTAACTGCATTGTGCTGCCCATCAGCAACCAGGGTTTGCTGGTGCCAAGCGTATGTGTCGCGGAAGTTCTACCCTGGCGGCGTTTTCGAGAAGCAGGTAACGCGCCGAGCTGGTTGGTGGGAGTACTTACCTGGCGCGGCGACTCTATTCCAGTGGTGCGCTTCGAGAATCTAAATGGCGCAACAGGAGTGGCTTCGCGCGACTGCAAGTGTGTTGCGGTTATGAACCGATGCGGGTCGGCTCAAGGCCCGGAATTTTATGCCATAGCGATTGACGGCTTGCCACGGATGATTCAAGTTAATGAAGCCAGTGTGTTTCCCGAGCAGATCGACCTGGGTGTTGCTGAATCAGCAGCGATAAAGGTGGGCGCCGAGCAACTGCGCGTTCCCAATTTGGGTTACATCGAAGATCAGTTATCAGCGTTACGCGCCAAGAGTTCGAAGCAGGTTTAGAACCCTGCCTGCTCTTAGGTAGCTGTGCGATTGATTGTGGCGCGACGTGCAGCGCCAAGCAGAGCGAGACCTGCTATTGGCGCTGTTTCCGCCCGCAAGATCAACTCCCCGATTTGTACGCAGGTGCTTTGGCTGGCCAGTAACCGCGCTTCTTCAATGTCAAAGCCGCCTTCGGGCCCGGTAAACAGACACACATCCTGGTCTGCTATAGAAAGTTCTCTGTCCCCGGCACTTGGTTCAAGGCTATAGCGCTGTGTGCCTTGAGTGGCCTGCAGCACTTGCGCGAGACTTTGCGGCGGGTGCAGCACCGGGATTCTAGTGCGTCCCGATTGCTCGCAGGCGCTGACTATTATGCGCCGCCAATGCAGCATTCTGTTTGCCTTGCGTTTCTCTGTTAGCCGTAGCTCGCAACGGTTTGTTTGCGTGAGCCAGATCGTTGTCACGTCTAGTTCGGTCGCTTTTTGCAGCGCGAAGTCGAGTTTGTCACCTTTCAGAAGAGCCAGCGCGAGGTGCAGTCTGGGAGTGGCATTAGGGCCAGGATTTGACGCCTTAACCTTAAGCTCTGCGGTGTTTTTGTCTGCGCTAAGGAGATCGGCAGCATAGTTGTTGCCGTCGCCGTTAAACAGGGTGACTTGTGCACCCGGGCGCAGTCTGAGCACTCGAGTCAGGTAGTGGCTGGCTTGTTGCGGCAGAACTATGGATTGTGAGAGTTCAAGAGGGGCGTCGACAAACAGCCTATGGTCTGTTGCCATTCTTAGACGAAAACTGAGTTAAGTGCGGAAACCGGAGTTGAAACAGCGGCCGGGCGCTAGCGTAAACCCAGGTTATGCACAATTGCCTTGGTCGCGGTGGCGCGATTTAGCGTGTAAAAATGCAGTCCAGGGGCACCATTGGCCACTAGTTCTTCGCACAGCTTGCTCACAACCTGGAGGCCAAATTCTTGCAGCCCTTTGGGATCCTCTTCGAGACTTTCGAGCCGCTTGCGCAGCCAGCGTGGCAGATCAGCACCGGCGCGCTCGGAGAAACGCGATAGCGATTGGTAATTTGTGATGGGCATGATGCCTGGAATGATTGGCACCTCTATCCCTGCCGCCTGGGCGCGCTCGACAAAGTCGTAGTATGCAGACGGGTTGTAGAAATATTGGGTGATGGCTGCATCAGCGCCTGCTTCTACCTTGCGTTTGAAAAAATCAAGGTCTGCGTCAGGGCTGGCCGCGTCTGGGTGTGTTTCGGGGTAAGCAGCAACGGTCACGTGGAAGTGATCGCCTGAGTGATCTCGAATAAAACGCACCAGCTGCTCAGCGTATTGCTTGGTGCCTGCACCCATGCCGCTTGTCGCGTCGCCACGAAGAGCGACGATTCGCCTGACACCAGCGCTTGAGTATTCGCCCAGCATGTCGCCGATGTTACTTTCGGATTCGCCACCCATGGACAGATGAGCTGCCGTATCAACCCCGATAGATTGAATCTTGCACACCGTTTTCATGGTGCCATCACGGGTTGAGCCACCGGCGCCATAGGTCACCGAGCAGTAGTCTGGCCGCAGTTCGCGTAAGGAGTTTACTGTGCGTTCAAGGCCGGCTTCGCCGCCTTCGTTACGCGGAGGGAAAAACTCAAAGCTCAGATCAATTGCTTGCGCAGACATGGGTCACTCGGTATCTCGGGTTGATGGATCGGCTAGAGAGCCGCAGCGAGGGCTTCTGCCTTATCGGTACGCTCCCAGCTGAAGTCGCTCTCTGTGCGGCCAAAATGACCGTACGCGGCTGTCGCCAGATAGATAGGCCGCTTCAGATCTAGCATCGCAATCAAGCCTTTCGGTCGCAAATCAAAGTGCTCACGTACAAGTTGAACGATCTTCTCGTCTGACAATTTTCCCGTGCCAAAGGTGTTCAAGCTAATTGACGTTGGTTCCGCGACGCCAATAGCGTAGCTCACCTGAATTTCGCATCGGTCAGCAAGCCCCGCTGCAACGATGTTCTTGGCGACATATCGTCCCGCATAGGCTGCAGAGCGGTCTACCTTGCTTGGGTCCTTGCCCGAGAAGGCGCCACCACCGTGACGCGCCATGCCGCCGTAGGTATCAACGATGATCTTGCGGCCCGTCAAACCGGCATCGCCTACGGGCCCGCCAATGACAAATTTGCCGGTTGGGTTGATGAATACCTTTGTTTCTTTGCTCATCCAGTTGCCCGGAATCACTGGCTTGATGACCTCTTCCATAACCGCTTCATGCAGCTGCTTGTTGGTTACGGACGGGTCGTGCTGGGTTGACAGAACCAGCGCTTCGACGGCTACCGGCTTGCCGTCTTCGTAGCGAAACGACAGCTGCGATTTGGCGTCAGGTCGTAGCCAGGAGAGTGAGGATCGACGCTTGTCGGCTTGCTGTTTTACTAGCAAGTGAGAGTAGGTGATGGGCGCCGGCATGAGCACATCGGTTTCATTGGTGGCGTAACCAAACATAAGTCCCTGGTCACCCGCACCCTGTTCGTGGTCGCTCGCTTCGTCTACACCCACGGCGATGTCAACTGACTGGTTGCCCAGCGCGTTAACTACTGTGCAATCGTGTGCATCGAAGCCGAGTTCGGCGCTGTTATAACCGATGTCTGCAACCGTCTTGCGAACGATCGCGTCCGTATCGATGACCGCGCTTGAACGGGTTTCACCGGCGACCACAATGATGCCGGTCTTAATCAGAGTTTCGCAGGCCACCCGCGATTCTGGGTCCTGTGCCAGCATGGCGTCTACGATGGCATCAGATACCTGGTCGGCTACTTTATCGGGGTGTCCCTCAGAGACAGATTCTGATGTGAATAAACCGTAGTCGCTCATCGCGCACTTTCCTTCGATAAAAGAGGAAATTATAGCCCAATAGGCAGGCCAAACCGTGCGCCAGTGATCAGCAGTATGTAGTCACCTATTAGTAAAACTGTTTGCAGGAGTAGGGCTAAGACCGGACAATTAACCCAGCTCTGGACCGCGTTCTGGGTCGCGTTCTGGGGGGGGATGTTCAAAGGGATAAGGGGTACTGAGAGCTATGGGGACAGATTCGAAGGCCAAATCGGGCGCTAGTTCGCTTGCAGTGGCGCAAGGGCCGGGTAGTGAGGGCGCTAACGCCATTCGTGCGCTTGCGATGGATGCGGTTCAGCAGGCCAATTCGGGTCATCCGGGAGCACCGATGGGGCTTGCGGATGTCGCAACCGTTATGTGGCGGCAGTTTTTACGGCACAACCCGGCTGACCCGGCCTGGCATAACCGCGATCGTTTTGTGCTGTCAAACGGCCACGGCTCGATGTTGCTTTATAGCCTTTTGCACCTGTCTGGTTATGAGCTTTCCATCGATGATATTAAGGCGTTTCGGCAGCTGCACTCCAAAACGGCGGGTCACCCGGAGTTTGGAATTTGCCCGGGCGTTGAGACCACCACCGGTCCCCTTGGACAGGGCATTGCCAACGCCGTGGGCATGGCGCTGGCAGAACAACGTCTGGCTCGAGAGTTCAATCGCAAAGGTCACAACGTTGTTGATCACCGAACCTGGGTGATTGTTGGCGACGGATGCCTGATGGAGGGTATCTCGCATGAGGTGGCCTCCTTCGCCGGCCACGAGAAGCTTGGCAAGCTCAAGGTAATTTGGGACGACAACGGTATTTCCATTGATGGCGAGACCAGCGGCTGGTTTAGCGAAGATGTTCCGGCCCGGTTTGAAGCCTATGGTTGGCGGGTGATTCGGGGTGTTGATGGACACGATGAGAACGCGGTTGAATCGGCCCTCAATGCCGCTTGTGCAAACGATGATGTGCCTGTGCTGATTTGCACACGCACAACCATTGGTTTTGGTTCTCCCGCGAAGGCCGGCACTGCCGGTGCGCACGGCTCCCCCTTGGGTGCCGACGAGATCGAGGCTACCCGAAAGCGACTTAACTGGGGTTACAAGCCGTTTGAAATTCCGGACAACCTTTATGAGTACTGGGACTGTCGGCCCAGAGGCTCCGCCCAGCAGTCTAGCTGGAACACTGAGTTTGAGGCGTATAAAGCGGCTTACCCGGAACTTGCTGCCGAACTTACGCGCCGCATGAACGGGGAGTTGCCCGTCGATTGGGACAAATCCCTCATGCTCGCTGCTGAGCGTGCCCAGGAAGAAATGGCGCCGCTCGCAACGCGCAAGTCGTCTCAGGCGTGCATCAATGCACTTGCTCCCGGGCTCGATGATTTGTTCGGCGGCTCGGCTGATCTCACGGGTTCTAACCTCACGCGCTGGCAAGGTGCCGATGATTCGCGCTACCTCAGTTTTGGTGTTCGTGAGTTTGGAATGTCTGCCATTGCTAACGGTATGGCGCTGCACGGCGGTTACGTGCCGTTCACAGGAACCTTTCTCGTGTTCATGGAGTACGCGCGTAATGCGGTGCGGCTGGCGGCGCTCATGGAGCTGCGCAACATCTTCGTCTATACCCACGATTCAGTGGCGGTCGGCGAAGACGGCCCCACACACCAACCCATAGAACAACTCACCAATCTACGCACGACGCCCAACCTCGACACCTGGCGGCCTTGCGATACCGTTGAGAGCGCATTCGCCTGGCGCGCGGCAGTCGCGCGAAACGATGGCCCGAGTGCTCTGATCTTCACGCGCCAGAACACAGCACCCCAGTCTCGTGATGCAGAGACCTTTGAGGCGGTTCGACGCGGTGGCTATGTGCTGGTGCGGGAAACCGCTCCACTTGCTGTGCTGTTTATAGCAACCGGTTCAGAGGTTGAGCTGGCCGTTAGCGCCGCAGCTGCGCTTTCGAGCGAAGGCATTGGCGCGCGGGTTGTGTCTATGCCCTGCGTCCAGGCGTTTTTGCGGCAGGATCAGGGCTATCAGGACACTGTACTGCCCGCGACCACCACCGCGAGAGTAGCCGTTGAGGCGGCGCACTCAGATTACTGGTATCGATTTGTTGGCCTTGATGGAGCGGTTGTAGGTATAGACTCCTTTGGGGTATCTGCTCCAGGGAGCGTCGCTTTGGACACCATGGGAATTAATGTCGAAAATGTGCTGTCGCGAGCGCGGGAGGTGCTGAGTTCATCACAAAAAAAGCCCTTAGGAGCTGATGCTCCAGCCTGATTCGCTTATGTTAGTGGCTGACTAAACCAGCTACCGCCCGACTACAGCGGAAAGACACAGCGAAACCTAAATGACGATTGGATTAATGCGCGATGCCGCGGCCGCAGGCCGCCTCAAGGGCGCGCGGGTGCTGATTCGAGAAGACTTGAACGTACCTGTGAAAGACGGTGTTGTAACTTCTGATGCACGGATTCGTGCCGCCGTTCCAACGCTCAAACTAGCACTTGAAGCGGGTGCGCGACTGGTCGTGATGTCACACCTTGGCCGGCCCACCGAAGGCGAATTCAACGCGGACTTTTCGTTGGCACCAGTCGCTCTCAAACTTCAGGAACTTCTGGGTTGCGACGTTCCTTTGGTCGCTAACTGGCAGGAGCAGGCACCCGAGCTTGCGGAAGGCGAAATTGCGTTGCTTGAAAACGTGCGCTTCAATCCTGGCGAGAAACAGAACGACGACCAGCTTGCTAAAGCGCTTGCCGGGTTGTGCGACATTTATGTGATGGATGCTTTTGGTACCGCGCACAGGGCACATGCATCGACTCACGGCGTTGCCAAATTTGCCAAACAGGCGGTTGCAGGACTTCTGCTTGAAAACGAACTCGACGCTTTGGGGCGCGCGCTGAACACACCAGCCAAGCCTGTTATTGCAATTGTCGGCGGCTCGAAAGTCTCAACCAAACTCGAAGTGCTTGAGTCACTTGCTGGAGTGGCAGATGAGATTATTGTGGGCGGCGGTATTGCCAATACTTTTCTAGCGGCGGCGGGGCATCCAGTGGGTGCGTCGCTGCATGAAGCAGATCTGGTAGAAGCTGCTGGTCGTATTGCCAAACTAACGGAGATTCCGCTCCCCGTGGATGTGATCACCGCACCAGAATTTTCCGAAGATGCGATCGCGACGGTTCGCGCCGTTAGTAGTGTGGGCGAGGACGAGATGATCCTCGATATTGGCCCCGAAACCGCTCGCCAGTTCGGAGAACGGCTCAAGCGCGCCGGCACAATCATCTGGAATGGCCCGGTGGGGGTGTTTGAATTTGACCAATTTGGCGAGGGTACGCGCGTGCTATCTGAGGCCATTGCGGAAAGCTCCGGATTTTCTATCGCGGGTGGCGGCGATACGCTTGCAGCCATCGACAAATACGGCGTTGCCAAGCAGATTGGCTACATCTCGACGGGAGGCGGTGCCTTCCTGGAGTTTGTTGAAGGCAAGACCTTGCCAGCCGTCGCAATGCTACAAGAACGTAACAACCAGAGCTAAAACTGACCGACTGTTTGGCTTGTTCAGGCGGTATCATTCGCCGATTACATTAGGAGAACTTTGATGGCCCTGATTAGCATGCGTCAGCTATTGGACCACGCCGCCGAGAACGACTACGGCGTTCCGGCGTTTAACGTCAACAATCTTGAACAGATGCGCGCCATCATGGAAGGCGCAGCTGCCACCGACAGCCCGGTGATTGTGCAGGCCTCTGCGGGTGCGCGGAAGTACGCTGGCCCGACGTTTTTACGGCACCTCATTCTCGCGGCTGTTGAAGAATTTCCCGATATCCCGGTAGTGATGCATCAGGACCACGGCGGCTCGCCCGCTGTTTGCCAACGCTCTATTGCGCTTGGGTTCTCGTCAGTAATGATGGATGGGTCGCTGCTGGAAGATCAGAAGACCCCGGCAGACTATGACTACAACGTAGACGTAACGCGTCGAACAGTGGACATGGCCCACGCGTGCGGCGTGTCTGTAGAAGGCGAACTCGGCTGCTTGGGATCCCTTGAGACCGGTCAGGCTGGCGAAGAAGACGGCGTTGGCGCTGTCGGCACCCTGTCGATGGACATGCTGTTAACCGATCCTGACGAAGCCGCTGACTTTGTTAAGAAGACGCACGTTGATGCGCTCGCGATAGCGATAGGTACTTCCCACGGCGCCTACAAATTTTCACGCCCCCCTACAGGCGATATTCTGGCGATTAAGCGTGTTAAAGAAATCAATAAGCGCATTCCCAACACGCACCTGGTCATGCACGGCTCTTCAAGCGTGCCGCAAGACTTGCTCAAGCTCATTAACGAGTTTGGTGGCGAGATCCCTGAAACCTATGGCGTACCGGTAGAAGAAATTCAGGAAGGCATCAAGCACGGCGTACGCAAGGTAAATATCGATACCGATTTGCGTCTGGCGTCTACCGCCGCGATTCGCAAGTTCATGGCGCACAACCAGGCTGAATTTGATCCCAGGAAGTACCTGGCCGAAACCACCAAAGCCATGACAGCTGTTGTCGTTGATCGCTATGAGGCATTCGGCACGGCTGGACAGGCCAGCAAGATTAAGCCGGTGTCACTCGACGGCATGTTTGAGGCTTATGCCGCTGGCGGACTCGATCCCATAGTCCACTAGTAGTCGGCACCGCAGGCCGGGTTAGAACAAAACTCGGGCCCTGATCGTGCCCTCGATGTGCCGCAGCTCTTCGAGTGCGGCCGCAGAGTGTTCTTCATCAACATCGATAACCACATAGCCAATGTCGTTGTTGGTTTGCAGGTATTGGCCTGCGATGTTTACCCCGAGGGTTGAGAACACCTGGTTTATGGCGGTGAGCACTCCGGGCTGATTCTGGTGCACGTGCAGCAGCCGATGATGGCCAGGATGCTCAGGCAACGCCGCCTCGGGGAAGTTAACAGCCGAGAGGGTTGAGCCGTTGTCGCTATAGCGAATGAGCTTGGCCGCTACCTCTTCGCCTATGTTGCTTTGTGCCTCAGCGGTGCTGCCACCAATGTGCGGTGTGAGTAGCACGTTGTCGAGCTTCTGTAACCTCGACACGAAGGGTTCGTTGTTTGACTTGGGTTCTTCCGGGTAGACATCGATAGCAGCACCGAGCAATTTACCGTCTTGCAGCGCCGCAGCTAGCGCATCCAGATCGATTACGTTGCCGCGTGATGCGTTGATCAGTACAGCACTTGGCTTCATCTGCTGCAGCTCGTGTTCGCCAATCATATTGTTGGTTTGGTCTGTGGCTGGTACGTGCATCGATACGACGTCAGCCTCTTGCAGAAGCTCGTCGAGGCTGCGCGCCTGTCGTGAGTTACCAAGTTTCAGTTTGGTTTCAACGTCGTAGAACAGCACGTTCATACCGAGTGACTCGGCCAGCACGCTGAGCTGTTTGCCTATATTGCCGTAACCCACCACGCCCAGCGTTTTGCCCCGGGTTTCGAACGAGTTGCTGGCTGATTTCTGCCATTTCCCCTCACGAAGCTGGTTGTGGCGGGCGGGCACGCTCCGCAACAACAAGATAGCCTCTGCCAGTACCAACTCAGCGACAGAGCGAGTGTTGGAGAAAGGCGCGTTGAAAACGGGGATGCCGCGGCTGGCCGCTGCTTCCAGATCTACCTGATTGGTGCCAATGCAGAAACAACCGACGGCGATAAGTCTGTCAGCCGCAGTAATCGCAGCAGCATCCAACTGTGTTCGTGACCGAATACCAAGCACGTGAACACCCGCAAGCGCTTTGTTAAGTGCGTCGCCCTGCAGGGCTGCCTTTTCCTGGCGCACGTTGGTGTAGCCTGAGTTCTTAAGTGCTGCCACCGCCGATTCATGCACGCCTTCAAGCAGCAACACGTTGATGCGATCGCGATTGAGTGAAGTATTGGCCAAGTTAGGGCTCGTTGCGGCGTGCTTTAAAAGGGCGGCTATACTAGCAGCCTTCGCCCTGTATCTAGCCGACGGAATTTGAGAATGCCTAAGTTTCTGGATGAGCTTTTCTCACCCAAGCAGATTGCCCGTGACCATGAATCGCTTGCCCACTGGGGGCGCGACTGGACGCGGGACAAAACACCAGCCCCCAGCGCCATAGTTTTTCCAGACTCGGCTGCCCAGGTTCAGGGCCTCGTGCGAAAAGCGGTTGAAGCCCGCACCGCGCTGGTTCCTTCGGGTGGACGCACCGGACTCTCGGGAGGTGCTGTCGCAGCTAACGGTGAAGTGGTGGTGTCATTCGACAAGATGAACAAGATCCTCGAGTTTGATGCGACAGATCGCATTGTCCGGTGCCAACCCGGCGTAGTTACTGGGGCGCTGCAGGGTTTTGCCGAGGAGCGGGGTCTTATGTACCCGGTAGACTTCGCGTCTTCCGGATCCAGTCACATCGGTGGCAACATCGCGACCAATGCCGGAGGCATCAAGGTGATTCGGCATGGTCTTACCCGCGACTGGGTCACAGGCCTTCAGGTGGTTACCGGTACGGGTGATCTGCTCGAATGCAATCAAGGGCTCACCAAAAACGCAACCGGGTATGACCTTCGGCATTTGTTTGTTGGTTCGGAAGGCACCCT
Source organism: uncultured Pseudomonadales bacterium (assembly GCA_964519335.1). GTDB lineage: Bacteria > Pseudomonadota > Gammaproteobacteria > Pseudomonadales > Azotimanducaceae > JALZVT01. The sequence continues at coordinate 28,416 of CAZFIA010000035.1, forward strand.
GGGTTTTATTGTGGAAGCCGAGTTAAGACTTGCTAAAGCGCCGGAACCGCATCGGGTGATGGTGTTGGGTGTGCCGAAGTTTCCAGATCTGCTTAAGGTGCTTGCTCGCTTTCAAGAACACATCACTTTGTCTGCGTTTGAGTTTTTTTCGCAGCTGGCACTCGATAAGGTACGCGCGCATCGGGAGCTTGCAGAGCCCTTGAGCGAACCCAGCGAATTTTATGCCTTGCTCGAGTTTGACCTAAGTGTCGAAGAGTCGGCGATGGCGGCGTTTACCGCCTGTATGGAAGAAGGCTGGGTGGTTGATGGTGTGCTCAGTCAATCTGACGCACAGGCCGCTACCTTATGGCAGTTGCGCGAAGGTATTTCTGAGAGCATCGCGGCAGATACGCCGTACAAGAATGATCTCGCAGTGAAAGTATCTGTCTTGCCGCAATTTCTTAAGCAGGTCACCGACTGTGTGAAGCAGGCGTATCCCGATTATGAAGTATGCTGGTATGGGCACATAGGTGATGGCAACCTGCACCTGAACATATTGAAACCCAAGGCATTATCGATCGACGAGTTCTATGCCAACTGCGGTCGAATCAGCCCGCAGATATTTGCTCTGGTGCAGGAAGTGGGCGGCAGTATTTCGGCGGAGCACGGGGTAGGTACGCTTAAGGCTGATTATCTCCAGTTTAGTCGCTCGCCTGAGCAGATTACTGCGATGCGCGCGCTTAAAGCAGTGTTTGATCCCGCGGGGATTATGAATCCGGGGAAATTACTGGTTTAGGAAAGGCTTGTTTTTCTGCCTGCGCTTGAGTTACTCGATAACTTCTACGCCGTTATCCTTAGCCACCACCACCACGTCTGCCGCCTGTGCTGCGAATACCCCGTTGCACACCACCCCCACCACGTTGTTTAGGTGAGTCTCGAGCTTGCCAGGCTCCTCTATGCGGAGCCCGTGCACGTCCAGGATGTCGTTGCCGTTGTCGGTAACAAACCCTTCGCGCCAGATCGGTTCGCCGCCGAGAGCTACCAGCTTCCTGGCCACCAGACCCCGGGCCATAGGAATCACCTCGATGGGTAGCGGATAAGATCCCAACACGTCGACCTGTTTCGAGGCGTCAGTAATGCAGATAAACCGCTCGCTTGATGCGGCAACGATCTTCTCTCGGGTTAACGCCCCACCACCGCCCTTGATCAGCGCCCGATTAGGGTCTACCTCGTCGGCGCCGTCGACGTAGACCACAATTTCTTGCACTGCGTTGGTGCCGAGGCAGCGAATACCGTGGCCCTCCAGCCGTTTTTGGGTGGCCTCGCTGCTAGCCACCGCCGCGTCAAATTTGTGTTTGTGAGCGGCGAGCAGATCGATAAAGAAATTTGCAGTGCTCCCGGTTCCTACGCCCACCACGCTGTCCTGGGCGAGGCTACTCTCGATGAGCTCGATAGCCGCCTGAGCGGCGCTGCGTTTGAGAGAGTCTTGGTCCATAATCGCGTGCGCTCCTGAGGCCAGCTACTGAAATTGAATTGACATGCTTGAACGCTACGTAAAAAAAATCCTGAAGTCGCGCGTTTATGACGTGGCTCAGGAGACGCCTCTGCAAATAGCACCTGGCCTGTCAGAGCGCGTGGCCAATACCGTGCTGCTCAAGCGTGAGGATATGCAGAGCGTGTTTTCTTTCAAGTTGCGCGGATCATATAACAAGATGGCGCAGTTGACTGCTGAGCAGGCAGCCCGCGGTGTCATTACTGCATCGGCTGGTAATCACGCACAAGGCGTCGCGCTGTCGGCCTCGGCCCTTAAGATGAAGGCGGTGGTGGTTATGGGTCGCAACACCCCCGACATCAAAGTTAATGCAGTGAAGCGCCGGGGTGCAAAGGTAGTGTTGCACGGCGACGGCTATGACGAGGCGGCGGCCCACGCGCGCGAGCTTGCAGAGGCCAAGGGCTATACCTATGTGCATCCGTTTGATGATCCCGACGTTATCGCCGGTCAAGGCACCATCGGAATGGAAATTCTAAATCAGCACAGTGGCCCGCTGGATGCAGTCTATGTACCTGTGGGTGGTGGTGGGTTAATAGGAGGTATTTCTGCGTATGTGAAATACCTCCGGCCTGATGTGAAAGTGATTGGCGTTGAGGCTGAAGGGTCTGCCTGTTTGCAGGCGGCGATGAATAAGGGGCGGCGCGTGAAGCTGCCTTTTGAATCGCTTGATTTGTTTGCCGATGGCGTCTCGGTTGCGCAGATAGGCAAAGAGAATTTTGCCATCGCGCGGAAATACGTCGACGAAGTAGTCACGGTAACTACCGATGAGATTTGTGGTGCGGTTAAGGACGTTTTTGATGATACGCGGGTGCTCGCCGAACCGGCGGGTGCGTTGGCGATAGCGGGCATGAAGAAACATGCCAATGTCCATGGTTACGAGGGTAAAACGCTGGTTGCGATATTGAGCGGAGCCAACGTCAACTTTGATCGACTGCGGCATATCTCCGAGCGGGCCGAGCTCGGCGAGGCTCGCGAGTCGATACTTGGCGTTTCCATTCCGGAACGTGCTGGCAGTTTCCATCGCTTCTGCAAGCACCTCGGTAAGCGCGGCATTACCGAATTTAATTATCGATTTGCGGGTGGTGATGAAGCACAGGTTTATGTAGGCCTAAAGACTGAAAGTCAGACCGATCGCGAAATGCTCTTGAACAAACTCAAGAAAGCGGATTACGTTGTTGAAGACATGACGGACAATGAGGCAGCGAAGCTACATGTCCGCCATATGGTTGGAGGTCGCGGGCGAGACACTCGCCATGAGCTGTTGTACCGTTTCGAATTTCCGGAACGGCCGGGGGCACTGCTTAAGTTCTTAGACGTCCTTGGTGCGCGCTGGAACATCAGTATGTTCCACTATCGAAACCACGGTGCGGCCTGGGGCAGAGTATTGGTTGGCTTTCAGGCCGGGAGTGAAGATCAGCGGGAGCTGCAAGCTTATTTAAAGAAAATCGGCTACCGATTCTGGGAAGAAAGCGAAAACCCGGCGTATCGGATGTTTCTGCGCTAGGCGTTTTGCGAATGGGGCTTTGGAGTAGCACATAAAGAAATGCTGGCGCGGGCAAATTGCCCGCGCCAGCAGTTCGGTTACCGGTCTAGTGGCAGATCAAGCGTCTGATTTTACTCTTCGCCGCACTTGCCTTCGCC
>CAZFIA010000036.1:0-31515 GCA_964519335.1 uncultured Pseudomonadales bacterium
CCGTAGACCCACCGGCCTCTATTGAAATCAAACCCCGTTCCTAACCCGCCCGCGAACTGATTGCTGTCGGTGTCGCCTTCAGCGGTGCGGTTAACAGCGCCACCGGCATCGGTGTAAACAATATCTCGTGATGATTCGATACTGTTGCGCCCGTAGGTCACCAGACCATCGACATAAAAGTGATCTCCTTTGAAGTAGGTTCCAATGAGAGACAGCGACCCGCCAGTGATACTCAATCCACCGCCTGCATCGAAGTCGCCGTCTATGTGGTTCACCCCAAGAGCAGCGCCCAAATAGAAATTGTCAGTCACGCGGTAATCGGCGCCGAAAGAAAAGCCGAAGCCGTCGAAGCTGAAACCGGGAACATTTCTTGATTCTTGCCGATCACTGAAGTTGAAGCTCGCATCGCTGAACATACCCCAGCGGCCATTAGACTCGCCGACAAGCTCCTCGATCGCGTCTTGCAGTACTTCACCCTCAACGTTCACGTCGTCCGTTTGAATGTTTACGCCACTCAAATCGATGCGGCGGGCAACGCCGTGTCGAAGTCCGTTGAGACGGCGCTTAAGGTTGCCGCTTTGGATGTTGGTAAACCGAAATATGTTGGCAAAACTGCCTACTATGTCGTCTGGGCTTATCGCATCCAGAGCGGTCGCAACCTGTGCATTCGAGTTTGCGGCATTGCGCAAATTTCCACACACTAAATCTAGATCGAGCTCACCAGCGGTAGGATCGGCCAATGCTTCAACCAGGGGACAAAGCTCATCCAAACCGCCTGCGACGGAGGTCTGCTGTGGACTCAAAAAGGTAAAGTCGACCAGATTAATCGCAAGAAAATCGATGCTCGCAATAGATAGGCCGTTTTCGTTGCGGATATTCAGAGCGAAGTCGGGTCCAGGACCATTGTTGATGAGCGCTACGGAAGGATCCAGCGCCAGGCCGCCAGTGGCAGTCAGTACGTCCAAACTGACACCTGTGGTGTCAAAGCCGTTGATGGGGGTAAAGGACACAATGCCGCTGTTCAATGCAATGTTGCCGTTTACGTTGATCTGATCGAAACCGCCGGGTTGGGTGCTTTCTGCTTCCAGATCCAGCGTGCCGCCATTGAGGGCAAAGTCGCCGATGAAATTCAATGTCCCGGGCGAAAAGCCGGGGCTAACTACACCGTTCTGTTCTATCGACGTGAGCCCTGCGGTAACCGTGCCGTTGCCGCGGATTGCGCCGGTGTTGGTTAGGTTGGCTGCTGCAAAGCCCGCGTTGTTCAGGCTTAGTTCGCCGGCATTAACTATGTCATTGGGGCTTGCGAATAGTCGCTGATCGGCAAGACTGATCACGCCGCTTGCGCCGTTGGTGAGTAAGCTCTGCTCGAGTGAGGTACCCGAAAACGAGATGTTCGAACCCGTTCCGGAGAGGTTGATCATTGCCGAGTTCGTCAGTACGGCAGGTCCACCAAGTTCCAGTAGTGCAGGGTCGAGGTCTGCGATTGCTCGGTAGACGCCGCCTTGCAGGTCTCCGGCCACGTTGTTAGTTAACAGCGAGTTGTTAAAGGTGACGGCGCTACCGTCGAGGGCTTCAATAGTTCCAGTGTTGTCAATCAAATCACCGGATATCAGCAGGTTGCCACCATTCGATGCCCGCAGTGTACCTGAGTTCATCAGCCCTGCATCGGCTGCTGTAGGCCCACCGAGAGTGTTGATCTCTAGATTGAGGCCATTCTGGTTTGCGTTGATCAGCCCCTGATTGACAATGTTGATGGCCGCGTTGCCGACCTGTGCGGCAGTACTAATCGTGGCGCCATCAATGGTATGTGTAGCGCCATTCGTAAGCGTTGCACCAGTTATACCCGTGATTTCATTGAATGCATCGCCGGTCAAACTGAGCCTGCCGGTACCCTGAAAACTTGTATCGGCAGAAACAGACAAGATATCTCCTGCAGCTCCTGTATTGGTTCTGTCAAAGGTGATGAGGCCATTATTGGTGATCGCTCCAGCCACGGTTACGCTGCCATTCTGAATATCGAGCGATCCGTCATTCAAGATAGTCAGATCGTCGATCTGTCCACCGCTGACTAATTCGAAAGCGCCAGAGAGATCGCCGCCGCTAACTCGAGTATTGCCTGTAAGGCGAACAATCCCGCCGTCTTCGGATCGAATCTCCCCATCGCTATTGTCAATGAAATCACCAGACAGCACGAGTATGCCGCCATCTTCGGCAAGCAATACGCCCGTATTGGTCAATCCGGCGGTGGCTGCAGTGCTCCCACCCAAGGTGTTTATCTCGAGTGATTCGCCGTCTCTATTTGCGGTGATGAGACCTTCGTTGCTGATAGTCACCGCAGCGTTGCCGAGCTGGGCAGCAGTCGACGCCGTCGCCCCTTCGATTGTGTGATTGGCGCTGTTGATCAGAACAGAGTCTGCGGCGCCTGTTACTTCATTGAACACAGAACCCCCTAACACCAGCCGTCCAGCTCCGCCCAGAGTCACTGTATCTGTAATAACTAGTGTCTCCCCCGCCGTCCCAGAGTCTGTGCTATCGAACGTAATCTGCCCGTCATTCACAATGGTGCCGATAAAGCTTGCCGACCCGTTACGAATATCTACTATTGACGCCGCTCCGATAGTTACGCCGTCCAGCAATCCGCCGCTGATGAGTTCGAAATCGCCGTCGAGCAACCCGCCATCAATACGGGTATTGCCCGTGAGGCGCACAACTCCATCGGTCAAGGTTTCTATCACGCCAGTTGCATTATCAATGCGGTCGGCGCTCAACTCGAGGATGGCGCTGTTTTCAGCCCTTAAAGTGCCGTTGTTGACCAGACCCGCGTCGGCGGAGCCAGCCGTGCCGAGGGTGTTTACCTGGAGGGTTTCGAACATTCTATTGGCGGTGATGAGCCCGTCATTGGTAATCCTCACAGCGGTGTTACCCAGCTGCGCGGCTGTCGAGATTGTTGCACCTTCGATGGTGTGTTCTGCGCCGTTTAGAAGGGTTGCACCCGTAACTCCAGTTACCTCGTTAAAAGAGTTACCACTCAGGCTCAGTACGCCATTCCCGAGTAGTTGTACATCACCCGTTATAGACAGAATGTCACCAGCAGCCCCGCTATTGGTTGGATCGAAGCTAATCACGCCATTGTTGGTGATGTCGCCCTCTAGCGTGCTTGCGCCGTTGCGCACATCGATTTGAGTTGTTTCTGCCAGTTCGACGCCGTCAAGCGTTCCCCCACTTATCAATTCAAAATCACCGCTAAGGGCGCCGCCTTCAACGCGAGTACCACCTGTGAGTTGCACGGTACTCCCGAGTTCCGCTTCGATCAGCCCGTTTGCGTTGTCGATTCGGTCCCCGGACAGCTGGAGGATGCCACCGTTCTCTGCTCGCAAGGTGCCATTGTTGATCAGTCCGGCTGTGGCCGAATTGGGGCCTCCAAGAGTGTTTACCTCCAGAGCCATGTTAGTTCGATTGGCCGTAATCAGGCCGTTATTGGTGATGATCACCGCTGCGTTCCCAACCTGTGCAGCAGTGGATATGGTTGCGCCTTCGATAGTGTGATCAACCCCGTTTAGAAGCGAGCTGCCCGTTACACCGGTGATCTCGTTAAACGTATTTCCCGATAAACTAAGCACGCCGTTTCCCAGCAGCGACACGTCGCCGTTGATAGACAGAATCTCCCCTGCAGTTCCAGTGTCGCCCGGGTCAAATACGATTGCGCCGTTGTTCGTGATCTGACCGAACAACGTGCTGGCTCCGTTGCGTACATCGACTACGGTGGTCGGTGATAGGGTCACGGTGTCGAGTATCCCGCCAGAGATCAATTCAAAGTCTCCGGTAAGCGTGCCGCCATCCACCCGGGTACCACCCGTGAACCGCACGACCCCGTTCGTTAAGGTTTCGATTGTTCCCGAGCTGTTATCAACTCGGTCGCTAGCCAGTGTCAGTATTCCGCCATTTTCAGCTCGTAGCACACCCGAATTGATCAAGCCAGGATTGGTTGCGTTCGGACCTCCGAGCGTATTGATTTCCAGCACCAGCCCCGCCCGATTCGCAGTGATAAGGCCAGCATTGTCGATCGTGAGAGCAGCGTTTCCCACCTGTGCAGCGGTGGAGACAGTCGCGCCCGAGATGGTATGGCCTGCTGCATTTGTAAGTCTGGAGCCTGTAATTCCCGTGATTTCGTTGAAGACGTCACCGCTTAAGTTGAGAACCCCGCTACCAGACAAGTTAACGTCTCCGGGTAAAGAGAGAATCTCCCCGGCTGCTCCGGCATTGCCGCTATCGAAGCTAATGGTGCCGTTGTTTATTATGTCACCAACGAGAGTGACTGTGCCATTGCGCACATCTACAGAGGCACCTGCGTTGACGGTAAACGGATTGGCCGGCGTGCTGGCCAGTGTGGATCCGCTGAGAGCGTTCAAGTCGCCTGAGAACAGCATTCCGCTGAGTGTCGAGCCGCTACCTAGGTTAAACGTCGCACCAGCCGCCACCGAAAGCGTGTCAACAGAAAGCTCGACGCTGGTTTGGTCGAGAACGCCGCCGTTGAGAAAGAGATCATCGATTGCGATATCACCCGTCGCCCCATCGATATCCACATCGCCGCTGTTTATAGTTGCATCGTAGGTCGTGCTCCCGTCGTCATTGGGTATGTCGCCGCCGCAGTTGGACCACTCATTCTCGTCATCCCAGTCCGCGTTGCCGCCACTCCAGGTGCAGGAAAAACTCTCGGTCCCGTCGGAGGGGTCACCTGCGTAGAGCTCGACGCTTAAGAGAGAAAATAGCAAGGCAGCCGGCCATACCGCCTGAGTTAATTTCATGTTCCCCTCTCCCTAGTGACTTCTATCCCCTCTATAGCCACTAATGCGTAAACAACCTGCAGACAGGGTCAAAGTCAGGGCGAGGAACAAGATTTTTTGGTAAGAAGGGTGACTTCAGACTGCCGTGCGGGAGCAGGGCGCCGAGAGGGGTTGGGTTTAACCTGGTCGGCCAGGTTAAACCCAAAAACCGGCTGCTAGAGCAACTCGCCACCACAGGCTGAGGCAGTAGTGCCGTGCTGTTCAAACGCCTTAACCACGTTAGCGCCAGTACGCCAGCGATGCACTTCATCCGGTCCGTCAACCAGACGCTGGCTGCGAATGCCGGTGTACCAGCGTGCAAGTGGAGTATCGTGGCTGTAGCCCAACGCCCCGTGCAGCTGAATCGCGGTGTCTACAACCTGCTGCACCATGTGCGCAAGAAAGACTTTTGCAATGCCGTTTTCCTGCCGCAAGTCTTCGCCGCGCTCTGCCTTGTAGGCAATGTGCAAAAGCATAAGGCGCGCCTTGTAGATTTCAGCCGCACAGTCGGCCAGCATCCAACGTACACCCTGTCGGTCTGCTAACCGTTTACCAAAGGTCTCTCGCTTAACAACGTGACCGGTTGCAAGATCCAGCGCGCGCTGGGCCATGGCGACGTTGTGCATGCCGTGGCGCAGGCGACCGTAGGCGAGGCGATGCTGGCCCATGTTGAAGCCCTGGCCGCGTCCGCCGAGAAGGTTCTCGCGCGGCACTACAAGGTTTTCGATCTTGATTTCGGAATGTGAGCCACCCATCTTCAAGCCGATTTCTGTATGCGGCTGCATGGTCTCGATGTTACGAATGATCTCGTAGCCGTCGGAAGGCAGCTCAACGATGAAGGTGCTGTATTGCTCGTGGCGCGCGGCATCTGGATCGGTCTTGGCCATCACCACGGCGATGTCGGCAACGCTTGCGGAAGAGCTAAACCACTTTTCGCCGTTGAGTACCCAGTTGTCGCCGTCGAGTACGGCGCTGGTCTGCATGCCTGTTGCATCGGCGCCTGCAGCCTTCTCGGTCATGGAGTAGCAGATGCGCTTTTGGCCATCGAGGAGGGGTGCTAAGAACTTTTCTTTTTGATGGTCGGTGCCGTGCTCAAGCAGAGTGAGCATGGTGGCGTCATCCGGCCCCTGAGTGTTGAGTGACAGGGCGCCCAGGTGGCTTTCACCCAGCTCCATCTGTACCAGGGCGTTGGCCAGCGGCTTAAGCCCCATTCCGCCATGCTCGGGAGGAATAAACGGGCACCACAAGCCCTGCCTTCTGGCGCTCTTGCGCAGCGTGGCCAGGGTGGTGTCGAAGTTATCGGCGGTTAGTGTGTCTTCGGCCGGAATGCACTCTTTTTGTACAAACTCGCGTACTTTCGCGCGAACGGCTTTGGTTTCTTCGGGAATTTCGAAATCGATCACGGGCTGCTCCTGCTCTCTCTTCAGTGCAAATGGTCGGTGGACCGACCACTATAGCTTAAAGAGAGCGCGAGGATATGCGCGCTATGCGCGTTACTGACAGTTCGGAGATCTGCCGGCGGCGCGTGCCTCAACGGTTAAGCGAGTGGCCGATGGGGTTCGCGCATCGAGTTCCTTAATGCGTTGAGCGGGTGCGGGGTGCGTTGACAGGAAGCCCGGTTGCGAGGAGCCCCCACTTGCCGCCTGCATATTCCGCCACAGGTTGCTCGCCTCACTGGGGTCAAAGCCGGCATTCGCCATATAGTCGAGACCCACCAAATCAGCCTCGCTTTCTTGTGCTCTGCCGAATGGTCTCAGCACGCCAACTTCCGCGCCGACACCCAGCAATTGAAACAACTCGCTTCTTGCACCCCCGGCGCCACCCGCTGCAATGGCTGCCACCTGCAACACGGATTGGCTTGCATAGTTTGCAGAGACGCGTTCGTTACCGTGGCGTGCAGTTACGTGAGCAAACTCGTGACCGATAACGGCGGCGAGTTGGTGCTGATTTTGGGCAACGCGCAGCATGCCGGTATACACGCCGAGCTTTCCACCAGGTAAAGCAAAGGCGTTTGCCTGATCACCGTCAAACAGTGTGATCTCCCAGGACTTACTTTTGAGATCCGGATTGGCTTCGATGATGGCGCGAGCAACGCAGCTGACATAGTCGTTGGCTCGACCATCGCGTGATGCGGGTGTGCTGGTGCGTAACTCTTGATACGCGAGCGTGCCCATTTCTGCCATGCGAGATTCGGGAAACAACACCAGTTGGCTGCGGCCCAGCGGTGACGAAGCGCAGCCCCATAGTCCGCATAGGGTGGTTAAGCACAGCGTGGCTAAGCCTAGTTGCCGTATGTGTGTAGATACAAACTTGATCAACATTCGGAAATCCTGTTCAGCTTTTTAGAAAATTTGATGTCTCGCATTGTCCCTCACAGGCCGGCAATTTTCACCCGTGCACCGGCTACTCTGAGCGTTTTTGAGACCTGGTTAGGCAACTGATAAGCGCTTTGGTTTGTAAAAATTTTGGTGCTTTCTTTCATTGTCGAACACGCGTCACTGACGGCTCAATTCGCAGCCGCTGCGGGCCAGTAACTGATCGGCGTCGCTTACCTGTATCAGACCGTACCCGTAGCCTGTATCGCGTCCAGGCGCGCCCAGGTCTTCTGCGCTTTGGATCAGCGCATTTCTGATGGCACCGTTTGCGCATTGCGGATGCAAGCTCCATAAGAGTGCAGCCGCGCCAGAGACATGAGGTGTGGCCATCGACGTGCCGCTCCAAGGCGCCGATTCGCCGCCCAGAATTGTTGACCAGATTTTTACACCAGGTGCGGCCAGTTCAATCTGTTTGTTGCGTTGGGAGAAACTCGCAAGCGTTTTGTTGTTGGCCACCGCTGCGACACTAACAACGCTTGGGTAACAGGCAGGATAGCTGCAGCTAGTGGTGCCGTCGTTACCGGCGGCAGCGATGGTGAGCGCGCCACCTGCGAAAACATTTGCGAAGGCGTCGCGTTCGATAGTCGAACTCCTGGCGCCACCCAGGCTCATAGAGATGATGTTGGCACCTTTAGCGGCGCAGGATTCAACGGCTGCGATTAAGTCCGAACTGTAGACCCATAGCTGATCGTCAGCGAACACTTTTACGATGTGCAGATTGAGACCAACGCCAGCATGCACACCCTGCGGCAGATCATTGCGGCCATCGTTTTTGTTTAAGGCTGCAATGATGCCGGCTATGTGCGTGCCGTGAGAGTCGCCTGGATGATCCCAGCGTCCAGCACCCGATCGAGCCATGCCGGTAACGCGATCCTCACCCGGCAAGTAGGGGTGAGTTGAATCGTAGCCTGAATCGATAATGCATAGTGTGCGTGGTGCGCCGAATGGACTGAGCTGGTTGGCTTGAATCAGTGATCGACCATAGTGTGCGGGCTGGAGCGAAGGCGCTTGTGAAGACAGCAGTGCGTTCGTGCGCTTGAAGCGATACCTTCTTGGATCGATCTCAATCTTGTCTATCGTCGGGTCCTGTGAACGCCTGAGCATTTCGCGTTGTGTCATGCGCGCAACTTCCACTTGCCCGAGCCGGTCTGCAGACCTGTATTTAATAAGGTACTGCCTGTGTCTTTCTTCAGGTGCACCTGTTTGGGCAAGCCCAGGTGTAGCCAACGTCAGGCTCAATCCTGTTATCCAAACGAGTAAAACCAAACAAGTGAGTTTGCGGACCATTGATGCTCTGGAGCTGCGCAGGTGAAGCGATAGAGTGTTGCAAAGCGCAGCCTATGAATGTGCGAAACACTTGGCATCTGATTGAGTGCCTCCCAATAAACAACGGGCGCTTTTGAGCGTTGGTCGTTAAACCGTCAGTCTGACAGCGGTATTCCCCATATAGCTCGCCAAAGCATTGGCATTGGCGTGAGCCTTCCCTAAAGTGGGGTGTCGTGGAGGGAAATGAATAGGGGCAGCTCACACTATGAAAATAGGCTTTAACGGTACCGGTTCGGTGGCACAGGCGGACCTTGCGCGCATAACCGGCGATGTCGCCAGTACTAAAGACGCAGGCTTCAATAGCTATTGGCTCGCAGATCATCCCACCGGTGGCTTTGATGCCATAACCGCGCTGGTGGTTGCGGGTCAAAAGGTGCCGGAGCTTGAGCTTGGCACCGCGATTATTCCGAGCTTTCCTCGCAACCCGATGGCACTCGCCGCACAAGCGCTCACAGCGGCTGATGCTCTCGACGGTAGGTTTACGCTAGGCATTGGGTTGTCGCACCAAACAATGATGGCCGATCTTGGAATTGAATTTTCCAAGCCCATTCGGCACCTGCGCGAATACCTGTCTATTCTGGTGCCGCTGCTTACCGAAGGTAAGGTTGAATTTGAAGGCGAGCTGCTTAGTTGCAACGCGCGGGTGTTCAAGAAACCGGCAGCCCCAGTTCCTGTGTTGGTTGCGGCCCTCGGTCCGCAAGCGTTGAGAGTGACGGGCAGGCTCGCAGACGGCACCACGCTTGCCTGGGTGGGAGAAAAAACAATTGCAGAGCACATTGCGCCAACCATTAACGCAGCGGCGGATGCGGCGGGTAAACCTGCGCCGCGCATTCTTGCCTCTTTGCCATTGTGCGTAACGGCCGAACCGGACAAGGTTCGAGCGGCCATTGATGCAACTCTAGGCAGCTACGGAAAGTTGCCATCGTACAAAGCGATGTTTGAGCGCGAAGGTGTCAGCTCACCCTCAGGCGTTGCTGTACTTGGCGGCAGGAGCGAGGTCACCGATCATATCGGCCGGATCGCAGAGGCCGGTGCCACAGACTTTGCGCCGACAATATTTGGCCTGACGCCCGAAGAGCGCAGCGAGTCTATGCAATTGCTCAGAGAGCTGGCTGCATAAAGGTATATAGAACATAGCCTTAGAGGTATTTATTAAGTGAATTTCGATTTTTCTGAAGACGACCAGTTGGTCCGCGATCAAACGGCCAAATTGCTTTCAGAGCGCTGCGGTACCGATGTTGTGCGCAAAGTGCTGGAGGGTGATGCCGGAGCGGCTGATCAAGTGTGGCAAGGCCTTGCCGAGATGGGGCTAATGGGCACTGCCATTCCCGAGCGTTTCGGCGGCTCGGGCGCAGGCTATCTGCCGCTGTGCCTGGTAGCGCAGGAAGCAGGCGCTGCTCTGGTACCCAATGCGTTTTCTTCGACCGTGTATCTGGTTGCAGAGGCGCTAGTAAAGCTGGGCACCGAAGAACAGCAATCGAACTGGCTGCCAAAGCTTGCAAGCGGCGAGCTGCGCGGTGCGCTTGCTGTTGTTGAAAGCGCTGAGTCATTTACCGAGGCAAGCATTCAACTTAAGGCAGATGGCGCATCGCTCACGGGCAGCAAGCTGCTTGTGCCCGATGGCGGTGCCGCTGACATGGCGGTGGTCGCAGCGCGCGATAGCGACGGGGTTAGTTTGTATCTTTGCGATCTACGCGATAACGGGGTTACGAGGGATCAGGTGGAGACCGTTGATCCAACGCGCGACAGCGCAACGCTTGGCTTTAGCGGAAGTGCGGCGCAACAATTGGGTGAGCCGGGCAAAGGTTGGCAAGAACTTGAAATGATTCACAACCGAGCGGCTGTATTGTTTGCTTTCGAACAGCTGGGTGGCGCACAGCGCGCGCTTGACATGGCCGTTGAGTACTCGAAAGAACGCTTTGCGTTTGGTCAGGCGATTGGTTCGTTTCAGGCGCTCAAGCACATCATGGCGGATATGTACGTTGCGCTAAAACTCGCAGAGTCCAACTGCTTCTATGCCGCCTGGGCGCTCGATAGTGATTCACCAGAGCTTCCCCTTGCCGCGGCTACAGCTCGTGTTTCAGCAACCCAGGCCTATCAGTTGTGTTCGCGTGACAACATTCAGGTTCACGGCGGCATGGGTTTTACCTGGGAGTTCGACTGTCATCTGTACTACCGGCGCTCCAACTATCTCGCCCTGCAGCTTGGTGGACTTGCCGAGTGGGAAGACAAACTGATCGCTGCCATTCCGCGTACCACTGCGGCTTGAACAACAAATAGCTGATTTAAAGAAGAGTAATTATGGATTTTAACGATACCCCAGAAGAAGCTGCGTTCCGCACCGAAGTGCGGGAGTGGATTGCTGCAAACGCGCCGACCCACCTCGCCGAACCCTTGTCATCGTCTACCTTTGGTGGAACGAACACCGGCGACGAAGACCCGCTCGAGGCGGCCAAGCGCTGGCAAAAAGTGAAAGCCGATGCTGGCTGGGCTTGCATCAATTGGCCGAAGGACTACGGCGGGCGTGACGCGACCCCAATTCAAAACGTAATCTGGCGTGAAGAAGAAGGCGTGTACGGCAAGCTAACCGGCAGCTTTATTATTGGTCAGGGCATGTGTGGTCCCACGCTTATGGCGTATGCGAGTGAAGAGCAAAAAGAGCGGTTGTTGCCGAAGCTTGCCAGCGGTGAAGAGGTTTGGTGTCAGCTATTTTCCGAACCCCATGGCGGTTCTGATCTGGCGGGACTGCGAACGCGCGCTGAACAAGATGGCGATGACTGGGTGATCAACGGCCAAAAAATCTGGACATCGGGCGCTCACTATTCCGACTACGGTATTTTGATTACCCGTACAGATTCCTCTGTTGCCAAGCACAAAGGGCTCACCATGTTTTGGCTGGATATGAAATCTCCTGGTGTCGATATTCGCCCCATCAAACAGGTCAATGGTCAGAGCGGCTTTAACGAGGTTTATTTTGACGACGTCCGTATTCCCGACAGCCAGCGTTTAGGTGGCGTGGGTGATGGCTGGCGCGTATCACTCACCACCTTAATGAATGAGCGATTGGCTATTGGTGGCAGTATCGCGACTGGCGTTCCCGAACTGCAGGAACTGGTTGATGCGCTGCCGTTAGACAACGGCCGTGCGGTAGATAACCCGGCCGTTCGATCAAAGCTTGCCGACTGGCACGCGAAGGCAGCGGGTCTTCGCAATACAGCAGCGCGTTCGCTCAGCGCGCTATCGAAGGGGGAAGTACCTGGACCAGAGAACTCGATTGGCAAGTTGGTCGCTGGCGGCATGATGCAAGACATTGCGAAGTACGCGATCGATTTGCAGGGGCCGGGGGCGCTAATCGTCGATCCCACTATTGCAGAAGGCAACGCACGGTTTCAGGCAATGCTTTTGCGCTCGCCGGCGGTGCGCATCGAAGGGGGTACCGATCAGATCCTGCGCAATATCATTGCCGAGCGGGTATTGGGATTGCCGGAAGGCTTGCGCGCAGACAAAGGGCTACCGTTTAACGAAATTCCTTCTGCCTCTCAGTCTTGAATCTCGCGCGCTGCGATGTAGTGCGTGGGGCGGGGCCCAGCGTTTGCCACTCGAAGCCGTGCCTCGTCTACAGTTTCGACAACCGCTGCTCGTTTGATCGCCTCGCGATGATTGGTGAGTAGGGGCTGTTTTGCATCGGGCAGCGGCATGTCCGCCGCATGGTAGTAGCCCACGGGAGATTTTTTGCCGGTGGTATCGCGGGTGAGATCGAGGTCTCGTTCATTGGTGCCGCGAGGTGCTTGCACCGCGTCATCAACAATTTCCAGATCCAGCCACCAGCGCTTTACCGGGTTTCTCCGACCGTATCCCAGTAGATCATCAAACTTAACTGCGATGGGTACGAGCCACTTCTTAAGCCAGCGTGCGTTGATGCCCAGCCAGCTGCCTATTCTATGAGTGAGCGCGCCATCTGCAGTCACTACCTTGTTGAGCGGGCAGGTCTTCATGCAGCGACCGCAAGCGGAGCCTTTGGGGTTTGTCACTCGATAGTTTGTGCAGCGTTCGACATCTGGTTTCCAGATTTCGTAGCCGTTGAACATAACCTTGTCGCCAAAGGGGATGGCCGCAACCGGACACTCTCGGGCGCATTTCAGACAATTGCCGCAAAACTCTTGCAGTCCGAAGTCTATGGGTTGATCGGGTACAAGCGGTAAGTCGGTGGTGAGCACGACGGACTTGAACCGCGGGCCGACAAACGGATTGAGCACGAGCTCACCAATGCGGCTCAGCTCGCCAAGCCCTGCAAGTAACACCAGCGGAATTTGCAGCACGTCGCTGTCAGCGTTGGTTTGAGGCCGTGCATCCTGACCGTTTCGTTTCAGGAAGTTGGCCATAACGCCGGCGACTTCTGCCCCGCGCAGGTAGCCCCGCATAGACTGGCAACCCGAAATCCAGTCATCGCCGCTGGCGCCTTCCATAGTGTCGTAACCCTGATCAATCAGCATCACTACTGCGTACTTGTGATACGGATCGGTCGCTGTGCCGTCAGGGCGATGGGAATACCAGGCGTACTCAGGTATCTCGCAGATGCCGGTGAGATCGACGCCAAGATGATAGGCGAGGGTGTGTATGGCCCGGGTGTTGGCTTTTGCATCACCTAGTTTGGCTTTGCCCTCTTGGCCCTCTTGGAGTTGTGGCTCGTCATCCTGATGCGGCACCAGCGCACGCAGCGGACCCATCATTCCGTGGGTGAGCGGATGTTTGAAGGCAAAGCGGCTGACCTCGCGCTGCGCTTTGGCACCCAGATCGCCGCCGCGCGCGCGCATAAAGAAGTTGGCGCGTTGCGGTACGCGCGGTATTTCGTCATCAAGAATTAGCGTAGTGGGGCGTGAGACGCGCGTAAGGGTCTCCATTGGATAGCGCGAGTAGTGAGGTGGGCGTTTCTTCAAACGCGCGTGCTCACGCCCTGAGGTGGCGCCATTGATACCCAGCCAATGGTGCAGCTTATTAAACGATGCATCTCGTGCGAGTGGTTGCTGGTAGTTGAGTTCGTAATTGCAGGTGATGGCTGCCAGTTCGAAGTCGTCAAAGAACGGTGTTTTTATAGCCTTTGATTGCGGGTTAGTTTTTCGCTGTGCAACACCTGAGAGTATGGCGAGTCGATCGAGATCGACCTGTGAATATCCGGGGACATGACCGGTGGCTTCAAATCCAAGTGTGCGAATGTGTCCGGCGATGCAAGCGGCGATTTCTGCTGCACGCATGCGCGCAATTTTATCTTCGGCACCGTTCAGCCAGTCTGCAGCAAGCGTGTTTGGCTCGGCGGCGCGGCCGTGAGATACCACTATGACGATTGCATGGCTGTGGCTCTGCTTACCTGGATCATCTGCATCACTGCACCACGCGGAGGCAGGCAGTTGGCAGATGCCAACGAGGCTCGCATCCAAATAGTAGGCCGCGCCTTTGATTTCCCGGGTACGTAAGGCAATCTCATCGGGTACCGGCGCTTTTTGTGGCGCGCACTCGCCGCGCAGGAAAGGTTCGAAAAACCTGAGGTGATCCAGTGCTGCAGACGCGAGCGCCGTTTCGGTGTCACTGCTCGCAACTTTAACCGGGTTGGCTGCGGCTAAACTGATCGGGTCTCTGTCGGTCTCAGCCCTGATAAGTGAGCTATCTGTAGCCAGTGCTTCGAGCGGATAGCTGCCGGCCTCTACGCCGCGTTTTACAGCTCGATCTCGGATCAGCATTTGGTTTGCGATCGCTTGACCGCACGATCTACCCAAATACTCTCGGTTGCGGAATTAAAGCGCGCGTAGAAGGGCCGCGAGAGATTACGGCAAAACTCACGCATCTGGTGTTTTGCGTCTTGTAACGACGCTGCTGCAAAGTACAGGGGCTGATAGTCGGTAATTGGAAAGTCTTGATCGGCGGCCTGTTCGGGAATCCAGGACAGTACTTCGGGGGCTGGTCGATCCTTACTCGCTGTTGGCTCGCACGCGTATTGAAGTTCGCCGAAGCTCGAAAGCAAACCCGCGCCATAGGCCTTTAGTTTGCCGTGTTCGCGCAGCAAACCAAATTCAACAGAGTGCCAGTAACAACGCGCGAGCCGTGTAACTTCCGCATCGCTTGCACCGAGGCTTGCCAACCCAATCTCCTGAGAAAAATCTGCGAAAGCCGAGTCAGCAAACATGGGGGCGTGACCCAGTAGCTCGTGGCAGAGGTCGGGTTCTGGTGTGTACAAGGGCGTCGACGGGTGGCGTATGTACTGAGTGCAGAAGAACACTCTGAAAGCGAGACCGTTTAGAAAATCGCGCGAGCTGAGTAAACCGGCTACGGGACGTAATCGAAAGCCCGTACGGTCGGTGATGAACTGGCTGATGGCTTGTCCCTGGGGAATTTTCTCAGTGGAGAATTCGCAGTGTGTCTGCAGTTCTTCGAGCGCTCTTAGATAAGCGCTGCAGGCGTGTTGCTTATGCATTTCACGCAAGGTTTCGAACACTGTCTGCCAGGTCTGGTTTTCTTCTGCCGTGTATTCGACGAAGGGAATTTCATCACCGTGCCGATAGTTTCGGGCCAGTGCGTCTATCTCGCCGCGGCGTTTTCGATAGCTTTTGTCGTTGAAGCCAGGGTGGTCTGACGACAGGTGATTGCCTGCGTCAAGTGTGCCGTTGGCAATCTCATCAAGCTCAGAAATCTGTCTTGGAAACCAGGGAACTGTGCGATCGTCGAGTACCAAAAGTGTTGCGCCAAAGTTCTGCAGTTCTTCGATAACCGAGGCGATGGCGGATTGATTCTCCTGGCTTTCACAGTTCACAAAAATATCAAAACGCTGATCTTTTGCTGGCCGGGATTCGATGTGCGTGAGATTGATATTTTGTCGTGCAAAGGGCTCTAGTGCGCGCGCAAGGGCCGCGGGTTCATCCGGAAGATTGATGAGCAATGACAGGCGGGGTTCGCGCTTAGGCATTACGTGCAGTAGAAAGCATAAATCGAGCCACGGGGTTTATGTGCCCGCAGGATACACTCTTTCTAACCCGCAATTCCGTGGCGTTCGAGAATAAGAGACTCGAACAGCTCCGCTTCGGGGCTCTTTGGTTGTTGGGCGGCATGGGCGAGGCTAATGGTGTGCTGGGGTAGTTCTACCACACCCTCAAGCACCCAAAATTCGCTTTTCAGTTCTTCGGCCGCGTGCTGTGACGGGTAGTGTATGGGAAACCAGGTGTCGCTATCTTTGATGAGTGCCCTTACCGCTTCGAAGCTATCTGTCACATAACGTGGTTGCGGCGGAGTGAGGCTATGGAAGGCGTAGCGCTGCGCGGTGTCTGAATAGACCGCCTCTACGCTGCTTGGCAAGATCAAAGGGTACGCCAGCACATCCACTTCAGAGAGGTTTTTTTTGTCGCGTAGCGGGTGATCTTTGCGCATTAATGCCCCGAAGTGCAGTTCGCGTAGCTCCTGAATATGCAGTTCCTTCCAGCGATTCAGATAGCTTGACGGCCCAATCATAAGGTTGAGTTCACCGCGCAAAAGCCTTGGGCACAATGACTGTGCCGAACCACTAATGGTCTCTACCCGCACATCGGGATGATCACGGGCAATCGTTGTGAGTTCTGGCAGTAGATAGTTCACATAGCCGGCGGGTGCCACACCAATTCTAAGCCGCCCGGACAACGCTGTTGTCGCATCGCGGATGTCGGTGACCAGATCATCAACGTCACTGATTACCTGGCGCGCGCGCTGCACAAAGCGTTCGCCGGTTTCTGTGAGCTGCACGCCGCGGGGCAATCGATGAAACAGCTTAGTGCCCAGTTCGCTCTCTACTTCAGCGACACTGCGGGTCAGCGCCGGTTGTGTGAGTGACAGTGTTTCGGCGGCAGTCGTAATTGACTCGCAGCGAGCAATTTCTACGATGTAACGCAGGCGCTTGATATCTATCTGGGTGCGCATGGCAGAATCCTAGGGTCAGGGCTGCAGTACGCCCTGTTAAACCCATAAATTAATATTATGGCAACTAATAAAGTCTACTTTTAGACCAATGTCAATTTTTGCGGGGGAGAGCGCTATGCAAGTCGCTTTGATGGAGCGGGGTCGGATCTGGGTAGATACCCGGGACACGCCAAAGCCGGGGCCGGGTGAGGTTCTAGTGCGCACATCCGCCTGTGGTATCTGTGGATCAGATCTGCATGCCGCGGCCCACACCGACGACTTTGTGGCCACCAGCCGAGAGACTGGGGGCGCCTTTAAGTTAACAAGCTTTGCCCCGGTGGTTCTGGGGCATGAGTTTTGCGCCGAAGTGGTGGATTTTGGCGTGGACTGCAAGCGCGAGCTATCTGTGGGGCAGCTCGTGTGTTCCATGCCCGTATTGTTGCGGGAGACGCCGGTGGCGGTGGGCTACGACCCAGAGATACCGGGTGGCTTTAGTGAGTACATGGTTCTTTCTGAGCGGTTGTTGTTACCCGTGCCCAGCGGCACACCGGTTTCAGCTGCAGCCTTAACCGAGCCCATGGCGGTGGGTTATCACGCGGTCAACAAAGCGCGGCTTAACGGTTCTGAAACTGCGCTGGTGATTGGTTGCGGGCCCGTAGGCCTTGCAGTTATCACGGCGCTTAAGGCGGCGGGCATTGATGCCATTGTCGGCGCGGACTATTCGAGTGGACGGCGTAACTTTGCTGTTGTGCAGGGAGCATCATCGCTAGTCGATCCTCAAACGGACGATGCGTTTAGTAGCGCAGAGGTTCGTTCGGCGAAAGAACTTGTAGTGTTTGAATGTGTCGGCGTGCCAGGGATGCTTGATTCAATCTTTGCTGGTGTTCCACAAAATACGCGCATTGTGGTCGTTGGGGTTTGCTTGCAAATGGACCACGCGCGCCCTCTTATTGCCATCAACAAGGAGTTGAACGTGCAGTATGTGTTGGGGTATTCGGCGGGGGAATTTTCTGAGTCACTGATTCATATCGCCGACGGCAAATTTGATGTTGCCGGTTTGGTTACCGATCAGGTGGGCCTTGAAGGCGTAGCCGATGCGTTTGAACGTCTGCGTTCACCCGATAAGCACGCGAAGATACTCGTCACGCCCTAGCTTTTGCCGATGCTCACTTTTGCAGTACCAAACACCCGGGTTTCATCCCTTTCGTTTTTCACTGTGAGATCCAGTTCAACCAGTCCGTTGTCTTCGTCGATGTCGGTTACTACCGCATCAACCTTGCACGGGTCGTCAGCAATAAGGGGTGCGCGAAACACCGTGTCTATGCTCTCGACATTAGCCGTGGGCGCCCAGCGGTGGATCATGCTGGTTAAGAAACCCATGGCCATGATGCCGGGTACCAACGCGCCGGGCAGACCTTCTTTGCGGGCTTTCTCGTGACTGTCGAATCTGCCGCCGCCCCAGCCGACCGATTCGGCGAAGGGCCGCACTACGTCCAGTGAGGTATCGGGTGTGAAGGTGGTGAGTTCCGCGCCGAACTCAACGTCTGCTAATGAATTTATAGTTTGGTTACTCATTTTGCTGGCTTCTCCCGAACGACCATGCGTGAGTCACTGCTGGCCAGGTGCGTGCCTGACTCATCAAATATTTCCATGCGCGAGACCATAAAGAGCATGCGCCCGGAGCGCCCTTGTTTGTCATAGATATCGTGTAGATGGGTTTTGCCTGTGAGCTTGATGCCGGCTCTGACTGGTGCGTGGCAGGTTACCGCTTTGCCGCCATCCATAGGGATACCCCCGAGGCGCGGGAAATCGACGGGCAAGTGCCTACCAGCCGCAAGGCTCGCGATATAGGTAGGCAGCGCCTGAAAGTCCGGGTGCTCCGGGTCGCAATAGCGGCCCTGGGTTTCGCCGCTCATAGTGGCGGCCGTGGTGAGCTTTTGCGCATCCAGCACAAAGTCTTTGGTGTCGAACTGCAGGTTTAGGAACTGTTTTTTCAGCTCCTCGATATCAGCGCCCTGAGCCGTTTCTTTTGATGTTGATTGCTTCTTGGTCATTCGCCCTTTCCCTCCCCGGAAGTGGGTAATAGTGGTGAGTCTGTCGGCGAATGACAAGGCCGCTCTGGCAGTGCAGACTTTGGCTTAGGTAAAACCATTGATAACTATACCTAGAGTGGGGAGACATCATGATTATTATTGCGGGCACTATCGACCTGGAAGACCACAGCCGTTTGGATGAGGCCATGAAGCGCGCCATTCCTTTGCAAAAGGCAACGCGTGACGATGAACCGGGCTGTCATGCCTACGTATTCAACCCTGATCCTTGCACACCGGGACGCATTTGCGTTTACGAGCTGTGGGAGGATGAGGCCTCTCTTGCCGCCCACTTTCAGCACGAAAACTACTTCAACATGGGTGGCATGTTGCGGGAGGTGGGATTGGCCGGCGCTGACAACAATAAGTACCGGGTAGATGCTGTTGAGCCGGTGTACGACGACACTGCAACGCCAAGGGCCGATTTTTTCACGCTGGCCTAGGCGCCTGCCGCGGATGGCTTAGATAGCGATTCCCAGCGGCGAAAACAACAGATACAAACCGACTATCCCGGCGAACAAAAGGGCAGAAACGGGCTTTGCCCAGCGCCAGGGCGTGAGGTTGACTGCTGGCTGTCCGGGTTGGGCGCGTGCGAATTCTTTGCGCACCGGTCCTGGTCGGTAGATTGTAATGCCCCACATCAACGCCACTTCTATGCAGAACAGCAGCGCGTAGATATGAATAAAGTTGAGATCTATCTGCCAGACAAACCGCAGTCCCGCATAAGCGACTATATGAAACCCTACGCACACTTTTGCCGCTAGCGCTGGGACCCGTGGATTCCACAAGGCAAACAGCACGAGCGTAATGATGGGGATATTATAAAAACCCGTGAATATGCGAATGATCTGCCACAGGCCTTCGGGTGCGAACTGCAGCAAAGGCGCAGTTATAAATGAAAACAAGGCGATGATAACGCTTGCGCGCTTTGCGATTCTTATTAGTTGTTTGTCATCGGGTGGCGATTTGCAGAGCGGTTTGTAGATATCGAGACAAAACAAGGTCGCGGCACTGTTCAAAAGCGAGTTAAACGAGCTGAAGACTGCGCCCAGCAATACTGCAAGAAAGAAGCCTCCTAGATACACAGGCAACACATCCGCAACCAGAGCGGGATAAGCCAGATCCATGGTGGTGAGTTCGCCGTTGTATAGGTGGTACGCGATAACACCGGGCAGCATCATAAAGAAGGGAACTAGTAGCTTGAAGAAGCCTGCAAGCAATACACCCTTTTGCCCCTGCGCTAGATCGCGTGCAGCTAGAGTGCGCTGAATAACGTATTGATTTGTGCCCCAATAAAACAGGTTGGCCAGAATCATGCCCGTAAACAGCGTGCCGAATGGTGTTGGGTCATCAGCAGCACCAATGGCATTGAGTTTTTCGGGGTGCTCTGCAAGCAACAGATTGATGCCCGCTGAGATATCGCCTTGTCCCAATGCATGCAAGCCAAACAAAGGCACCATGGTGCCCACAATCAGTAGGCCGACGCCGTTTATGGTGTCAGAGACGGCCACCGCTCTAAGCCCACCAAAGATGGCGTAAACGCCGCCGACGCAGCCGATAACGTAGATAGTGACAAGTAGGGCCGTTTCGTGGCTGACGGCCAACAGACCTGGCACATCAAACAGGCGCAACACGGCGAGGGCACCCGAATAGAGCACAGAGGGAATGGTGATTAGGCCGTAGCCCACCAGAAACAGAACAGCCGAAAGCCGTCTGACGCCGACGTCGTAACGCTTCTCTAGAAACTCTGGCAGCGTCGAGAAACCGCCCTTTAGGTAGCGCGGCAGAAACACCAGGGCCATCACAATCATTGCCACGCCAGCGGTGACCTCCCAGGCCATGCTGGACATGTTGTGCGCAAAAGCAGATCCGTTCAGGCCAATGAGCTGCTCGGCAGATAGGTTGGTGAGCAGCAGAGAGCCTGCGATGAAGGTCCCTGTGAGGCCTCGTCCAGCAAGGAAATAGCCGTCGGCAGACCCCACTTCGCCGCGCGTCTTCAGCCAGGCGATAACGGCAACGAGCGCCATGCAGGCCAGGCAGCTCGATAGCGTGAACAGTAGATTCGTCTCTCCCATGAATGAATCGTCGCATAGTGAGGTGGCACGCGGCTAGAATGCGTGACGTTTTGAGGGGTAGCTTATGAAACGGGACGTTTCGCGTTTTGGTCTTGGTGTTGCTTTGCTGTGCTTTGCTTGTTTTGTGTTGGTGATGGTGGGTGCAGCAGCAGGGCGAGAACTGATGAGCACGGCACTTGGACCCTTACCACTGGGTGTATGGCTGCTGCTGGCGATTCATATACTGCCCGTTGTCTTTGGCATTGTTCATATGAACCGGGCTGAGCGATGAGCCTGGTTGCCATTGGTTGTTTTGTAGCCATCATTGCGATAACGCTTGGCATCACGGCGGTTGCTGCGCGCCGAATTAATAACGCCGAAGATTTTTACGTGGCCGGCGGGCGCATCTCTGGTACGCAGAATGGCCTCGCGATTACCGGCGATTTTGTGTCGGGTGCTACCTTGCTTGGTACCACTGCTCTCGTGTTTGCCGTCGGGCTCGATGCGGGGATCTATCTGGGTGCCTCGATGGTAGCCTTTGCCGTGTTTGTGTTTTTCATGACAGACAAGCTACGGGCACTAGGTAAGTACACCTTCACTGATGTGTTGGCCAGACAACTCGACGAGGTGCCCATGCGAGCGTTGGGCTCTGTCACGGCATTGGTTTCTGCGCTGATGTATCTAATGGTTCAGATAGTGGGCGCGGGCGCGCTGATACAGGTGTTGTTTGCTATCGATTACACCTGGGCCGTTGTGCTGGTTAGTTTTTTGATGGTGCTCTACGTGGGGCTTGGCGGGATGCTGGCCACCACCTGGGTGCAGATCACCAAAGCGGTGCTCTTGTTATTGGGTATCGCAACGCTTGGGCTCTTAACACTCGGCGAGTTTGATTATTCAATCGCGAACCTGCATGCGGCCGCCAGCGAAAATCATGAAGATGGCGCACTGCTGCTGGGATTTGGTGGGCTAGATCTCGATCCGCTATCAGCGCTCTCGCTTGGGCTAGGTCTTGCGTTTGGCCTGCTGGGTTCGCCCCATTTGCTCATGCGCTTCTTTACCGTTCCCAACGCGCGCGAGGCGCGCAAATCTGCAGTTGTCGCTGCGGGGTGCGTTGCTTTCGTAAACATGATTATCCTGTTTATAGTTGCCTGGGGTGCGATCGCTTTAGTGCAGGGTAACGCCGCTTATTATGACGAGGCGGGGAAGGTGCTTGGTGGTGAAAACCTGGTGGCGATTCATTTGGCGCGACAGGTTGGCGGGGATGTGTTCTTTGGAATTATGGCGGCGGTTGCTTTCGCGACTATCCTAGCGGTAGTTGCTGGGTTAACGCTTGCCTGTGCTTCTGCGGTTTCTCACGACCTCTATGCGGGTGTGTTGCGCCGGGGTGAGGTTACGGAAGCGCAAGAAGTTCGGGTGTCGCGGCTCACCACTATTGGCGTTGGCTTGATCTGCATTGTTCTTGGCTGGGCGTTTGAGGGCCAGAACGTTGCCTATCTGGTGTCTTTGGCGCTTGCGGTGGCCGCCAGTACCAACTTTCCTTTGCTGATCTTTGCTATGTACTGGCGGCGTTTTACGACTAGAGCGGCGGTAGCTGGCGGCATTACTGGTCTTGTTACTACGGTGTCACTCGTTGTGCTGGGTCCGGCGGTTTGGGTGACGGTGTTAGGCAATGCGGAACCGGTGTTTCCATCAGGCTATCCGGCACTGTACTCCATGACGGCGGCCATTGGCGTCATGGTACTGGTTACGCTTCTTGCGCCAGGTAAGCCGGCTGAGACTAGCTGATCGGATTAGCGTCTGCTGCTATTTGCGTTTGTCGGTGAACGCATTGCGGGCTTTTGCATTCTTGCCAAACTTGCGCGCCCGGTTGTGCCGCTCGGCGATAGATTGGGTGTTGTGGGCATCTTCTCGTAGCAGTTTTCGATAATTCTCAAGGCGACGTGATTCCAGTGTTCCGTCTTCGATTGCCGCGGTGACGGCGCACCCGGGCTCCTGCTGGTGGTCACAGTCTTTGAACCGGCACTGATGGGACAAAACTTCGATATCATCGAATACTTCACCCAGTCCCGCAGCGACGTCGGTGAGTTTGAGTTCGCGCATGCCGGGGCTGTCGAGCACTAATCCGCCATTGGGCAAGTGATGCAGTGATCTGCTGGTCGTGGTGTGGCGACCTTTGGCGTCGTCTTCTCTTATGGCGCCGGTAATTGCGACGGTCTCGCCGACCAGCGTATTTAGTAGCGTTGATTTGCCCACGCCTGAAGAGCCAACCAACGCAACGGTTTGACCTTTTCCGCACCACTGGCGCAGGTCAGCGATTGACTCTGGATCGAGAGAGTTTACGGCGAGTACGTCGAGATCTGGCCGCATGCCTTTGGCCTGTTGCCGATAGGTTTCTGCATCCGCCAGGTCTTGTTTGGTAAGCACAATGACGGGCGTCACCTGAGCGTCGAGCGCCAAGGCAAGATAGCGTTCAAGTCGCGAGACGTTGAAGTCCATGTTGCAGGAACTGACAACAAACAAGGTATCGACGTTAGCACCAATAAGCTGCACGTCAGCGCGCTCGCCCGCCGCCTTGCGTTTGAATACGCTCTGCCGCTCGAGCAGGCGTTGCGGTAATCCTGTCTCATCGATGAGAACCCAGTCACCAACGGTGGGGCGTGATTCTGGAGGTAGCTGCTGCCAGTGCAGTTCGAGTTCTGCCGTGCTGCTGCCGTCTTCGTGATTTAACCCCAGCGTGCTACGTTCGATGTTCATCACGCGCGCAGGACGCAGACTTTCGAGGTCATCCAGAGAGACTTGCTGGGCGAAGAAGTGTCGCCACCCGAGTTCCGTAAGGGTCATTGCGCGAGTATCTGCCGCCTGTGAAGGTGCGTCAAACCTGTGAAAGAGCGGTTAATGGGTATTGCAGCCATGGTCGTTGCTTTGAGCTAACCTAGAAACCTCAGCTTTTGAGTGTTACAGAGTCAGTTATGCGCGTTGTTCTTGCCGGTGTTTCTCATGAAACCAATACCTATTGTCAGGGCGTGACAAAGGCTGATGCCTTTCACTGCCTGCGTGGCAAGCAAATGCTTGCGGCTGCTGGGCAGGAGACCGACGTTGGAGGGGCAGCAACAGCTTGCGAGCGATTTGGTGTTCAGGCCGTACCTATTCTGTTTGCGCAGACTCAGCCATCAGCCACTATCGAGCGACAGGCGTTCGAAGCCTTTGCTGATGAGATTGTTGAGGGAATTGCCGCTGCACAGCAAGAGGGTGGCATAGACGCTGTTGTGCTGCTGCTCCATGGCGCCGGGGTTGTCGAAGGGATTCAAGATTTGGAAGGAGAGCTTGCGAGCCGCGTGCGCGAGCTAGTGGGTGAGTTGGTGCCCATAACCGCAAGCTTTGATTTGCACGGTAACATCACGCAGCGAATGTGTGATGCCTTGAACGGCGTCTTTGCCTGTCATCAATACCCGCATATTGATTTGCACACTCAGGCTGAGGCTGCGGTTGAGCATGCGGTCGCTATGGTGGATTCGGCGAAGCTCGCGCGTTGTGTTGTTGTGAACGCGCCGTTGTTGTTGCCGACGACTACAACCTTTGAAGGTATAGGGGCATCAACGCTTGATAGGGTGCTCAAGCGCGAGGCGACTGAATCGGTAGTGGATATTAGCTGGTTCCATGGTTTCCCCTACACCGACATCGAGCATGTGGGGAGCACCATAGTGGTGACCTATTTTGAAAATCTGGATGGGGGCTCTGAAGGCATGACGCGGCAGGGCGCGGAGTCGCTTGCTCACGAGCTTGCGCTCAGCGTGTGGAATGAGCGCGAATCCTTCAGACCCATTAGCCTCAGTGCTGATGAAGCGGTTACGCAGGCCTTGCAGGCGGCCGAAGCGAGAGACTCATTTACGGCCAACGCCCCCGTTGTGATTCACGAAACTTCTGACAACTGCGGTGCAGGTACGCCGGGTGATGGCACACATCTGTTGCGTGCGATGCTGGATGCAAAGCTAGGACGAGCAGACGGCAAGCGCGCCTGTTTTGGTTTTATCGTCGACCCTGTTACCGCAGCTGAGGCTCATGCGGCAGGTACAGGCGCCACCATTAACGTTGAGCTTGGAGCGCGTACGGACGATCTGCATGGTACCCCCGTGCGCGCGAGTGCGCAGGTGAAATCTTTGCACGATGGGCGGCTGATACTGCAGCACATGTTCAAAGGCATGCCGCTAAATCTAGGTCCCATGGCGCGACTAGTGATTGACGGCGTTGATGTAGTGGTGGGCTCGCGCCGTTCGCAAACCTTTGATTGTGAGCCGTTTCTTGCGCTGGGTATCGATGTAATGCGCTATGACCTGGTGGCGTTGAAATCGAGCAGCCACTTTCGCGCCTGCTTTCAGACCCTCGCGCACGCGATTGTGACCGCGGATCCGCCTGGTTTAAGCACGCACAACATTGGCGTGTTTCCGCGCCAGAGCACCGCGCGCCCGTTGTGGCCGGTAAATCCTCAGGCGAGTTTCAGCTAAAGCTGGACGAAACTCGGGGATAGTTTACATCTCCACAATTTGCGCAAGCTCGATGGACCCGCTTTCTTCTTTGAGCACGGGGCAGCCCTGTGCTTTGGCTTGAGCATCCGCGAGGTCTGATGCGCGGATGATGCCGTAGCCGGTGATCGGATTTGGTCCGCCGTTCGACTGGATATCACCATTTGGTTGTAGCGTGTAAGACTCACTCACCGGATTACCACCGTCGATCACATCGTCGCCGAGCTCGGCAAACCATTTGTGCCAGGCGCTCATAAGTTCGTCAATTTCGGCTTGTGTTTCCGGCAGGGTTTCATCGCCGTGGTAAGCCAGTAGGTAGTTGGGCATGGTTTGCTCCCTGTATTTCAGATCAGGCGAGAAGTTTATCTTCTAGCAGGCGCTGATCTGCGGCGAATTTGCGAATGCCTTCTGCGAGTTTCTCGGTGCTCATCGCGTCATCATTCATTGCAAAGCGAAACTGGTCTTCTGAGAGTTCGACGTTGGTATCTTCGCTAACCGCACCCTGTTCTTTTAGTTCTTCGTC
The DNA here is from genome assembly GCA_964519335.1 of uncultured Pseudomonadales bacterium. Classification (GTDB taxonomy): domain Bacteria; phylum Pseudomonadota; class Gammaproteobacteria; order Pseudomonadales; family Azotimanducaceae; genus JALZVT01. The sequence goes on from CAZFIA010000036.1 coordinate 25,626, forward strand.
CAGCGGGCCCGTATTCGCTGCAAGCTCTTCAAGTAAGTCTGGGCTAATGGTTAAGCGATCGCAGCCAGCGAGGGCCAGAACCTGGTCCGAGCTGCGGAAGCTTGCGCCCATTACCACGGTTTCGAATTTGTTGGCCTTGTAGAAGTTGTAGATTCGTTTTACCGAAGCAACACCGGGGTCATTGGCCGCTGTGTAAGTTGCCTCTGGATTGTTTGCTTTGTACCAATCGAGGATGCGTCCCACAAAGGGTGAGATGAGGGTAACGCCGGCCTGGGCGCACGCCATGGCCTGCTCGAATCCAAAGAGCAGGGTGAGGTTGCAGTTAATGCCTTCGCACTCGAGCTGGCGAGCGGCTTCGATGCCTTCCCAGGTTGATGCGATCTTGATCAAAATTCGGTCGCGGCCTACGCCCAACTCCTGATAGGCATCTATGATTTGCTGTGCGCGTGTGACGGTGGCTTGAGTGTGAAATGAAAGCCGTGCATCTACTTCGGTAGACACTCGTCCCGGCACGATCTGGCTGATCTCGCGACCGATGAGTACGGCGAGATGGTCGCAGGCAGCGGCGCCTTGTTCAGCTCGGTTGCCGTCTGTGGCTTGAGCTTTCTGCCGTGCTTGTTCTACTAAAGGCTGGTACTGGGCAAGATCTGCGGCTTTCAGTAACAGCGACGGGTTGGTGGTGGCGTCGCGCGGGGTAAATTTGCGCATGGCGTCGATATCGCCGGTATCGGCAACAACGTCCGTAAGCAGCTTTAGCTGGTCGAGTTTGTTAGGCATATCCTGTGCTCTTTTAGGTCTTCTGGGATGCTGCCCAAGTATCAGTGCCGGGGATGTGCCTCACAAGCGTCGTGCGAGCCAAATGAGAGCCAGTCGATGTTGTTGGCGCCGGGTCAGGGCCTAGTTGTAGGGTCTGGTTGCGGGGTTTGACCGGGCGTGAATTTACGTGCTGTTAACCAAAGTCGACACCCTTTTCCATAACAACTCCGGCAGGCTATCCTGAGCGTTGACCCGTTTGGTCCAACCCTGGTTCCTAACCAAGGTGTGGATCAATGTTATGGGCTCAATTCCATAAACAAACTAATTAAATATAAGGACTTACAGCTATGTTCTCACTGAAGTCAAAAGAATCATTGGCACTTTTCGCCTCATTGGTTGCTGCACTGGTCGTAGGGGGCTGCGCCCAATCCAGCATTGTGCCCGACATTGCCGAGTCTGCCGGCGAGGTCGTTAGCTCCGCACTAGACACCGGGACAAGTAACGAACAAGCGCTGCAAGCAGCGCTCGATACCCAATCCGATGATCACAAGGCCCGTTATGGCGCCCGAAATCCTGGCGAGACACTCGCCTTCTTTGGTATCGAACCGGGGATGACCGTGGCGGAAGCGCTGCCCGGTGGTGGCTGGTACACCAAAGTGCTGGCGTCTTATCTGGGCGGTGAAGGCACCATCTATGGTGTTAACTATCAGGATTCGGTCTGGACCAGCTTCGGCTGGCCGGAAGATCGCGTGGCGCAAAGTGTTGCGGCAACGGGCAAGTTTGCTGGTAACGTTGCCGAGTGGAACAGTAACGGCATAGGTGCTGAGGGCTTCACTTTTGCAACGGTACCTGAGTCTGCAGCGGGCACGGCCGATGCGGTGTTGTTCATACGCGCGCTGCATAATCTCAATCGTTTCAATGAAACCGGTGTACGCGATGAAGCAATCGCAGCGGCCCATACAATGCTTAAGCCGGGTGGCGTCGTTGGTGTTGTGCAACACCGGGCGCCAGAAAACGCAGCAGATGACTGGGCCACGGGTCGCGCGGGTTACCTGAAGCCTTCTGCGGTTATTGAGATGTTTACCAAAGCCGGGTTTACCTTGGACGGCAGTAGCGAGATCAATGCAAACGCCAACGACAACCCAACGGAAGAAGACGTGGTTTGGCGGCTGCCCCCAAGCTATGCCGGTGGTGAAGATACCAAAGACGCTATGGATGCCATTGGCGAATCTGACCGCATGACTCTGCGCTTTACCAAGTCGTAGTTAATCCGATGGCGCTGTATGGACCATTCGAGACGCTGCTGGTTGAGCTTGTGGCCGAGCATGTAGTTCAGGTCACACTCAATCGACCGGAGGTGTTCAATGCGCTGAACACACAAATGGGCGCCGACCTCAAAACCGTTTGGGAGGCGCTCTACGTAGATCCCTCCCAGGCGCGTTGTGTGGTGCTCACGGGTATCGGCGAAAAGGCGTTTTGCGCGGGCGGCGATCTAAAGCAGCGCAACGAGATGACCGACGACGAGTGGCAGCAACAGCACGCGCTCTTTGAACAGAACATGTTCGCGATGATGGAGTGCCCGGTGCCCATCATTGCGGCAGTAAATGGTGTTGCCTTTGGTGGCGGCTGTGAGTTTGCGGCAGGAGCCGACTTTGTTTATGCAGCCGAAGGCGCAAAGTTTGCGCAGACCGAAGTGAAGCTTGGCATCATGCCCGGGTCTATGGGCACGCAGAACTTGCCGCGGGCGGTTGGCGAACGGCGTGCTAAAGAAATCATTCTGACCGGTGCGCCGTTCAGCGCAGACGAGGCCATGGCCTGGGGTTTGGTTAACCGGGTATTCGAAGCATCGGAGCTGTTGCCTGGAGCGATTGCAACGGCCTCAGCCATTGCCGCCAACGGCCCCATCGCCACGCGGCAGGCCAAGAAGTCGATTTCTATGGCTTCACAAACCGGCCATCACATTGGTTATCGCTATGAGATTGAGGCCTACAACCGCATGGTGCCAACCGAAGACCGACTAGAGGGCGTGCGCGCATTCAATGAAAAACGCCGCGCAGAATTTAAGGGTCGCTAGCGACCGAGAGAAACATAGATGAGCAGTAGTAAGTGAGTAACGTAACAGTAGAACTTGGCGAAGATTACGCAGATATTCGTGACCAGGTCGCACGGATATGCACAGAGTTTCCCGGGGACTACTGGCAGGACCTGGATGAGAAAGCGGAGTATCCGCACAAGTTTGTCGATGCGCTCACCGAGTCAGGCTATCTCGCGGCACTTATTCCTGAGGAGTACGGGGGCGCAGGCCTGCCGCTCAGAGCGGCCTCGGTCATTCTGGAAACCATTCATGCCAACGGCTGCTCAGCCGCCGCCTGCCACGCTCAGATGTATACCATGGGCACCGTGTTGCGCTATGGCTCCGCCGAACAAAAAAAGCGCTATTTGCCAGGCATCGCCAGTGGCGACCTGCGTCTGCAAGCCTTTGGCGTTACCGAGCCCACCACAGGTTCTGACACCACCCAGCTTAAAACTCGTGCAGAGAAGCAAGGCGATCAGTATGTGGTGAATGGCCAGAAAGTCTGGACCAGCAGAGCCTTGCAGTCAGACCTCATGCTGCTGCTGGCCCGCACCACGCCTGTAGATAAGGTAAAAAAGCGCACTGAGGGTCTGTCGACTTTTCTGGTTGATCTGCGGGAAGTGCGCGGCAAGGGCTGTGACATTCGCCCCATCCCAACCATGATCAACCACAACACTAACGAAGTGTTCTTTAACGATATGCATATCCCCGCTGATGCGCTCATTGGCGAAGAGGGCGCGGGCTTCAAGAATATTTTGGCAGGCATGAATGCAGAACGAGTCTTAATTGCATCAGAAGCGCTTGGCGACGGACGCTATTTCATTCGTCGCGGTGTCGAGTACGCAAACGACAGATCGGTATTTGGTAATCCTATCGGAAAAAACCAGGGTATTGCGCATCCGCTGGCGCACGCTTATGCCGAACTTGAAGCTGCAGAGTTAATGGTGCGAAAGGCAGCGGCACTTTATGACGCCGGCGAAGATTGCGGAGAGGCAGCAAACATTGCCAAGCTAATGACTTCCGAGGCAGCCTGGAATGCAGCAGATCACTGTTTCCAGACGTTTGGTGGGTTCGCGTTTGCCCGCGAATATCACATAGAGCGGAAGTGGCGTGAGGTCAGGCTATGGCAAACGGCCCCCATCTCTACCAACATGGTGCTGAATTTCATCGCGCAGAATGTGCTTGGGCTGCCCAGATCTTATTGAGAGCGCCTATTTGCTGCTCAGTTAACCCGAAGAACCACTGATGAGGCCTGCTGACCGTCTTTTCAAGATAGTGTTGGAGCTGGGTCGCGGTCGTGTGCTTACCGCAAAGTACTTAGCCGAGATGCTTGAGGTGAGCGAGCGCACGGTTTACCGCGACATCGCTGACCTTATGGCTTCTGGTGTGCCGGTCGATGGCGAGGCGGGTGTAGGCTACCGGCTGCATCGGGGCTATCAGGTGCCACCCATGATGTTTGATCAAGACGAGTTACAGGCGCTTATGTTTGGTGCAGGTGTAGCAAAGCGTTGGGGTGACAGCGATATGGCGGCTGCGGCCGACCGCATACTGAACAAGGTGGATGCGGTGCTGCCGGAGCGAATGCGCGGAGAGCTAAATTCGAACGCCCTGGTAGTACCTACAGTGGCCGGCAATCAGAGTGAACAGACCACGGCTCAGCTCGGTTCGGTGCGTGATGCCATCAACGGGCGTAAGCGGCTTGAGATGAGCTACAGCGACGGAAGTGGCAAAGCGACAGATAGAGTGGTCTGGCCGTTAACGCTTTTGTACTGGGGGTTTAGCTGGACGCTGGGTGCCTGGTGTGAGCTGCGAAATGATTTCCGTAGTTTTCGTATTGATCGCATTGGCGAGGTACGGACGCTAGACAACCGCTTTCCCGACGAGTCTGGGAAGCGGCTCGCGGATTACTTTGCGCAGATCGATTCCCACGACAGCTAACTCAGTCGTTCGCGAAAGTAGCTGAGCACATCATCTAACGCCGTGCGTGTTGGGTTACCCGCCTCGTTGACAAAGTCGAGTGTGAGCACTGAATGGCCCTTGCCGGGCAGGGTGGTGAGCTTTACGCGCTCCGCGTCATCATTGAAGCGTTTGTTGTAGCTTTCGAACTTGGTAGCGGTGCACAAGGGATCGCCCTCGAATCGGTAGGCCAAAGCATGGCCTTTTTGATCGATCGCCTCGCGTACCTCTATGACGTCCTGTTCTGTCATATGCAGGCTTTCGTTGTCTCGTATGGCCAGCGACGGTTGCGAGGCGACGCCGCCAAGTACGGCATCATCGGCCATTAACGAGATCGCAAAGTTGCCGGTGAGGCACATGCCTATAACACCAACGCCAGATACCGCATAGCGCGACTTTGTGTCTGCGCAGAGTGCGCGCAGCCAGGTGACGATCGGGCTGGTCTTGTCGGATTGAAAAATGCTGAACTCACGGCGCATGCAGAGCACGCGAACGGTATTGCCAAGCATTGAGGTGCGGCCCAGCGGTCCGAATAGGTGCGGCAGCACGACGCAGAAGCCGTCGCTGATAAAGGCTTCGGCCAGAGCGAGAGTTTCCTGGCCTATGCCTGGCAGTTCCTGAACGATGATGACAACGTTCCCGGATCCTTTTTCGTAAACATCGTGGGTTACGTTCTGTTGGTTGTTCTCGTCGTTGCTGAGAGGCCCCGTAAACTTACTCTTGGTGTAGCCATGGTCTTCCAGATTCAAGTTTCTCTCCCGGTTTTTGAGTTCTTTGGGTCTTTGTTATCAACTAAATCGCGTTCTACGTAAGTTTTGCCGCGGGCATAAACGCTAACGATCACCATGCGTACCTTGGTGCCGTAGTCGGCGGCGAGCCCGAGGCACTCGGCAAAGGTCCATACCTCTTGCTCGTCGATCCGTTGTTCCAGAGTTTTTTGCATGCCTCATGCTAGCATGAGCAACCTCTCTTCAATGGCAGCCGGAAGGTCTCTATGAAACTATCACCTCGCGCGCTCGTAAGCACCTTGCTGGTCTTGGGTCTTTCAGGTTGCCAGGCGCCAACTGCACTGGTGTCGAGTGCCGGTGCTGAAGTCAGTAGCGG
>CAZFIA010000037.1:0-29740 GCA_964519335.1 uncultured Pseudomonadales bacterium
ACCTATTGGAATCGCTCCGCGTCGGACTCCTCTTCCAATCGGTCAAGCTCCGGCGTCTGGCTTGTGGTCGAATTCACATCTCCGCCCGCCAACGCCAGGCCAAAATTCTCAAGCCACATTCTGATCCGCTGAACGTTCTGTGGCCCCATACGCAAAAGTTGTTTCTGTAGCGGTTTAAGACTTTCGAGACTTTCATCGGCGTAGGTGTACATCACCTTCGGCTGTTGCAGAGAGGCTTCCGCATCAACTCTGGGCGTTCCGAGCGCAACTTCCAGTGCATCAAACGCCAGATCTCGTGGAGAGACTCCCGCCTCTCCCAATTCACCGACAGCTTCGCCCAGTAGCGGCTCAATCATTTGGAATACCTTGGCGGCACGCTCGGGTTCTAGTTGCTCAAGCGTTTCTACAAAGGGCGTGTAGCGTTCGTAAGACCGAGCATCTACCTGAAAGCCCGATCCCACCCTGCGTGCCTGAAATTTACCTTTCGGCGCCAAAAACTGTAAGAATTTTCGGGGAATCTCACCGCGCGAGGCATTTTCGAGAACCGTTGCTGCGGTACGCACCATTTCGGTCTCGGCTAGCCAGGGCAAGGCCAGGTCCTGAAGTTCCTGACGAAGCCATGGATCACTTTCATTTAAGGTGGGGAGCACACCGGAAGCTACCACCGAAGAGTCGCTCCCTTCGTCGAGTTGAAAACGCTGATTATCTTGATTGAGGCTGGACGTGCTAGTTCGACCATCAGCCGCCTTATTCTGGGGAATTGGCGGCTGGTCACCGTCGATGCGCACCGGTGGAATCCCCGGCAAATTGTTAGCCCAGTTGAAAGCAAGAATGAGGGCTGCAAGCAGCAGTCCGTAGATCAAAAATCTAAATTGCATTCTTTCGAAGGCTCCTTGCAATGTCCATTTGGGGTGAATGGCCGAATGAGTGGGGTCGCAGTCGCTGTGGTGTTAACGCTGCCATCGACGCACTCAGACACAGGCGATTAAATTTACACTATCATTGTGCCTCTATCCGAGTCAGGTTGTCTGCGATATGCCCACCAACCCCAGTGTTCCTACCAAATCTCCTACGAAATTTCGCAATTACCCGTCTCTGAAAGCGCTGTTTGCCGGTGAAATTGAGCTCGAAACGGCCGTAAAGATAAAGGGCTGGCTGCGCTCCAGACGCACATCCAAAGGCGGCTTTTCGTTCCTGCAGGTACACGATGGCTCTTGCTTTGATGCCATTCAGGTGGTGGCTGACGGCGCGCTTGCAAACTACGAGCAAATCACCGAGATGAACACCGGCTGCGCAGTTGAGGTTGAGGGCAAACTCGTCGAATCTCAAGGCAAAGGACAGGCGGTCGAGATCCAGGCAGATAGCGTAGTTCTAGTGGGCGACATCGACGATCCCGAGAGCTACCCAATTGCCAAGAAGAGACACACCTTCGAGTTCTTACGGACCGCAGCCCATCTGCGGCCGCGTACCAATACTTTTGGCGCTATAGCGCGAGTTCGCCACGGACTTGCTCAGGCCGTGCATAACTACTTTTCAAGCAACGGCTTCTTCTGGGTGAACACGCCAATAATCACCGGCAGCGACTGCGAGGGCGCTGGGGAGTTATTCCGCGTCAGCACCCTCGACCAGGTAAACCGGGGCAACAACGATTCTCCCGACTACAGCTCTGACTTCTTCGGCACAGAAACCTTTCTTACCGTGTCTGGCCAACTCAATCTCGAAAGTTACGCGCTAGCCATGTCAAAGGTGTACACCTTTGGTCCAACATTTCGCGCAGAAAATTCCAACACCAGTCGCCATCTGGCTGAATTTTGGATGATAGAACCGGAAGTCGCGTTCGCAGACCTCGCAACCAACGCAGACCTGGCAGAGGATTTTTTGCGATCTGTATTCGCCTCTGTGCTTGAGAACTGCGGTGATGACATGCAGTTTTTCGCCGACCGCATCGACAAGCATGCAATTACCCGGCTCGAAAACGTAATCCAGTCAAACTTCCAACGGCTCGATTACACCGATGCCGTTGAGGTACTGAAAAAGTGTGGAAAGAAATTTGAATACCCCGTGGAATGGGGAACTGACCTGCAAAGCGAGCACGAACGCTTCTTGTGTGAAGAAGAAGTCGGCGGTCCGCTGGTGGTTACAAATTACCCGAAAGACATCAAGGCGTTTTATATGCGCCTGAACGACGACGATAAGACGGTCGCCGCTATGGACGTGCTGGTTCCCGGCGTTGGAGAACTCATTGGCGGCTCGCAACGCGAAGAGCGACTGGAAGTACTCGACCGACGGATGCTTGATCCAAAACTGAAAGAAGAGCTGTGGTGGTACCGAGATCTGCGCCGCTACGGAAGCACCCCCCACGCAGGCTTCGGTCTGGGTTTTGAGCGTCTGGTGCTCTATGTCACCGGCATGGAGAACATACGCGACGCCATTCCTTTCCCACGAGTACCCAATAGCGCCGCTTTCTAGAGCGCGGGACTAGAGCAGTAACCCATGTGGAAATCGCTATGGCGTCTATCTGAGTTCGCGAGCAAGCACGCGCTCTTGCTCATGCTGGGTGTCCTGCTTTTTTTGGGTGCAAGGGTTCTGGAAGCACAGGTGCCCTTGTACTTGCGCGAAGGCATCGATCGCATGAACGCAGGCAATCCGGAAGTAACCGCACCGGTGCTGGGTATCATAGGCGTAGTCATCGCCCGTTTTTTTGTGGTCTCCGCCGCACGCTACAGCGTGCGCCAGGCCGGCCTCAGAATCGCCTTCGATGCCCGGGCCAGGCTGTTCGCTACGCTGCAAAAACAAGGCAGCGCGTTTTTCAATCGTTACGGCGTTGGCGACATGATGACAAGGGCTGTTGCCGACATCTCGCTAATCCAGCGGTTTTTCTCCATGGGCACCATCCTGGTGGTCATCTTGTTGTTTGCTGCCGTCGTAGGTTTTTACTACATGTGGCAACTGTCGCCCGAGCTCACCATTCTTATTTTACCACCCATGCCGTTTGTGGTCTGGTACGCCTACCGCTCCAGCCGCGCTATGGGCGTGACTTCGCTTGCGGTGCAGGAACGGATGTCACAAATGAGCGCCCAGGTGCAGGAGAACCTCTCGGGCATTCGCACCATTCAAGCAATGGTGCAGGAAGACAACGAAGTTAATCGTTTCGCGGCCACCAATCAGGCTTACGCCAATTCGTTCTTTCAGCAAGCGCGCATAAATTCACTAATGGCGGCTGTAATGCCCTCTACGGTGGCGATTTGCACCATCACTATTTTGGGTTACGGCGGATCCCTTGTTCTTGTGGGTGAGATCACCATAGGCACTTTTGTCGCATTTTTTACCTACGTTGCAATGGTGGTGCAGCCGTTTCGAGTTGCCGGTTTTATCGTCAACCTTGTTCAGCGGGCCGCGGTCGCGAGCGATCGAATATTTGACGTTCTGGATAGGCCACCGGAACACCAGGACACCCCAAGCGGCAAAACACCTTCAAACATTCGCGGCAAATTGAGCTTCAACAATCTGGCCTACACCTACCCCGGTTCAACAGCACCTGCGTTAAACGGTATCTCTTTAGCCATCAACGCAGGCGAAACCATCGCCATCATGGGCCGGGTGGGCTGTGGAAAAACGACCTTAATGCGCCAACTCGTGCGCCTGGCTGATGCACCTCGCGGCACAGTGACGGTCGACAACCATGATGTTCTCGACTATCCGCTGGCCCAGCTACGCGCACAGATCGCACTTGTACCGCAAGATTCGTTTCTATTTGGCGACACTCTGGCTAGCAACATTACCTATGACGATAGCTCCCGGGGACTCGATGAAATATGGCAGGCCGCAGATGCGGCAGACCTGCGCGGGACGCTTGAGCGGTTTCCTGACGGACTCGACACTATGGTGGGCGAACGCGGCGTGACACTGTCGGGCGGACAAAAGCAACGTACCACGCTTGCTCGCGGACTAATACGTCATGCACCGGTGCTACTGCTTGATGATTGTTTCGCAAGCGTGGATACCGCAACAGAGGAACACATATTGCGGCACTTGCGGGAGCTGCGCGCCAATCAAACCACTTTATTGGTTTCACACCGCGTATCTACGGCGCGGCATGCTGACCGCATTATTGTGCTCGATGCAGGGAAGATAGTAGAGCAAGGTTCCCACGTCGAGTTGCTCGCCGCGGGCGGCATCTACGCTGATCTGGAACGCATTCAGCGAGAAGGCGCGCAAGACGATGAGTGAGTCCAGCGCGCTAACACCTGCAACCGGCGACAAAGCGAAACCAACTACCGACGACGTTCGCGACTACAGCATGTTTGATGCCGAGCTTTCCGGTGCGGTGCTCAACATGTCACTTCTGGGGCGAATTCTCGGCTGGATGAAACCCTACAAGGCCATGTTTGCGCTGTCTGCAGTGCTGGTGCTGGTCTGGTCCACCCTGCACGTGATGCTACCGGTCATCATGTCTGTAGTCGTGATTGATCACATTCTGAATGCCGAGCCGCAGAGCCTAACTCCAGACCTCGGCCTTATCGAAGTTACCGACTGGATTGCAGCAAGCTTCAACATAGAACCCTTGGTTGCGGCTTGCATCCTCTACGCCGTTGTCCAGATAGCCTGGGCCATTGTTGGTCACGCTCACAGACAAACGCTTATCGCTTCAGTAATTAACGGCCTGCGGGATCTGCGACTGGACTTGTTCAGGCATCTGGAAACACGGCCAGCATCATTCTACGACCGGGTAGCCGTCGGTCGAGTGATGACAAGGGTCACCAACGACATAGAGGCTCTGTACGAACTACTGCGAGGCATCGGATCGCTGATCGGCGAGTTTGTGCCATTCTTTGTAGCACTCAGCATCATGCTAAGCGTTGACCCGGTACTTACCGGCTATTTGCTGTTGGCCATGCCCATCATGGCAGTAGTGACTTTTCTGTTTCGCCGAGCAACCCGCAGTTTGTTCAGAAAGGTGCGCATGAGCTTGTCGTCACTCAACCAATACATGCAAGAAAATCTGGCCGGCCTACAAGTCGTACAACTCTCAAACCGCGAAGAGACCAATCTCAAGCTATATGGCGACATCAACCAGGAGAATCGGTTTTGGGAAACCCGGTCGATGCGCCTGGAGACGTTTTACGGCGCATTTAACGATTCAATGGGATCAATCGCCGTCGGAGTCATTATTTGGTACGCAGCGCCTGAAGTAGTACAGGATCAAATCACACTGGGTGGCGCTATCTTGTTCACCCGCTTCGTCGATATGCTGTTTCAACCCATTGTTGCACTCGGCGAACAGACCAACGTGTTGTTCCGTGCCATGGCCAGCGGCGAGCGAATCTTTCAAGCGCTGGACTGGGATGAGAAAATCCACGAGCCCACCGCCCCTGTCAGCTTGCCAGAACGCCTAGAAGGCAGCATCGAGTTTCGCAATCTGTCGTTTAACTACGTATCCGATATTCCTGTGATCGACGATGTCAGTGTGCATATCAAAGCGGGAGAGAAACTTGCGATTGTGGGGCCAACGGGTTCCGGGAAGAGCACTCTGATTCGTCTGCTGGGTCGGTTCTACGACTTTGCGGATGGCACTATTTTTCTCGATGGCATCGATCTGAACTCGATACATACTCAAGACCTGCGCCGACGGGTAGGTGTAGTGCTGCAAGATTTTCATATTTTCTCTGGCTCGGTGTACGACAACATCGCTCTGGGAGACCCGCTGATTAGTCGAGAACAAGCCGAGAGCGCAGCCAGAACGGTTAACGCTCACTCCTTTATTCGTTCTCTGCCAAACGGTTACGACACCGAGCTATCAGAACGTGGACAAAACCTGTCGCAAGGACAACGCCAACTACTCGCTTTTGCTCGAGTACTCGCAGCCAATCCGGAAATATTGGTGCTCGACGAGGCAACCGCCAGTATCGATACAGAGACCGAATTACTAATTCAGGATGCACTCGACAAACTCACGGCTGGTCGTACTTCCATCATCATCGCCCACCGGCTGCAGACCATTCAGGAAGCAGACCGAATATTGGTGTTAAAAGACGGCAAAATTGCCGAACTGGGCACTCACGCTGAGCTTCTGGATACCGAAGGCGTTTACAAGGAGCTGCACGAGCTGCAGTTCCAAGAGGTGTAAACTAGACCTATGACAAATTCAGCCGACAAGCCGGCAACCACTACAGCGAATTCACAACCACGTGCCGGCGGTAAATACACCACCGACCTGGGCTTCAGTGCCATCAAAGACGGCATAAAGCCATCGCCGAACGCAGATCAATCAGCAGACTCTCAAACCAGCCGCCGTAAACCTTCCTGGCTGCGCGTCAGTGTGCCAAGTGGTGCAGGCTTCAACAAAGTAAAACGCGCGGTGCGCGACAACGCCCTGTCTACGGTCTGCGAAGAATCACATTGCCCAAATATTGGCGAATGCTGGAACAACGGCACAGCAACTATCATGTTAATGGGCGCTGTGTGCACGCGAGCCTGCCGCTTCTGCGCCGTAGACACAGGTAACCCCAAGGGCTGGCTCGATCAAAACGAACCCGCTCAGGCGGCAGAAACCGTGCGCTTAATGAACCTGCGCTACATCGTTCTCACCTCAGTAGACAGAGACGATCTCGCAGATGGCGGTGCAGCACACTACGCGGCCTGCATTCGGGCCATCAAAAAGGTAAACCCAAGCACAGCCGTTGAAGCGCTAACGCCAGATTTTTCAGGCAACGAAACAGACATCGCAACAGTGGTGGATTCCGGTCTAGAGGTGTTTGCGCAAAACGTTGAGACCGTAGAGCGCCTGACGCACCCGGTACGCGATCCGCGCGCAGGCTATACCCAAACCATGGACGTACTGCGTTATGCGAAGCTTCACAGACCATCGGTCCTTACCAAATCAAGTCTGATGCTCGGGCTGGGTGAAACAGACACCGAGATCGAAACCACCATGCGTGATCTGCGTGAGGCATCAGTCGACATACTTACGCTTGGGCAATACTTGCGTCCAACCCCAAATCACCTCGAAATTGAACGCTGGGTGACGCCAGAACAGTTCGAAAGCTATCGCCAACTCGGGCTAGGTCTTGGATTTATGGAAGTCGCTTCTGGCCCGCTGGTACGCAGCAGTTATCGGGCCGACCGCATCCTCGACGGAAACAATCTGGGGTTGGGCGAACAGATTCCCCTCAAACAACTCTAGCTCTACCAGGCTATCCCATAGTCTTCGCCAAAATCACTGGCGCCACCCCAAAAACCTCCATTCTCCCAATCAAACCAGATGGCGGTAATGGGTCCAGAGGTTCGGTCACGAAACTCGGGTTTATAACCCTTGCCCTGCAACTCTTCGCGTACCCAGGGTGTGGTTTCACTGTTCAAGAGTATGCGACCCGGCTGCGCTCTGTGATCATCAAAGGAGTTGCGCAGCTGGTAACTCCAGAAGTGCGGCGCTTCAACGGCTTCTTGAACATTCATGCCAAACTCCACCACGTTTAGGAAGAACTGCAGTTGTACCTGATCCTGAATGTCGCCGCCCTGTACGGCAAACGACAAAAACGGTTTACCGTCTTTCAATGCCATGCTGGGGGTGAGGGTTGCGCGCGGTCGCTTGCCCGGCGCAAGCACGTTAAAGGGGTTTTGATTTTCATCAAGCACAAAACTCTGCATGCGCTGACTCATGCCGACGCCAGTCTTGCCCGCAATAACGGCGGGCACCCAACCGCCCGATGGCGTAACCGAAACCACCCAACCTTCTGCATCTGCCGCTTGAATCGAGGTTGTACCCGCTTGAAAGGTGCGATCGTGACGTAAGCCTTCCGCACCACTGAGGCTTGCCTGTTGCCACGGCGGCATGATCCCCGCTTCTGCATTGGGCACATTCGTCCAGGCCTCGAGCTGTTCGAGGTAGGGATTCTTGCCGCGTTGAAACCCGTAGGGATCACCGGGTCGAATTTTTGTGTCATTGGCCTCCGGTGAAAATTGCTGCCAGCGGCTCTTGGCATACTTCTTCGAGAGCAAACCAGCCATCGGCTCCGCTGGCGGAAAGTAGGGATCGCCGTAGTAGAAATCACGGTCCGCCATGCTCATCGACAGCGCTTGATACAGCGTGTGAATGTACTGCGAGCTGTTGTAGCCCAACGCCTTCACGTCTGTGTTTTCGAGCAGATTCAGCGCCTGCAACATCACCGGTCCCTGCACCCAGCTCGTGAGTTTGAAAACGTCGATTCCCTTGTAGCTGGTGGCTACCGGTTCTTCGATATACACCTCCCAGTTGGCCAGATCTTCCAATGTGTGAAGCCCGCCCATCTCTTGCGACGCCCGAACAAACTCGGCCGCAATGTCGCCCCGATAGAAACGCTCATTAGCCGCCATGATAGCGTCGCGCCGTGTCGCGCCCGCTTTCAGTGCCGCAGCCTCTGCAGCCACTAGTGACTCGAGCATGCGCTTTAGATCAGGCTGACGAAAAATCTCCCCGGCGTTTGGCGCTTCGCGGCTGTCACCGTCGCTCTCCCCGCTTTTCGCAGCGCCCGGGGCCGCGTTAGTCAGAAATAACTCCCGCGAATATTTCCACTGACGAATCTCTTCTTTCAAACGCTCAATAGAATCTGCAGTTTGCGCCTCCATGGGGTAACCGTCAGCAAGCACAATCGCGGGTTCCAGCACTTCGGCGAGACTCAGCGTCCCGTACTCTGCGAGCATCACCAACAAGCCGCCCGGCGTACCAGGAGTGACTGCAGCAAGCGGTCCATACTCCGGGGGATACTCCATGCCTTTGTTTCTAAAGAACTCGGGCGTAGCGCCGGTGGGCGCAACACCCAGCGCATTGATTCCAATTACTTTCTTTAGTTCAGGGTGATAAATAAGCGCCTGGGTTTCTCCCCCCCAGCTCAAAACGTCAAACATGGTTGCCGTTGCGGCGAGCATGGCGCAGGCCGAATCCACCGCGTTGCCACCGCGCTGGAAGGTCATGGCCCCAGCAGTAGCGGCGAGCGGCTTGCCCGTGATCGCAACCCAATGCTTGCCGTGCAACACAGGCTTATTGGTGCGCGCCTCTGCAGCAACGGGCAAAAAGGCAGCTGCGAGCACGGTGAGCAATCTGGGCAGGGAAAAATGCAGCATATTTGAGGTTCGCAAGGCAGACTCCGGTTCTTCGGCTTTGTATACAGGGAGGAAAGCGGTGAGGATGCCAGCATATGGCCTCGCTTGCGATGGTCGCTACCTTCGGGGACCATTACTGCCCCAGATTACCAGCGGCAGCACCCAAGCATGACCACGCCCGGCCTTAAGCCCAGCGCCACAAAAGACGCCATCGCACTCCACCTTGTGTCAGATCTTTCAGCTTTTACGGCAAACCAGTCCGCCGCGGTTCGCGACTGGATTCAATCACAGGGTTACACCGCAGGTCCCGGCAGTTATCTGTATGTGCCACCACAAGAGGCGCAGCCTGGATTTGTTCTTGTGGGCGCATCAGATCAGCCGTGTCTATCGACACTCGGGGCGCTGCCAATGGGCTTGCCAGAGGGCCAGTACACACCCGCCAACCCGCTTGATGAACTTGACGCTCTAGGTTGGGTGCTCGGCGCCTATCAATACAGCCGCTACAAAGAACCAAAGCGAAAACCTGCGGAACTGGTAATAGAAGATACCGTGCTGTATGCGGCACTCGATCGGACAGCCGCAGCAACGGCGCTTACGCGTGATCTGATCAATGCGCCCGCAAACGATATGCTACCGTCCCACCTCGAGGCCGCGAGCAGAAATCTCGCTGACGCCTTTCAAGCCAGTATTCAGGTAACAACGGGTGATGACTTACTTGCTGCGGGCTACAACACCATTCACGCCGTAGGTAGAGCCAGCGCCGATGCGCCTCGGCTCATCGATATCCATTGGGGCGATAAACAACATCCGCAGATCACGCTCGTCGGCAAGGGCGTGTGCTTCGACAGCGGTGGTTTGAACATTAAGCCCTCCGGCGGCATGCGCACCATGAAAAAAGACATGGGAGGTGCTGCACAAGTGCTCGGGCTTGCACAGCTCATAATGGCTAACAAGCTGCCGATTCGATTGCGCGTACTGGTAAGTGCCGTTGAAAATGCGATCTCTGCCAACGCCTATAGACCCGGCGACATTATCACCACGTATAAAGGGTTAACGGTAGAGATAGACAACACCGACGCGGAAGGCCGACTGGTGCTATGCGACGCCCTGGCGCTTGCCTGCGAAGACACACCGGAGCTGGTGGTTGACTACGCCACGCTCACCGGTTCTGCTCGCTCCGCAGTCGGAGCCGAGATCGCTGCGATGTTCTGCAACAGAGACGACATTGCAAACGCGATTTACGCGCAAGGTGTTGAATCTGATGATGACGTTTGGCGCTTACCGCTGCACCAGGGATACAAGAAAATGTTGAAAGCCACTCACGCCGATTCGGTTAACTCGGCCGCCTCACCTTACGCCGGTGCAGTGACCGCAGCACTCTTCCTCGAGCAGTTCATAAGCGACGACGTTCCCTGGCTGCATTTTGACCTTATGGCCTGGAACCTAAGTACTAGGCCTGGGCACCCTGAGGGCGGTGAAGCCATGGGCGTTCGTGCCGTCTACCACTACCTGGAAAGTCGCTATGCGTGATGCCTTCAAGTCGCTTGAGAACGCAGCGCAAGGTAGCAAGAACGATCTACCAGAAACGCTGGATGCACTGAAATACAACGCCGCTGGTCTGGTACCCGCAATTGCTCAGGATGCCAAATCAGGTGCGGTGCTGATGCTCGCCTGGATGAATCGCGAATCAATAGAGGCCACACTGGCGAGCGGACGGGTTACCTATTTCTCACGCAGTCGCAACGAACTATGGCGCAAGGGTGATACCTCTGGACACATTCAAACGCTCAAGCAAATGAACATCGACTGCGATGGCGACACGCTTCTATTGCAGGTTGATCAGACGGGTGCGGCCTGCCACACCCACCGCAAGAACTGTTTCTACCTCGAAGTGGATCAAAACAGTCAAAGCGTTGTTGTTACCAATGACGCGGGAACCAGCGAACAGGACAGATGACACTTACTCTGCACAATTCTCTAAGCGGCAAGAAAGAACCGTTTAAACCTATTAATCCCGATCGCGTCACCATGTACGTATGCGGACCCACGGTGTACGACTATCTGCACATCGGCAACGGCAGACCCGCCGTGGTGTTTGATGTGCTCTATCGCGTACTGAAGAGCCAGTACAAAGAGGTGCGTTACGCCGCCAACGTCACTGACGTCGAAGACAAGATCATCGCTGCGTCCATTAAAACCGGTCTGTCGACCAGCGAGCTGACCAACACTTTTATCGAAGCCTACAACGTTGACATACGTGGTCTTGGGGTGTTGCCAACAACGGTGCAACCCCGCGCAACCGAAGACATGGTGCAGATCATTGAGATGATCGAAGACCTAATAAGTCGAGAGCATGCCTACGCCGCTGATGGTCACGTCCTGTTTCACGTGCCCTCCGACCCCAACTACGGCCAACTTTCCAAGCGCACTTTGGAAGATATGATCGACGGTGCACGGGTTGAGGTTGCCCCCTATAAACGCGACCCGAAAGATTTTGTACTGTGGAAACCCTCGACCGGCGATCAACCGGGTTGGGACAGCCCCTGGGGTTTTGGACGCCCGGGTTGGCACATCGAATGCTCGGCGATGATCAAGCGTCATCTGGGCCCGAGCATCGATATTCACGGCGGTGGTTCTGATCTGCAGTTTCCGCACCACGAGAACGAACTGGCGCAAAGCGTGTGTGCGAACCAGGCACCGTTCGTAGGCTATTGGGTCCACAACGGCATGTTGACCTTGGGTGGCGAAAAAATGTCGAAATCGATCGGCAACATCGAAACCATCCGCAGTTTGCTCGAACGACACAATGGCGAAGTGTTGCGCTTTGCGCTCTTGAGCGGCCAGTATCGCTCAGCCCTCATCTGGTCAGAAGAACAGATCGAGCAGGCGAAAAGTTCTATTGATCGGTTGTACCAAGCGCTACGGGTAAGCGCCCCTTCTAGTCAAATTAAGTCAGCTGACGACGCTCCCAACGTCTCAGACACTCAAGAGCTTAAAGTTAGCTGGGAAGACGTACCCGAGCAGGTGCAAACACCACTTGAAGATGACCTGAATACCCCCGGCGCAATCGCAGCCCTTCATGCCTTCGCAAGCCGCATTCACAAAACCGAAGACAAGACGGAGCTCGCGATGCTCTACTCAAACCTTCGTCGCGGCGGCGCTATTCTCGGCATCCTGCAGCGTGACCCAGAAAAGTGGTTTCAAACCGGGGCAAGTCTAGCGCCCGCCGAAATCGAGGCCCAAATCGAGGCGCGCAACAGCGCCAGAAAAAACAAAGACTTTGCAGGCGCAGACAAAATACGCAACGATTTGCTCGCAGCAGGCATAGAACTCGAGGATAGCCGCGAGGGCACTATTTGGCGATTGAAGGATTAGTGCCCCTAAAAGAAGTACAAGGTTCCGAGCAATCCGATGAGCTGTCTATAGCGATAGCGGGAGTAGATAGCAGCGCATTCACCACTGCCCTCGCCTGCCACGCAGCGGGTTTTAGCGATATTACGTTGTTCGAAAACATCAGCGCTCATGCACAAACACTGCCTACACACACATCACCTGGCTTCCAAACACCTTCTCTACCCCCCAAACATGCGAGCGTAGAACTAAGCCCGAATGCCAGTCGGGTGCTGCGAACCCTAAAAGCGCTCGACGCCCTGCGCGAATATTGTTTCGAACCCCAGTTTGTCCACCAGCGCAGCTACCGCACCGGTTTTCAATTGTCGATTCTGGCACTGGGTGCTATGGCCGAAGGCCGTTACAACGCGCCTTTCCTAAACCTCGAATACCGGCACTTGAATAAAGTACTGGGCCAACTGGCTGAGGCTCGAGGCATCAAACGCGTTGCCGGTGAAGTACGGAAGCTCACACAGAGCAACATCGGCATAGAACTAGCGGTAAAGAACAAACAACATCAGCACGATGTGCTAATTGTTGCCGCTGATCCGGAAGATAAGTGGCGCACTTCTGCAAACGCAGAGACGTTAACTCGAACCCGCACCGACACTCTGCACTGGCAGGGTGAGGTTCTGCAAAGTGCGTTACCCGAGGGTGCCTTCGGTCCGGTGATCACCCAGTGGCTTGGACCGCTGCATCATTTGAGCTATCACTTTGGTGCGGGCACCCAGCGTCTGCATTTATCAGCGATAACCGCGGCGGTACCAGATATGCAGTTCAATAAGTCGCAAACTGGCTCGAATGCTGATCGAGAACCCCTGCTTGCAACCCTGACCAACTGGCATCCAAGCCTGCGAGCGCTCGTTCAGAGAGCCGACAATTTGCATTGCAAGCCCGTCGTTAACAGTACTTCCCCCAAGCGCCTTGCCCACGGTCGGATCGTCTTTCTGGCCAGCAGTTGCCACAACCTGCTGCCCCACCTCCCACAGGACACAGCCCTGGGCATTGAAGACGCCTGGGTTGCCGCGCGAATGCTCGAGCAGTGGGAAGAAGACCCTGCCAGCGGTTGGGTAGAGTACGAAAAGTACCGACTGCCCCGCGCACGACGCATGCAGACTCAGGCTCAGCTCTTGGCCCAGAAGTTATGTGAGCCCGGTGCTGCCCGGGCCTGGCAACGGAATCTGGGGTTGAGCCTCAGCAGTCGGTTCTTGCCAGAGCTCGCTATGCAAAAGAACGACTGGTTATACGGCTATGACGCTATCAATGGTTTTGAATAGCGCCCATTTGGTTTGTAATAGCACCATGAAAGTTACTAATTTCGATTTACGCGGCCTCGACGGCAATCGCTTCTCCTGCTGCGCCTGGATACCTGCAGACGATCCCCGCGCCATACTGCAGATCGCTCATGGCATGGGCGAACACAAAGGCAGGTACAAAGGCGTTGCAGAAGCCCTAACCAGCCAGGGTTACGCCGTTTACGCAAGCGACCATCGAGGTCATGGCGGCACCATCGTCGGAGACCAACCTGGCGCCATGGGCAAGAAGGGCTGGCGCCTGACGCTCACCGACATGAACTATCTGTCGGAGCATGCGCGCCGCATGCACCCCGGCCTGCCCAACGTGCTGCTTGGTCATAGCATGGGAGCCGCTCTAAGCCAGCAATATCTGTATCTGTATGGATCTGATCTGTCTGCTGCAGTGTTATCGGGCTCACCTGGGTTCGGTACTGGCTGGCAGTTGGCCGCTATGCAGCTGGTCTGTCGGCTCGAAGCGTTGCGCACAGGCCCAAACATGCAGAGCGAGCTACTGCAGAACATGCTGTTTGGTAACAACAACAAGGCTTTCGAAAACACGCCTGAAGCGGAGAGCAGCACCGGCTTTGAGTGGCTTAGCAAAGACCTGTTGCAGATCAAAGCCTACATCGACGATCCGCAGTGCGGTTTTGTCTTAAGCCCCGCGAGCCTCGCACAAATGTTTGCCGGAATGCGCGACAGCGCCCGGCCTGCAAATATCAGCGCGATTAACAAGAACATGCCCATATATGTGCTGTCAGGAGCGGATGACCCGGTACACAACAATGAGGCTGGGCTGATAAAGCTGGTTGAGGCCTACCGTACCGCGGGATTATCTGTTGATTACAAGCTGTATCCAGAGGGCCGGCATGAAATGCTGAACGAAACCAATCGTGTTGAGGTCGTCGCTCAACTACTGGATTGGCTCGATGACGCTCTGCTAAAATCCGCGGCCACCTAAGGCTTACCGGTTAGCCGCAACCAGCACCAGTTGAAAAGACCCCTGAAAGACCTCTGAAGAGATAAAGAAAAACCAAACTATGACCATCGAACATCAACGACTCATCGTCTTAGGCTCCGGACCCGCAGGCTATACCGCCGCGCTGTACGCTGCGCGCGCCAATTTGAAACCACTGCTCCTCACCGGAATTGAAGTAGGCGGTCAGCTTACGACGACTACCGAAGTAGAAAACTGGCCGGGCGGCCACGCAGAGCTTCAGGGCCCCGAGCTCATGCAACAAATGGCCGAACATGTGGCACGTTTTGATGCGCGCATTGTTAACGATCACATACACACTACTGCGTTGGGTAGTTCACCGATTACTCTGATAGGCGACAACCAGAGCTACACGTGCGATGCGCTTATCATCGCAACCGGCGCCTCAGCGAAATACCTCGGCCTACCCTCTGAGGAAAAATACAAAGGCCGAGGCGTAAGCGCTTGCGCTACTTGCGACGGTTTCTTCTATCGCGATCAGGAAGTAGCCGTTGTTGGCGGTGGTAATACCGCAGTCGAAGAAGCCCTTTATCTATCGAATATTTGCAGCAAGGTACATCTGGTGCATCGTCGTGATGAACTGCGTGCCGAAAAAATTCTGCAGGATCGGTTGTTTGCCAGAGAGAACATCGTTCCGGTTTGGAACCATACCCTGCAAGAAGTGTTGGGCGATGACATGGGCGTCACCGGCGCTCGACTAGCCAACAAGAGCGGAACAGAGCAAAGCCTGGCGGTTACGGGCGTTTTTATAGCTATAGGTCATTCACCCAACACTGGCATCTTCGCCGACCAACTGGATATGGGCGGTGGCTACATTGTGACTCATAGCGGCCTTGCGGGTGGTGCAACTGTAACAAGCGCTCCCGGGGTGTTTGCAGCGGGCGACGTCTCTGACCATGTCTACCGACAGGCAATTACTTCAGCTGGATTTGGTTGCATGGCCGCGCTCGATGCGGAGCGCTATCTCGACGAGCTTTAGAAGGGCTTCCAGTTAGACGCGAGAAGCGTTACTGCAACAGTCGCGAATGGCGCGAGAAACTGCGCTTCAGAAAATCCATCTGGTCACCAAGAATTCGGCCACCGTTAATTAACGCCAGGTACTCGGCGTAGTTGGGCACATAAGGCAACGCCAATAGCTCCATAGAGCATTCGTGGGTTAGTCGGTTGCCCTTACGGTGGTTACAGCGCCTGCACGCCGAGACCACATTGTCCCACCGATCAGTACCACCACGGGAGGTAGGCACTACATGATCTCGAGTAAGCTCGGCGTCCGTTTGGGTATTGCCGCAATAGAGACAGAGGTTACGATCTCGACCGAATAATGCCTTGTTGGTGAGTGGCGGCGCTGATCGATCGTTGTAAACCACCCGGCCCTGGCAGGCGATAATGCTGTGGATGTCGATCGTTGATTGGCTACCATCAAACCGCGAATGCCCTCCGCGCAGTCGCAAAATCGCGTCACCATGGGTCCACACCACAAGCTCTCTCGCATACAGGCACACGGCTTCTTGCCAGCTCACCCACTCTACGGGTTGGCCAGATACGTTGAGCCGCAGCACCCGCGGTGCCCGGTCGTATGTCTCAAGAGTAGCGAGCATGCCTCTTTCCTGCACGACAATTGGGCCAAGATTGGACCAAAAAAGGGCGGTTAAGGTCACCATCCCTCTGAATTCTGATCGATAATGACCAATGCACCCGGGTTACGCAATCATTGTTAGACACCTAAATAGACGGTACCAGGGCAGGCATAACAGATCGGCATTACCGGGCGCTGTCGGTATACTGCCCGGCGTATTTTGCTACCCCATCCAAGGCCAAGGGATCGTTTGTCCATGCGAACATCGACCAAAATATCGCACAGAAGATCGATTGGAGCAGCGGGCTCGCCGCTTGCTGCGCTGATCGGTCTTGTTTGCCTACTGGCCCTGGCAGGCTGCGCCGGAAGGAGCGATAGTCGATTTCCGGGCGCCGCTAGCGCTACTGGCGCCCAATCCAAAGGGGAATGGGTGTGTGAAGCAGGTAAAGCCGCTAACGACTGGGATTGCATACAAAGTGAGAACATTGAGCCGATTCTTAGCGAACTCGAATCACGAATAGCGCGGGAAGCTCAGCAACAGGCGCAAAACCCGCAACAGATACTCGAGGTCGGAGCACCAGAACAACCATTGCCTGCAACCACCACGCTGAACCCCGGGACCACAGCCACTACCAATGAATCGATCACCACCGGGCCGGAAGCTATCGCAGGACCCGCAGTTCCCACTCCGACGATAACGCCAGCCGCAACATCAACAACCGCAACATCACCACCTACAACATCACCACCTACAACATCAACAGCCGCGACATCAACACCCGCGACATCAACAGCCGCGATCGCTGCACCCGAAGCAATACCACTCGAAGCCTCTCTGGAGGCGTCAGCAACAGAACCTACCCAGGCACCTGCGCAACCCACACAGATTCCATACACCCCACAACCCATCATTGATCCGGATGCTCATAAACGGCCTTACCCAAAACCCGAGCCCCCGTTATCGAGGCCACTTGGCGATGACCCGCCTTTTACCAAAACCCCTTCTTCTGCAAGTCAATCAGGGTCAAACACCAGGCCGCTAACCACTGCCCAGGCCGAGCGCACCCAGGAGCCAAGTTATGCCCAGTTTGCCTATCGACCTTCAAAGCCTGTGCGTATCATCGATTTGCCAGAGGATTTTTACGCAGCGCAGGTACTGTCAGTATCAACCAAGTCCCAGATCGAGGACTTTGTTGTAGCTAACGATCTTTACAACATGTCAGCAGCTCGCATCGAACAAGACGGACAAATTCTATACGTGCTGCTGTTGGGCGTTTATGAATCAAAAAACACAGCACTCGAAGCGGTTCGACATATGCCCGCAAAAGTACGTGATCTGGATCCATGGGTACGACCTATCGTTGGCCTGCAAGAATCTATGTTGAAGGCCGATCAGCTTGCGGCTAGAGCATCATCAAGCCAGAACTCAGGCTAGCTCCTGCGAACCTGTAGGAGCCCCTCGAAGGTAAATACCAAGAGTCCTATCCAGACGAGAGCAAAGGTTATCGCCTTAGCCTGGGTAAACGGCTCTGCATAATAAAATACAGCCAGCAACAGAGTAATACTTGGAGCCAGGTACTGGATCATGCCCAGAATGACCAATGGTAACCGCACCGCCGCGGCGTTAAAGCACAACAGCGGCATCGACGTGACGAGGCCGCCAAGCGCTAGATAAAACAATCCCAATCCACCGAACTCAGGCTGCTTCAATCCTCCAGCGTCGAGCAGCCAATAAAAACCAAAGAGAGCGAATGGCAACATTAGAATAGTTTCAACAACGATGCCGAGTACCGCCTCTACTCCGAGGTATTTTCGAACCAGGCCGTAGAAACCAAACGAAGCGGCGAGTACCAACGCAACAATAGGTACATTCCCAGCAACCACCACTTCGTGTACTAGACCAAGTGCAACGATAGTCACGGCGATCCACTGCCAGCGACGCAACTTCTCTCCCAAGACAAACACACCCAACACAACGGTTAGCAGAGGATTAATGTAGTAGCCAACCGAGGTTTCCATGACGCGCTCGTTTTGTAGCGCCCAGACAAATACCCACCAGTTGATTGCGAGCAGCACACCGGACACCCCGAGCCAACCGAGCTGTCGGGCGCTGAGCTCGGTTAAGAGTTTCAGATTGCCGCGCGCCCACAAAATGCTCAACAACAAGAGCAGCGACCAAAATATGCGGTGCACGATAATTTCCGTAGGTGCCGCGAATTCGACTAATACAAAATAGAGCGGTGCCAACCCCCACATGGTGTAGGCAGCTAACGCGTAGGCCAGGCCCTCGCGAGACGAATCATTCATTAGAAGGTTGGCCTTTGGGCACGCTCTTAGGTATGAGAGAGGCCCGTCCAGAAGTTTTCTTTACGGGTTAGAAGTTATCTTTGCGGGTACGCGTTTCTGCAAACACGGCCACGTCGTCAGCGCTGGCCATTCCCAGGGTCGCACGCAAGCTCGCAGCCATTGGGCGCAGAAAAGGGTTTGTCGCTTTTTCGAGGCCAAGGATTGTTGGCACGGTGGCCTCGCCGCGCGATCGAGCGTCATCTATCTGTTGCGCTCGCTTGGTGAGCTCTGCGTTGTCAGGATCGACGGACAGCGCAAACCGCGCATTCGACTGGGTATATTCGTGCGCGCAATAAATCTGGGTGTCATCAGGCAACGCCATTAGCTTTTGAATAGATGTCCACATTTGCTCGGGGGTGCCTTCGAACAGACGACCACAGCCCAGCGCAAAAATGGTATCGCCAACAAACGCCGCTTTTGCATCAGGGGCATAAAATGCGATGTGTCCGCTCGTGTGCCCAGGCACATCAAACACCTGCAACTTGATCTTGCCGAGCTCATAGACATCATCTTGGCCCACGCAGATGTCGATACCCGGTATTCGCGCCTCGTCAGCCTTGGGGCCCACAATGGTGCAACCATGCCGCGCCTTCAACTCTTCGTTACCGCCGGCGTGATCAAAGTGATGATGCGTGTTCAACACATGCGTAAGCGTCCAGCCCTGCTCTTCAAGCGCCGCCTCAATAGGCGCCACTTCCGGAGTGTCTACCGTGGCGGTCACTCCAGTCGCGCGGCAGTGTAAAAGAAAACCGTAGTTATCTTGCAAACAGGGAAACATGTGAATATCGATCATCACCAGTACCTTCTTATCGGGTGCGGAGCTAGGGCAAGGAGTGCTAGCAGCAAGAATTCCTCTCTGATGTAGAATGCCACCCTTGCTAACACCCGGCCAGACCCTGTGAATCCGATTTTGTCAGGCATCCTCGATACGCTTAACGTGGAAGATATCGAGGAGAACATCTATCGCGGCCAAAACGCCAAGACGGAGCACGTTTTTGGCGGTCAGGTGCTTGCCCAGGCAATCGCCTCGGCTTATCGAACGGTGGATCGCTCGCAGGGGCTTCACTCCATACACGGCTACTTCTTGCGCGCAGGTGACTGGCAGAGACCCATTTTGTATGAGGTTGACCGCATTCGCGATGGCCGCAGCTTCAGCACCAGACGCGTGGTGGCGGTTCAGCACGGCCGGGCAATTTTTAGCATGTCGAGTTCCTGGCAGCGCGCCGAGGAAGGCCCGGAACACACCTTACCCATGCCCGATGTGCCGCCACCCGAAGCCTTACGATCTGATCTATCGGTCTATCGGGAGATTGCCAAGACAGAACCCGATGTTGCGCGCTACAGCTTTCGCTTTGAAGCAATCGACTCACGACAGGTTGAGGCAACGAGGCTGAACGCCGACCGTCCCCACCCACCGTTTAAACACACCTGGATGCGCACCACCGATGGTCTGAGTGACGAACCAGAGGTGCACCTATGCATGCTCGCGTACATGTCAGATATGGATTTCATGAGTACCAGCATGCAGCCGCACGGTCGAAGACCAGACGGCCAAACCATTCAAGGCGCGAGCCTTGACCACGCTATGTGGTTGCACCGACCTTTTCGCGCCGACGAGTGGTTATTGTTTGCGAAGGAAAGTCCAAACGCAGGAGGCGCGAGGGGATTCGTGCGAGGTCACTTTTTCAATCGTAGCGGCGAGCTGGTTGCCACCGCTGCCCAGGAGGCTCTAATTCGCATTCGACCGGATGGACTCAAGCAAAAAGCCTGAGACCATCCGTCGAAATATAGCACTCTCGCATTGCGCCGCTTAAAGCGTCGCCAATACGGCCTCAGCAGTGGATACTTCTAGCTGACCCGGCGCTTCGACCGCTAGCATGCTCACCGTTCCGTCGTCGACGACCATTGCAAAACGTTGCGAGCGCGTGCCAAGTCCAAAACCGGAGCCGTCCATTTCTAACCCTAGTGCTTTGGTAAACTCGCCATTGCCATCACCGACCATAGTGAGCTTCTCGGCATTTGCACCATTGCCCCATGCTCCCATCACAAAGGCATCGTTCACTGATAAACACACAATGCTATCTACGCCTTTCGCGAGAATGGCGTCTGCGTGAACGACAAAACCCGGTAAATGCGCCTGAGAACAGGTTGGGGTAAATGCGCCCGGCACGGCAAAGACAACCACTTTTTTACCCGAAAAAAGATCGTCCGTAGTTACCGGAGACGGTTTGCCATCAACCATGGTATGCATGGTGGCCTGAGGAAGTTTTGCGCCTTGTTGAATCGCCATGAAATTTGTCCTTTTGCAGTCCTGTTGAAATCTTGTTTTATGATTATAGAAGCGTTCCTAGTGTAACTCAGCGCCAGGCGAAATACGGCTGCTCGTAGTGTGCAACCCGGGTTTTTCGGCCGGCCAGACACAACTCGCGAAACTGATACAGAAGCGCCGCCGTGGGCGCGGCAATGTAGTCGTCGCCAATAGGCATGCGCAGCATTGGCGCGCCGCTAGACTCTTCGGGAGGCGCATCAGACGGGCGCAATACAGGGGCATCGCCGCGCATTAACTCAGTAAGCGGAATCCTGTGGATGCTGGCCACTTCCTCGGGCTGCGGAACCAACCGGCGCGCGGTACCACCCCACAGCACCAGGGGCGCCATGACAAAGCCGGACCGGGTTGCAAAATCATCAAGCCGCCCCAAAACCGCGGATTCGCCTAACCGCAAGCCCACCTCTTCATCCAATTCTCGCAGCGCAGCCTGGACATGAGTTTCCCCTGCATCCAGCCGGCCGCCCGGCAGCGCCCATTGTCCCGCGTGCCGACGCATCGTGGTCGGCCGACGGGTGAGCAGCAAAGAGGCACGAGACGACCATCGCAACGGACCTTTGAGCCCCGGTACACCAGCGCCAAAACCCTCATCTACGATAACGAGAGCCACAGCGGCCTGCCGAAAGTCCTTCGTGTTTTGCTTAAGTTCCGCCCGCGTAAAACCGCGCAACCGGTTCCGCACCAAAAACTTCAACCGACTATCACGTAACATATTGACTCTTAACGCACTGATGGACGGAACTTTGATCGCGTCTCATACCCCATCACCCGCTTCCGCTGGTTTCATCGCTCCAGACCTGGCGCTGGCCCTGGGTGCGGTGGCACTTTGGTCCACGGTGGCTACCGGATTCAAGCTCGGACTCGCGCTGTTTACCCCACTGCAACTAGTCACTCTATCGGTTGTCATCGCAACTCTGTTTTTTCTAACCATTAGTCTCGCAACGCAGCGGCTCGATAACAGAGCGTTAACCCGGCTACGAACATCAGGTGCATTGAGCCGCGCCATGGGTCTGGGACTATTGAACCCACTACTGTACTACGTTGTGCTGTTCGCAGCCTACGATCGACTGCCCGCACAGGTTGCGCAGCCCGTGAACTACACCTGGTCGATCACGCTTGCCCTGCTCGCCGTGCCGATGCTGGGCCAAAGGATAAGTAAGTCGCAATTGGCCGGCATGCTACTTAGCTACGCGGGTGTCGTGCTGATCGTGATCCCAGCAGCCGCAGACGACCCCGGCACAAACCTCTCATGGTTCGGAGTGTTTCTAGCCCTCGCCAGCACACTAATCTGGGCATTCTACTGGCTGCTCAACGCTCGTGATAGCGGCGACGCCATCACTATGATGACCGTGAGTTTTGCGACCGCTTGTCCGATTTTGTTGGTGCTATGCCTGCTCTTCGACGGCTGGCCAGAACTGAATCTGCAAGGCCTCGCGTACGCCGCCTGGACCGGGCTTGCAGAGATGGGGTTAGCCTTCTTGTGTTGGCAGCTGGCACTAAGAAAAACCCAGCGCACTGCATTACTTGGCCAGCTTATATTTCTGGCACCTTTTGTATCGCTGTTTCTTATTCACTATGTGCTCGGAGAAGCGGTACTGGCTACAAGCGTGCTCGGCCTTGTGATTATCGTACTTGGCCTTATCTGGAGCGCGCGATCGACGCTCCCAATCACGACCCGGCCCAGCGACTATTCCTAGGCTCTTGTTGGGGAACTAGCTACGACCCTTGAACTCAGGCTTACGCTTAGCCACAAAGGCAGCGATGCCTTCCTGTCCATCTTCCCCGCCCCCCAACCTGGCTATAGATCGAGATTCCAGTTCGAGCTGCGCTTCCAAAGCATTATCGAAGCTGTGGTTGAGCAGAGTTTTTACTGCCCCAAAGGCCTGGGTGGGTCCAGCCGCCAACTGTCGCGCAAGCTTGCGCGATTCGGCAAGAAGTTCATCGGCAGCGACAACCTGATTGATCACGCCCCATTCCAGAGCTTCTTCGGCACTCAATACTCGATTGGTGAGCATCAGCTCGCGCGCCCGACGATCGCCAAGACGGCGCGGTGCAAAGTAAGTTGAGCTGCCATCGGGTGACAAACCCGCACGTGTATACGCCATAGTGAACACAGCGTTGTCGGCGGCGAGCGCCATATCCATGGCTAGCGCAAGGCTAAAGCCAGCACCAGCCGCGGTGCCGTTTATTGCGCCAATCACCGGAGCAGACATGCGCGCAAAACGCGACAGCCCCATGTGCAAGTCGCCTGCCATCGATAGCAACGCGCCCGAAATATTTTCTTCTTCTGCAAAGCCCTTAAGATCACCGCCGGCGCAGAACATTTTGCCCGCCCCGGTAATCAACACCGCTCGTACCTCAGGATTGGTATCACACTCAATCGCAAGGTCCGAAAGCTCTTTGGACATTAACGGATCCATTGCGTTAGCGGCATCAGGCCGATTCAGCGTAACTTCGGCAACCCCTTCCGAAATCTCTACAAGCAACGTTTTAAATTTCATAAGCCTCCCCAGACTCTAATTAATCACACTAACTAATCTCGCGAGTTAGCTCTCAAGTAACTCTCAATTTAGCGTACCAGAAGATACTAGCAGCAAACTCATCACTCAGGCGTTTTGACAGCGTTCCAGGCAGCTTCGGCAAACACCGTTTTAACAGCCGCCGGTTCCTTCTTTACTCGACCAGAAAGCCACTGCCGGGTGTAGTCCCGTATCGGACCACTAATGAGCGGCACATAGGTCTCTGGAGGTAACGCGCGCATCTCGCCGTTGTCGACAAAAGGGTGAAACCAATCAAATACCGCCGCGATGTGCGCGTGATAGATTTCCCTCAAGCGAGTGCGAGCCGCCGGGGTAAACTCCACGTCTCCCGAATGCAGATAGCGGGCGTAATCAGGATGAGCGGTGACCCAATCAGAATACTGGGTAACTACCATGCGGACTCCGCTGGCAACACTGCGACAGCGCAGCAGTCGATCTAGCAGGTCGCGATTCAGCAACTCAATAGCGTGAATAAAGAGTTCCCCGGCAACGCCTTCCTTGTTTCCGAAGTGGTGATAGAGACTGCCAACGGAGCAGCCCGATCGCCGGCAAATATCTTTAACCGTTGTCTTCTCGACACCTTTGTCGGTAAAGCAGGCGAGGGCTGCCGCAACTACCTGCTGCTTTCGAACCGCTGTTGCCTGATCCCGAGCACCCGCACTCGCACCTGAATCAGCAGACTTTGCAATGGAATCTGTCATGCCTCGATACTAATCTAGAATAATGTTCTAGTAAATCATTCCAATATCCCATATCCTTAATCTCACGGATAGAACTCCGAGCTACCAAAGAGCACGCCCATGGATATCGAACTCAGCGCTTCCGACCTCGCCTTCGAAAAAGAAGTGCAAGACTTTTTGTCGACAAACGCCCACACGCCCAAACAGGATTACCTGAAATGGCGCGAAGAATGGTTCGCTAAAGCCGCAGCAAAGGGCGGCTGGGATGTGCCCAAGTGGGCTCCAGAATTTGGCGGTCCGGGCTGGACCCCCACCCAGCACTACATCTGGGAAAAAGAAACGGCCAAGGGCGGCACACCACTGGATGCCCCCTTCGGGCCGGGCATGCTCGCTCCCGTCTTGATGGCTTACGGCAACAAAGAACAGCAAGAACGATTTCTCCCGGACATCCGAGCGCGCAAAGTGCACTGGTGCCAGGGGTACTCAGAGCCGGGCGCAGGTTCAGACCTGGCAAGCCTCAAGACAAAAGCAGAGCTCACCGACGACGGCAAACACTACATAGTTAACGGCACCAAGATCTGGACCACTATCGCGCATATGGCCGACTGGATTTTCTGCCTGACACGCACTGACGACTCAGACATCAAGCAGCGCGGCATCACGTTTTTACTAATGCCAATGAAGCAACCCGGTATTGAGGTAAAGCCCATCATCACTCTCGGCGGAGCACACACCGTTAACATGGTGCATTTCACCGATGTGAAAGTTCCCATCGAAGACAGAGTGGGTGAAGAAGGCGAAGGTTGGACCTACGCTAAAGGACTGCTACAACACGAACGCACAGGCATTGCCGGCATATCGCGATCACTGGTTGCGCTCGAAGGTCTCAAAGAGAAAGCACGCAGTGTGCCTCGCGGCAATGGCACCCTTATGGATGATCCCAAGTTTCGCTCTAAAGTGGCAGAACTTGAGGTTGACCTCATGGCCGTCGAGTTTACGGAACTGCGCTCGCTTGCAAGCGCAAGCGCAGGCAGCGCACCGGGACCCGAGTCTTCCATCCTCAAACTCAAAGGCACCGAGATTCAACAACGCATTCAAAAACTAACGGTTGAAGCCGGCGGTATTTACTCGTCAGCCTGGGGCGCGGTTAAAGCAGGTCCAGGTTTCGCACGCGGCGGCATGGCGGGTTACCTTTCCAGCCGCGCCTACACCATCTACGGCGGCGCGAGCGAGGTTCAGAAAGACGTTGTGGCGAAAAACGTACTCGGCATCAAGAGGTCTAAATGAACTTTGACATCACCGAAGAGCAACAGCTTGTAAAAGACAGCGTCTCGCGCTTTGTACAAGATAACTACGAACTGGAAGCACGCATTGCGGCTAGCGCCAAGAATCCGGGTTACTCCGAAGATCATTGGAAGACATTTGCCGAACTCGGTTGGCTGGGCTTACCTTTTTCAGAAGAAGATGGCGGTTTTGGCGGCAGCGCGATTGATACCATGCTGATGTTCGAAGAATTCGGCAAAGGCCTTGTTCTCGAACCCTATCTTGCAAGCGTGGTTTTGGGGGGTGGAGCACTGCGCCACGGTGCTAATCAGGCACAAAAAACTGAGCTCATCGGCAAACTCGCAGCCGGCGAAATAAAGCTCGCCCTCGCCTACTCAGAGTTACAGTCCCGCTTCGATCTTCACGATGTAACATGCAGTGCGCGTGCCGACGGCGATAACTACGTACTCAACGGCGCAAAGTCGATGGTGCTGAACGCCGAAACAGCAGATCACATCATTGTCAGCGCCCGAACTTCGGGTGGCCAGGTTGATAAGGCGGGCATCTCACTGTTTTTGGTGCCACGCGATACCGAAGGCCTTGATGTTCAGAGCTTTCCCACAGTCGACGGGCTGCGCGCGGCAGAGATCAAACTCGCGGATGTCAAGGTAGCGGCTAGCAACCTGCTAGGCACAGAAGGTTCAGGCTTTGATACGCTGAATGCGGCGATAAATGACGGCATTCTGGCCATCGCCGCCGAAGCCCTTGGCGGCATGGAAGTGCTCTACAAAGATACCGTCGCCTATACCCAGGAACGCGAGCAGTTTGACCACCCCATGTCCGACTTTCAGGTCGTGCAGCATCGACTGGTTGAAATGTTCATGGAATACGAACAGTGCAAGAGCCTTCTCTATCGGGCAACGCTTGAGCAGGCTCAAAACGCACCGACCGCCCAACGAACCATCCACGCGCTCAAGCACATGGTAGGCAAGACAGGCTATTTCATCGGCGAAGCTGCCGTGCAGTTACATGGTGGCATGGGCATGACGGAGGAGTTACGGGTAGCGCACTACTTCAAACGCCTGCTGGTTATCGATGCGCAGTTTGGCAACTCCGATCACCATCTCGAGTTGTTCGCCGCCTAGACCTGCGCCCAACTGGCTCACGTGCTTCCCGCTGTTTCCCCGTCTTCCCCCGAGGCTCACCCTTTGCGATGATGGCGGGCCGATTTGGTTCAGGTGACACTTTGTCCACAAAAAATCCTGTTAGCTGGTGGCGCGATCCCCTTTGGGTTTTTGTTGCCATTGGCGTACTGCTGTTCTGGTTGGACGCGCGCCGAGCAACCGACGACCTGAATATTGTGGTGCGTGATGCCGATATCGAGCGTCTCACCGCCCAATGGCAAGCCCAAACAGGCCGCGCTCCAACCACGGATGAACTTGATGGGCTGGTAGACCAGTTTGTCGAAGAAGAGGTGTACTACCGCGAGGCCCTCGCCTACAAACTCGAAACCAATGACACGATCATCCGGCGTCGCCTGGTACAAAAACTCACCTTCCTCACAGAGGATGTGGCGACTAGCGTCGAGCCCTCAGAAGACGATCTGCGCAGTTTCTTTAACGACCATCAGGACAACTACAGACAGCCGCAGAAGTACAGTTTCCGCCATGTTTACTTTAGTCGGGATCGCCGCGACGACGCAGCCGCCGACGCAAGCCAAGAACTAGACCGAGTAAGCAATGCATCCTCACAAAGCGCCCAGAACCCTGAGGGTGACCCTTTTATGCTGCAATCAAACTTTGCCGAACGCTCAGCGCGCGAAATCGCAAGTACCTTTGGCGTTGGCTTTGCAGAAGCTCTACCTGAACTGCCACTCAAGGCATGGAGTACGCCGGTCGCGTCTGCCTACGGGCACCACCTGGTCTACCTGCACTCTTTGAGCGAAAGCTATACGCCCGACTACGAAGCCGTTGCCAGTCGTGTTGCCAACGACTATGCGACCGACCAGCGCAAACAGGCGAACAACAAGTTCAAAGAGGCGCTGCTCGAGAAATACACTGTAGATCGACCTTGAACCGATTCTCCTCATCGGTGTTAGTCGTAACGGCCCTTCTTCTTGGCCAGGCGATTAACGTAACGCCTGCGCACGCCCATGAAATCCGCCCGGGCCTTCTGCAGGTCACCCAAACCTCCGAGACCCACTACGGGGTGATTTGGAAGCAACCGCTGTTGGGTGAGCGGCGGTTGCCGCTAGAGCCGGTACTTGAACCGAATTGCGAGAAGCTCGATCCAAGGATTCAGGCCACCGCCAGCGCCCTCATTGAACGCTGGGAAACCCAGTGCTCCCTACAAACAATACGCATCGATGGACTCAACCGCACGCTCACCGACGTCATGCTTGAGTTCACGGACAGCGACGGTGAAGCACAGCGCGCGTTACTGCGTCCAGAGTCGCCAGACTACGAACTTGGCAGCGGCGGCGCGGGTTCTGCCTGGCTGTATTTAAAACTAGGCATTGAACATCTGCTGGCCGGCTACGACCACGTTTTGTTTGTTCTGGGCTTGTTGCTACTCATCAGCTCAACGCGGTCGCTTCTGATTACGATCACCTGCTTCACGCTAGCCCACAGCGTTACGCTTGCATTATCTGTACTGGGTTGGGTGCAACTCTCTCAAGCTGCCGTCGAGGCCTGCATCGCGCTGTCAATCGTTTTGCTCGCCAGAGAGGTACTAACCCAACGGGCAAGCGTTTTGAAAAGTCGTCCATGGCTCGCCGCGTTCGCTTTCGGACTGTTGCACGGATTTGGGTTTGCCGGCGCGCTGCGCGACATCGGTCTGCCTGATGAAAATCTGTGGCTTGCGCTTCTGTCGTTTAACCTGGGAATTGAACTGGGCCAACTTCTCTTGGTTGCGCTGTGGGTTGTACTTGGCTGGCTGACAAAACGTTTTGCTCCTAGAGAAAAACTGCGCCCTATACTTGCCTACGGAATCGGTGGCATGGCCGTATTCTGGACACTGCAACGGGTGCTACCGCTTATCGGCTCGGTGTTCGAGTCAGCGTTGGTTTAAAACACCAAATATCAAGCTGTAGTAAAGTACTCCTTCGGTTTCAGGGCAACCAAGGAGACAACCGTGACAACTCAAAAACTGCCAAAGCAACTGGCCATTCTTAGAGCAGCAATCACTTTAAGCGTTATAAGCACACTAACCGCCTGCTCAGTAACCTCGGTAGACCCCGTGGTTGCCTCGCGTAAGATGACTGTGCTTTGCATCGATCACAACCCCGATGCAGGTGCGAACTATGATAGCGAAATAGCTGATTTGCTCACCGACATGGGCATCAATAGCAGAATGACCGGCGGTGCGTTTCCTGGCGAATGTCCGCATCGACTAGAAACGCGCATTAGTTGGTCGAACACACTCATTAAATACGTGGTGGCTTTGGAACTCGTAATTACCGAAAATGCCCGACCACTCGGAGACGCCACCTACTCGGTTGGCCAGGCGTATCGAACACCAGAACGCCTTGGTTCAGCGGCAAGTAAAGCCAAGCCTCTGCTTGAGGAGTTGCTGGCAGAATACGCCACCGCTAAAGAACCAGCAGACGACGGATAACGGATGACTAACTACAGATGACAGACAACGCCCAGCAACCAGCCGAAAACATCACCGGCGGCTGTCTGTGCGAGACGCTCCGCTACCGTATAAGCCGAGCCCCAGAGTTCTGTCTATATTGCTACTGTAAGGATTGCCAGGCATCAACCGGCTCCGATAGATTCGCGGGATTGATGTTTTCGGAAAGCGCTTTTCAAATCACCAGCGGCGATTCCTCCTTCATCGAGACGAGTGCGGTAAGCGGCCGCAAAGTTAACCGACATTTCTGTCCAAAGTGCTCCAGCATGATTTACGGGCAAACAGAAATGGGGCTCGTTAGCGTCTGCGCAGGCAGCCTCGACGACACCAGCCTGTTCAAACCAACAATGGCCGTGTTCACAGAAGACGCCCCCACTCACGCCGACGTGCCGCGAGAACTCATCCCCGCCGAGCCATCTAACAGCCAATGAAATCAGTTGCGGTCTACATGGGATCTAGTCGGGGCAACAACCCGGCCTATGCTGATGCCGCCCACGATCTGGGCTCAGCACTTGCTCAAAGAGAATTGCAGCTGGTTTACGGCGGCGGCAGCGTTGGACTAATGGGGATTACCGCCGACGCGGTACTTGCCGCCGGCGGCAGCGTGCTAGGTGTAATC
>CAZFIA010000038.1:0-11000 GCA_964519335.1 uncultured Pseudomonadales bacterium
AGGTAACATAAGCTTATTGGTCAGACCAGAATTTCGGGTCAATTGATCCGACCAACCCCTCAGGCCGACCCCTCAGGCAGTGGCCCCAGGAAGTGGTCGTAAGCGCTAAGCCGTGGCGCTAGGACGCGCCTTCATCCGCTCAAACCAGGCCACGATGTTCTTGTTGTCCTGATTGATGGGTTGTCCGACAGTTTCGCCAAAGGCCATGAAGCAATACAGCAGCACGTCTGCAAGGCCAATCTTATCGCCCGCCAGGAACTGCTTGTCACCCAGCAAGCCGTCGAGCCAGCTGATT
This sequence comes from uncultured Pseudomonadales bacterium, assembly GCA_964519335.1. Classification (GTDB taxonomy): domain Bacteria; phylum Pseudomonadota; class Gammaproteobacteria; order Pseudomonadales; family Azotimanducaceae; genus JALZVT01. The sequence continues at coordinate 296 of CAZFIA010000038.1, forward strand.
TTTTCCTGGGCCAGAGCTTTCAGCCCGTCTGCAGCTTCCGGCAGCAGTGTCATGCGCGACTCAAAAAGGGGCTTCCCTTCTGAGTAGCGAAATCCGTTCGCCAGTGGCTCGGCCACGTAGAGGTCTACCCGGCGTGTCCACATGCGATTTTCGGCTCGTTCCTCGGGGGTGGCGCCCATAAGCGACTGACCCGGGAATTTTTCGTCGATGTATTCGCAGATCGCGGTAATTTCGGCGATATGTTGGCCGTCGTCTGTTTCGATGCAAGGCAGCTGGCCGCCTGCATTTTTACTGACATAAGCCGCTTCTCGGTTAGCCCCGGCCATGATGTCGACTTCTTCTACATCGCAGTCTTTCAACAGATCAACTCCGCGTTCGGCAGCAAACATTCGCACGACATGGGGGTTGGGTCCGATGGAGTTATAGAATTTCATTGAATGCCTCCCAGCTTCTTTATGAGTCTTTTTGAGTTAGTTTTATTCGATCAGGCTCAGTTTACCACTCGCCAACGTTGGGCATCGAAGCCCAGGGTTCGCTGGGTTCCAGCGGCTTGCCGGACTGCAATAATTCGATGGATACATTGTCAGGAGAACGGACAAAGGCCATGTGCCCATCGCGCGGTGGCCGGTTGATGGTCACGCCATTGTCCATGAGCCGCTGGCAGCTTTCGTAAATATCATCCACCGCGTACGCCAGATGGCCAAAGTTGCGGCCGCCCTGCAGAGGTTCTGGGTCCCAATTGTGGGTCAGCTCAACCTGGGCGTTTGAGTCGCCCGGAGCCGCCAGAAACACCAGCGTGAAACGCCCCGCCTCGACGTCCACGCGGCGAACTTCCTCTAGCCCGAGTGCGGTGCAAAAAAACGCCTTGGTGGCGTCGATATCGGTGACTCGGATCATGGTATGCAGGTACTTCATAGGGGACTATTGCTCCTCAAAGGGGTTCGGCGTGCTTAGGTTAGCCAAGTAGATTGAAGGCTTGGGCACGAAAAAGCCACGTCGGGCGGTATAGTTCGGCACACTTCGCGCTAGGATTTTCAGGCGAGCAGCATGACGCAACCTCCTATTGAAACAGATGAAGCAGATGAATCAGACGATTCAGATTCACAATCAGATCATTCGCAGGCCGGGGAAAGACCTGACGGTACCGCCGTTGGACGCTGGGGTAAGAGCGCGACGGGCGAACGCCTGAAAGGCGCGAACGCCCTGAGTCTGCATGTGCCCGAGCCGCTTACTCGGCCCGGCGACGAACCCAATTTTTCCTACATTGATGTCCCGGCCGCAGGACTGACGCCGCGCCCGGCCATCGATGTGCTGGGTGCGGATATCAAACCGCTCGCCACCGGTTTAATACGGGTGCTGGATGAAAACCACAATGCTGTTGGCGAATGGGCGAATGAAACCCCCTTGTCGCTTTGCGTGCAGGGGTTGCGGGCCATGCTTAAGGTGCGGGCGTATGACGAGCGCATGCTTATCGCCCAGCGCCAGGGTAAGACGTCCTTCTATATGCAGTGCACTGGAGAAGAGGCGGTTGCCTGCGGACAACGGCTTGCACTTGAACCGGGTGACATGTGTTTTCCAACCTATCGACAGCAGGGGCTACTGCTTACCCAGGACTACCCGCTGCTGGATATGATCTGCCAGATTTACTCCAACACCCGCGACAAGTTGCGTGGGCGACAGTTACCGGTGATGTACTCTGCAAAAGACTACGGCTTCTTTTCTATTTCCGGAAACCTCGGCACGCAGTTTGTGCAGGCTGTGGGTTGGGCGATGGCGTCTGCGATAGACGGCAACAATCGGATCGCCTCTGGTTGGATTGGTGAAGGCTCGACTGCCGAATCTGATTTTCACAGCGCGCTGGTTTTTGCGTCAGTCTATCGCCCGCCCGTGATATTGAATGTCGTGAACAACCAGTGGGCCATCTCCAGTTTTCAGGGCGTTGCTGGCGGCATTTCTGCAACCTTTGCTGAGCGTGCACACGGGTATGGCATCGCATCGCTCCGTGTTGATGGCAACGACTTCCTGGCGGTGCATGCGGCTTCAAGATGGGCGGAGCGGCGCGCTCGCGCAAATTTGGGGCCAACGCTTATCGAATGGGTAACTTATCGCGCGGCGGGTCACTCCACTTCGGATGATCCCGGTAAGTATCGCCCCAGGTCAGAGGCGGCAGCATGGCCGCTAGGTGATCCGATTGAGAGATTGAAGCTTTACCTGATTAAGGAAGGCCGGTGGAGTGAAGAACAACACGAGCAAACCTGGACAGCGATGCAAGAAGAGGTTCGTGAAGCCGCTCGTGAGGCGGAGACCTACGGTACGTTAAACACGGGTCCCAAGCCCAGCGCTCGCGAAATGTTTGAAGGGGTATACGAACAGATGCCCGATCATCTGATGCGGCAACGCCAGAAGCTGGGAGTTTAGTGATGACTACTTCGGCTGAAACTCACCGATTAACCATGATCGAAGCCATTCGAGATGGCATTGATGCGGCCATGGCGCGCGACGATCGTGTTGTTGTGTTTGGCGAAGATGTGGGTTACTTCGGCGGTGTGTTTCGCTGCACGGATGGTTTGCAAGAGAAGTATGGCGCTGCCCGTGTTTTCGACACACCAATAAATGAAAGTGGAATCATTGGTGCAGCTGTGGGCATGGCCGCATACGGCTTGCGGCCCATCGCTGAAATTCAGTTTGCCGACTACGTCTACCCGGGTTACGACCAAATCGTCTCCGAAGCTGCGCGCTTGCGTCACCGATCTGCTGGTGATTTCACAGCGCCGATGGTGATACGTCTACCCTGCGGCGGCGGAATATTCGGCGGTCAGACGCACAGTCAGTCACCCGAGGCATTGTTTACTCATGTGGCTGGACTAAAAACGGTGATGCCGTCAAATCCGGTGGACGCCAAAGGGTTGTTGATCGCCGCCATCGAAGATCCTGATCCGGTCATATTTTTTGAACCCAAACGACTTTATAACGGTCCCTTCGACGGTTACCACGATCAAGCACTTGCCTCCTGGAAGAAGCATCCGTTGGGCGCAGTACCCGATGGCTATTACAAGGTTGAGCTGGGCGAGGCATCGCTTGCGAGCGAAGGCAGTGACGTTACGATACTGGCTTACGGGACGCTCGTGCACGTGGCGCTTGCCGCAGTTGCTGCCATGAACCTTAGTGCAGACGTTATCGACCTGCGCACGCTAGTGCCGCTTGATCTGGCAGCGATCGAGCGATCGGTACAAAAAACCGGGCGCTGTGTGATTGCCCACGAGGCTACCTTTACTAATGGCTACGGCGCCGAGCTGTCGGCGCTGGTGCAGGAAACTTGTTTTTATCATCTTGAGGCGCCGATCGAGCGCGTCACGGGTTGGGATACCCCTTACCCGCACGCGCAGGAATGGGACTATTTCCCAGGGCCCGAACGATTACAGAAAGCGCTGCAAAGAGTGATGGATGCGGATCCGGCAGGTGTGCAGGTATGAGCGAGCACGTTATAAAGCTGCCTGACGTAGGCGAGGGAATTACCGAGGCCGAAATTGTTGAATGGCACGTGAGTGTTGGAGATACGGTAGCGGAAGATGATCTTGTGGGTGCGGTGATGACTGACAAGGCGGCGGTGGATATTCCGTCCCCCGTTGCGGGGACGGTTAGCCGACTCGGTGGCGAGATTGGCGATATTCTTGCGGTGGGTTCGGATTACGTGTGCATTTCACTAAGCGGTGAACTGCCAGAAGTCTCAGAATCGGCTTCCTCAGAAGCAGCTTTACCGGAAACTATTTCACCAGAATCTAATTCACCGGAGGGGGGTGTTAAAGCCGTTGCCGGGCCTGTGGCTGAGGTGTCGTCGCCAGAGAGTACTCAGCCAACAGCTAGCGCAACCGAGAAAAGGGAAAGCGCTGAGATTAAGCGCGTGCTTGCCTCTCCGGCTGTTCGCCGTCGCGCCTTCGAGCACGGGGTGGCGTTGCACTATGTTCATGGTAGCGGACCTGCTGGGCGTATTACGCATGATGACCTTGAGGGCTATTTGGCCGGCCATGCCGGAGCTCATGCTGCGGTTCAAGCTGCTGGACTTGAGCAGCCTCGCGATATGGTTGAAGAAATTAAAGTGGTTGGGATGCGCCGCCAGATCGCGCAAAAGATGCAGGAAGCAAAGCGCCGAATTCCGCACTTCAGCTATGTAGAAGAAACCGACGTAACCTCACTCGAAGAGTTACGCGCGCAGCTAAACGGCAATAGGAAACCTGAACAGCCAAAACTCAACATATTGCCGTTTGTTGCACTGGCGCTGATTCGCGCCCTCGAAGAGTTTCCCCAAATGAACGCGCGCTTTGATGACGATGCGCAGATAGTTCGCAGACACAGCGGTGTGCACCTGGGGATAGCTGCTCAAACAGATCGCGGATTGATGGTGCCGGTAATGCACCATGCGCAAAGCCTTGATGTCTGGGCGATTGCAAGCAAGATCGCCGAGCTTGCAGAAGCCGCGCGCGGTGGTCGCATAAGACGCGATGATTTGACCGGGGCAACTATCACGCTAACTAGTTTGGGAGCGCTCGGTGGCATAGTTACTACGCCCGTAATCAATTACCCCGAGGTTGCAATTGTGGGCATCAATCGCATTGTTACTCGGCCGGTGTTTGTCGAAGAGCGAGTGGAGAAACGTTTGCTCATGAATCTGAGCTCGTCGTTTGATCATCGAGTGGTTGATGGCTTTGATGCTGCTGAGTTTGTGCAGCGCATACGAGCCTACATTGAATACCCCAGCACCATATTTATTCCTGGTTAACCTGTTTGGTTAGTCCCGAGTCAATCTGAAGTCATAGCCAAGAAAAGAATCCCAGCAGGTAACCGCAGTGGTGGAACAAACTTCTTCGAAAAACGAATCGGTTAGCAAGCCCCAGAACGAGCCCCAGAACATGCCTGGCAACGTGCAGGTTCTAATTCTTGGCGGGGGTCCTGGCGGATATAGCTGCGCGTTGCGAGCGGCCGAACTTGGTTTGGATGTGTTACTCGTAGAACCAGGTCGTCCTGGCGGAACCTGTTTGCACGCAGGCTGCATCCCTTCCAAGGCGCTAATACATGCGGCGGCGCGCTATAGCGAAACCGTTGCCAGCCAAACAGAGCCAGCAGCCGTGTTGTCTGCGATGGGTATTCGCTGTTCGGATGTTGCTCTTGACTGGCGGGCGACTCAAGCGTGGAAGGATGGTGTCATCGGTACGCTGGCGGGTGGGGTTGAAGGGCTGCTAGCGAAAGCTGGGGTGCAGGTCTTATGCGGAAAAGCTTCGATGCTTGATGGCAAACGCGCACGGGTTTCGTTAGTTGATAGCACAGATAAGCCACGAGAATTTGAGGTGCAGGCACAGCACGTGGTGCTTGCCGTGGGTGCGCGCGAGGTCAGCTTGCCCGGCCTTCGCGCCAGCGAACATGTTCTATACGCTGAGCAGGCCCTGTCGGTCGACACTTTGCCCGAACATCTTGCGGTAGTGGGCGGGGGCTATGTTGGTCTGGAACTTGGGCAGGCCTTTGCTCGATTGGGTGTTCATGTCACGGTTGTCGAGGCCGAAGAGCGGCTGCTGCCGGCGTATCCCAAGTCGCTGGTTGCCCCGCTGATCAAGTCTCTGACAGCAGACAATATTCAGGCCTTAACTGCAACGCGGGCAGAGGCCTTCTCTGACGGCTTTCTCACCGTAAGCGCTGTTGATCCGTCTTCGGCAACTGCAGCCCAAACCGAAGCTACGAGGGTGCGCGCCGACAAGGTGCTTGTGGCAATCGGGCGCAAAGCAAACCTCGAGGGCTGGGGTCGGGAACAGTTAGCGCTTGACCTCGCCGATGGCTTTGTCGCGGTAGACAGTCGATGCGAAACTTCTATGTCGGGGGTTTATGCGGTGGGTGATGTGACTGGTGAGCCTATGCTTGCCCACCGCGCCATTGCGCAGGGGCAGGTTGTTGCGGAGTGTTTAGCGGGCAGGCGACGCGAGTTTTCACCCGTTGCAATTCCCGCGGTGTGTTTTACTTCTCCAGAGATTGCGACTGTGGGCCTGACCGCTGAGAGCGCCAGGGCTGCGGGCTACGACGCTTTGGTTAAGCGTTTTCCGCTGGCCGCCAACGGCCGCGCCCTAACGCTTGGCAGTAGCTCAGGTTTTGTTGAAGTGGTTGCTGATCGTGCTGACCATGTGCTGCTTGGTGTTCAGGCTGTCGGTGAGCACATCGCCGAATTGGTACACAGCTTCACGCTGGCGCTGGAGATGGGCGCACGACTTGAGGATGTAGCTGACACAGTACACGCACACCCCACCATTGGTGAGTCGTTTGCTGAAGTGAGTTCGGCCGCCCTGGGCTTTGGGAAGTAGGACGGACGTTGCGAAGAGAGATTAGGGAATAATTACGCTCAGCAGCATGCTGCAGGTGAGGGTAGAGAACGCAGCCAATAGTAAGCCGATCTCGGCGTAGCTCAGGCGGTCGTCTTTGTTAAGGGCAGCGATGGTTGCCGCGGTAATTGAAGTAGAAGAATGCATGTGGTCCTACTCGTAAGTCACTGATACAGATCCGTAAATTACGCGTTAACAATGGAATCTTGTCGAACCAAGAATGGAAGTAATCTGGAGCGGCTCTGGAGCGCAGCAGATGGGGCTTTATGGGGGGTTGATGGGCCGTTAAGCGCGCCTTAACTCGCCTTTTATGCGCTTTTAGACTGCTCTAGCTCGGCCAGTTGCGCATAATATTTGTCAATTAACGCCTGGTAAGCCCGCATGACTGAACTGGGCAGGGGCCGAGTTTCAGCCTGCCGATTGGCAAGTTCCAAGCTCAAACGTTCGATCATGCTGCGTAAGCGAAGAGATTCCGGACAGCTTCCTGGAGCACCTGATTGGGGCTCATCGGGCTGAAATTGGGGCTGTGGCGACATTTCTGACATGGATAGACCGTACAGATATCTGGGCGCAGGCACTGAGAACCGGGTCGCCATCTTACAAACCCGATACGCTGACTCGGTTACTCTGAAGCTCCTGAACCTGTGCCTGCGTTACTATCATGCACGCTAATTCACAATCGAAATTATCGGATTGATCATGTTTACCAGAATTTTAGGATGTCTATCGAGCATAGATTTGAGGGGTAGCATCGGCACTGCACCGATCCTGTTGCTGCTGACGTTGCTGTCTATCGGAGGCTGTATAACCAATCCGGTGACCGGCAAAAGTGAGCTGGCGATTGTCTCGCCCGCTCAGGAAGTTGCCATCGGCAAACAGAACTACCTGCCCGCGCAACAGTCTCAGGGTGGCGCGCTAACGGTAGATCCTGCGCTCACAGAGTATGTTCGCTCTGTGGGTCAGCGGATGGCCGACACCAGCGGAGTCCCGTTGCCTTATGAATTTGTCGTACTAAACAATTCGGTACCCAATGCCTGGGCAATGCCCGGCGGCAAGATAGCGATCAATCGAGGGTTGCTCACAGAGCTTAATAGTGAAGCTGAACTTGCTGCTGTACTTGGTCACGAAGTGACGCACTCTGCAGCGCGGCATGGAGCCAAGAGCATGCAACGCGGCATGTTTATGCAGGGCGCATTAGTTGCTACCGCCATCATTAGCTCACAGAAGACCGAGTATGCTAACGCCCTGGTAGGTGCGGCGCAGGTGGCGTCCAATCTAATTTCTACCAAGTATGGTCGCGATGCCGAGCGCGAATCGGATTTGTATGGGACGCGGTGGCTGGCCGAAGCCGGTTACGATCCGCGCGCGGCTGTGGAGCTTCAGCAAACTTTTGTGCGCTTATCCGAAGGCCGACAAACCGACTGGCTGTCGGGTTTGTTTTCTTCGCATCCACCTTCCCAGGAGCGGGTAGAAAACAATACGCGATTGGTTGCGCAGTTGCGCGAAGAGGGATTAATTAAGGCAGATGCCGACATGGGTCGCGAACGTTACGCACGCGCTATGGGATTTATAACGGCGCGTAAGGATGCATATGATGCACAGGATGACGCGCGTAAAGCGCTTGCTGAGGGTGACCTGGATGGTGCACTGGGCTTAATTAACAAGGCGATCGCCCGCGAGCCACGGGAAGCCAGTTTTCACGGCGTGCGCGGTGATATTCGCTACAAACAAGAGCGTTGGGATGATGCGGTTACCAACTACTCACGCGCACTACAAAACAACCCGGATTACTATCACTACTATCTGGGTCGCGGCATGGCGACTATAAAGTCGTTCAACACACAGAATTACAGCAACCGAGGCACCGTTAAATCTGATCTCGAATCGAGCCTTAAGCTGTTACCAACGGCGACGGCCTACAACGAGCTAGGTAAGATAGCTGAGGCAGAAGGCAATCAGGATAAGGCGCTTGAGTACTACGCTGCAGCTGGCGGCTCGCAGTCTAACGAAGGGGCCGCCGCCCGCGCCCGATATGTGACGCTCGATGTTCCGCGCAGCCCGGCACAATACGTGAAGACCAGAGTGCTGCTATCCGATGGCGGTGTGCCGGTGCTCGTGGTGGCCAATAGCACTGAAATGGATTTGCAGAATATCGAAGTACGGGTCGAGCTGGGTTGGGCAAATGGTCAAACTGAGCGTCTTGGTCGAGCCATAAGGGCTTTGCCCGCGGGCCGACAGGTGCAGGTAAAGTTGCCGAGCAGAGATTTGCAGCTGGTGCGTCAGGCCAGCGCCGCCACTGCTGCTCAAGTGGTAAGCAGCTCGCGCAGATAGAGTAGATAGAGAGTAGTTAAGCTACTGGTGAGGGTGAGCTTGCGTATACTCAAAAAACATTCAAATCAGACAAGAAACGAAAAAGGTGTAACTCGATGACACAGCCCTATCCGGATCATCCCCAGCTTCGCGGTAACTATGCGCCATTGCGCATGGAGTGCGACATGAACGACGTGATAATCACGGGCGAGATGCCAACTGACCTCGACATTAGTTATTACCGCAACGGACCTGATCCACAGTTTACACCGCGCGGAAGTTACCACTGGTTTGGTGGCGATGGCATGCTGCACCTGTTTAATTTGTCGGGCGGCAAAGTGAGTTATCGCAATCGTTGGGTGCGCACCACCAAGTTTGAGATGGAGCGCGAAGCCGGCGAATCTTTATTCAGCCCCATGAACCCCATGGAAAATGACGAGCGTACACAGGGTATAGAAACTAACGGCCTGGCAAATACCAATGTCGTTTATCACGCCGGCAAGCTGTTGGCTCTGGAAGAAGGCCACGAACCTTTCGAACTCGATCCGGTCACTCTCGAATCCATCGGGCCATACAGTTTTGATGGCGAGTTTGCAGGTCCAATGACGGCACATCCCAAGATGGATCCCGAGACCGGCGAGATGCTGTTCTTTGGTTATATGGCGGCCGGACCTTTTACGCCGCAAGTGTCGTATCAGGTTGTTGATGCCAAGGGCAATCTCACTCGGTCAGAAATGATCGAGGCGCCTTATCCGGCGATGGTGCACGATTTTATTGTGACAAAAGAGCACGTTGTGTTTCCGATCTTTCCGCTCACAGGTTCTTTAGAGCGCGCCATGCAGGGCGAGGCTCCCTTTGCCTGGGAGCCAGACAAGGGCACCCACATCGGCGTGATGCCTCGTAATGGCAGTGCAGCCGACGTGCGTTGGTTCGAAACAGATGCGTGCTTTGTATTTCACCCCATGAACGCATACACCGAGGGCTCTAAGTTGCGCGCTCATGTGATGCAGTTTGAGGAAGCGCCGCTGTTTCCGCATGTGGATGGCAGCAAGCCAGATCCAGAGAAAGCGAACGCCCGGCTTTGCGAGTGGGAAATCGATCTAGCGGCGAACAGCAACGGTATCAAGCGTACCTATCTCGATGACATAACTGGCGAATTCCCCAGACTCGACGAACGCCGAACGGGGCTTGAGTATCAGCATGGGTATTACGCAGCATCTACAACTAAGAATGGCGGTGACGGGTTTAACTCGCTGGTTCATCAGGACTTGAAGACCGGCAGCGCAACGCGTTTTGATCTGCCCGAGGGCGACTATACCGGAGAGCCCGTGTTTGTACCGCGCTCAGAGTCGGCCGGCGAAGGCGAGGGTTATCTGGTTAGCTTGTTGTATCGAGGTGCTGAAAGTCGCAGCGATCTTGCCGTGTTTGATGCTGAGAACTTGAGTGACGGTCCGCTGGCGCTGGCCAACTTGCCGCACCGTGTGCCCTTTGGGTTCCACGGAAATTGGCGCCCGAACTAGGCGCCAATTGTTTCTGTGGTTGCGGTTGCGAACGCAGAGCCTAGAGCGGGCCGCCCAGGGCTTGGATGGGCTTGCCGCTGCCATCAACAACCCAGGCAGCAATTGCGGGTTGCTCGGTCACACTGGTATCCAGAGTGAAACTCGCGGTTAGCGCGTTCGGTGAACTCTCTGTTAGTTGCGCGTTTTCAAGCTGCAACACGACAAAGTCGTGGGTGAGTTTTCGGCCAGCGTTTTCGCCGCGGGCGATATCGTTTACCAGGTTATTGCCAAGAACCGCTACAAAGGCTTCTTGAACAAGCCCGTTTGCGCCTGGCGCAGGTTGATAGCTTAGAGACCACTGACCCTCACCGGTTTCTTGAATCTCTAGGTTGCCGGCTGAGGTAGTGCGCTCGCTTGCTGCGGTGAAGGCGCGATCGATGCTCTCTACTGAATTGCGTCGCCAGGTACGAAACTCTGCGCCGTCGCGGAACATTCCTGGCGTGTAAACCCCAGAATTGGCGCGCCGCGCCAATTGCC
>CAZFIA010000038.1:11100-18944 GCA_964519335.1 uncultured Pseudomonadales bacterium
TCGCGGAACATTCCTGGCGTGTAAACCCCAGAATTGGCGCGCCGCGCCAATTGCCGTTGACGCGTATCAAATTCGCGTTTGGCGAAGCGATCAGGCCAACCCAGACGATCCCAGTAGCTCACGTGAAAAGACACCGGCACTATGTTCTCCCACAGCGCCTCGCCTTCTTTAAGAGTGGTGAGCCAGCGATCCGCAGGCGGACAGCTGCTGCACCCCTCTGAGGTGTAAAGCTCGATGAGGCTTACTTTTTGCGATCCACTGGCAAAGTGTTTGCCTGTTTCGCTTAACTGAGTGTCGACCATCTGGGCGTCGTCGTCGGCAGCCCAGGCGTAGCCGGCGAGGACTATTCCTGCGGCGGCGAAGAGTTTGAATAGTCCACTCTTCGCTACCAGGGGTGCGAACAGACGACTGAGAGGCGTTGAAGGTTTGGTGGCCATAGTGCGGGTTCCTATTGTCTCTGATTGGTTTGACACACCCTTATCGGACAGGCAATTGGGCGATGGGTTCAGCTCCCAACGGCGATTCGCCGTGATTGTTAAGTGACAGGCTCCACAAACAGGCGCAGGCCCCTCAAAACGCCGTTCTGGGGCGCCCTGAGCCTGAGCGAGTAGGCTATTATTCCCTCTTAACCAGAGAGGCCCAAAGAGGTAAAGACCCAATGGAGCAATCCACCAACTACGACGATGTTAAACAATACCGGCTAGATCCGGCCCGGGAGCAGGAGCTGATAAAGAGCGCGGGTGAGTGCGTGTTTATCTGGGCCAACAAGGCCGGGCACCCGATTGGTGTGATCACAGCCTACGTGCCAGTTGAGGGCAAGATTTGGATGACGGCTACCCGCGAGCGGGTGCGAATTAAGGCCATTGCGCGTGATGGTCGATCGTCGTGCGTGTTTACCAGCAAGGGCACGCACATGGGGGGCGGCAAGACGGTAACCTACAAAGGTCACACCGTGATACATGACGACATTGAGACCAAGCGCTGGTTCTATGGTTTGCTCGCGCAAGGTATGGCGGCGCGCAAAGACGACGGCAATGAATTCACAAAGAACCTGCGTCCGGAATTGTTTGTTAAGTTTCTCGATACGCCCGAGCGGGTTGTACTCGAGTTTACTTCTGAGCTGTCGATACCATTCGATGGCGACAAAATGGCCCAGGGTACGGCCGCAGCTTATGCGCAGTTCGCGGCAGAAGAGGCTGAGACTAAAAGCTGAATTAATAAATCAGCTCTCTGGTTCGCCTGTTGAATTTTCTGGCAACTCACAAACACATCGGGTTTTGGCCGTCGAGCTCAGTCGTACCCACAAAAGGTCGGGATCTGCTTTTAAGTCGTAGCTGTGCGCCTGGCTGAGTGTGCGCTCGTCTCCGAGCTGCCAGTATTCGGTGAATTCCTGAGTTCGAGGTTCGCCGTTGCTGCTCATGCTGCGAACCCGTACGAGATATTGCCCGTTTGGGTTTGGGCACTCGCTGGTACTTTCAACCAGGCTGATTTTAGCTTTGACGTTGGCCTCTGAGACCGCCTGTGTGTAGCTGAGACCGAGTTCGGCCTCGCAACGATTCTGCTGGGGGCTATTTTCCGCGTAGGGAAGCACGAGCTTCTTTTCCACAGTCAGCTCTTTGTCAGCAAAGGAGCGCGCCTTCTTTTTCTCTTCCATCACCGATTTTGCGGAGTCAACGGATAGGTCAAGCAACTCTTTGTTAATCCGCGAATAATCGGTATTAAGGTCAATGCAAAGCAACAGGATTGCCGTGCCAGTCAGGGTAATTTTCATGGGACAACTCCATTGTCTTTGAAATCTAAGTAACGCCTAGAACGCGAAATCGACAGGCGCTCCGGGGCCCAAATCCAGGCCAAGAAAAATCCACAGCATCATTAATAACACGCCGCTCACTAGCATGAACAGCGAATAGGGAATCATCATCGCGGTTAGGCTGCCTAGCCCAAAATCAGCCTGCCAGCGTTTGGCGAATATAAGAATGAGCGGAAAGTAGACCATTAGTGGCGTAATGATGTTGGTTGCGCCGTCTCCCACTCTGTAAGCGGCTGTGGCGCCCTCCGGACTGACGCCAAGCAGCATGAGCATCGGCACCAGCACGGGGGCGAGAAGCGCCCACTTGGCGCTGGCTGAACCGACAAAGAGGTTGAGTAGCGCCGCGAACAACACGATGAGTCCAAGGACAACGGTTAGTGGTAAACCGCTGTTCTTGATGGCATCGGCGCCATGTACCGCCGTAATGAGTCCAAGGTTAGACCAGTTAAACATGGCCACAAAATGCGCAGCAGCGAAGGCCAACACCAAATAGTAGCCCATGTCTTTCATAGACTCGGTCATCATATCGACCAACTCTTTCTGGTTGTTGATGGTGCCTGCCGTGCGACCGTAGGCCCAGCCCGCGGCGAGAAACAAGATCATGAATCCGGCAACCAACGAGCGAAAGAATGGGTTGGCCTTTTGATACCAGGCCATGTTTTCGGTACCTGGTCCATCGAGTAGTAAAGGCGTGCCCGGTCCGAAGGTCATGAAAGCCCAGGCCAGCACAACGGTTAGCATAGCTATAACCGCTGCTCGCAAGCCTTTTTGTTGTGCTTGCGTAAGCTCGGCAGCAGACGCAGCGCTATCGCCGTCAGCGTTCTGTTCGTAATCTTTCGCGTGCTCCGGTCCCGGCCGCCACTCGCCCAAACGGGGTTCGATGATGCGATCGGTGACGAACCAGATGATGGGTAGGTACAGACACAGAAGCGCAACGATAAAGCTCCAGTTGCCGGCGATGTTCATGCTCCAGGTCGATTCGAGTCCGGCGCCATCAACAGCGGCTTCGGTAACGCCAAACAGAAGCGCGTCGAGTTGTCCGGGCGCAACGTTGGCCGAGAAACCTCCGGATACGCCGGCGAAAGCCGCGGCAATTCCCGCCAGCGGGTGCCGTCCTGCTGACGCAAACAGAATGGCTGCCAGGGGTATAAGTACGACGTAACCTGCATCGGCTGCGTGGTTGGATAGCATGGCAACCAACGCCACTACCGGTGTAAGCAAGGCTTTTGGCGCCCGGCGCACAGCCTGGCGAATTCCAGCGGCGAACAGTCCGGAGCGCTCAGCGACTCCGGCGCCCAGCATGACGACCAGCACATAACCCAGTGGATGAAAGTGGGTAAAGGTCTTGGGCATATCGACCCAGAGCTTCTGAATGTTCTCAGGGGCCAGCAGACTCACAGAGGTCAGTAGCAGCGGGGTGCCGTCCGCGTTGAGTTTGGTCGGGTGTAGTGCGGAAACGCCCAGCAACGAGCAAACCACCGAAATCGCAACAAGAATGAGCAGCAAATAGATGAACAGAAACACCGGGTCCGGGAGGCGATTGCCGGTGCGCTCAACCCACCCGAGAAAGCCGGTGTTTGCTCTGCCCAACGCAGCATTCTCGGATGGGGGTGAAGGCGTTTGGCTGGGCATGCTCAGCTCCGGCTGGTCGCAAGGGGAGGCTCTGTTGGCGCGGCGCCATTGTAGCTACACTGGCCGCTAACTTGTACACACCAGCGAGCGCACATGGTTGCATCGACAGAAGCTGATTTTCAAGGTCTAGAAGCCGCCGGGCGATTGGTACGGCGGGTCTTTACACAGATGAAGGCGGCGGCGAGCCCAGGGATCAGCACCGCAGAACTAGATCAGATAGCCATCAGCGAATTCTTACACGCGGGTGCAGAGTCCGCGCCGGTGCTCTACTACGATTTTCCTGGTGCTACCTGTATTAGTGTCAATGAAGAGGCCGCACACGGTATTCCCGGTCCCAAACTGCTCAAGGCTGGCGACATGATAAATATTGACGTGTCGGCCAATCTCAACGGCTACGTTGCCGATATGGGTGAGTCTTTTGTGGTCTCTGAGTCAACTTCTTCTGCTTCTGCGTCTACTTCTGGGGGGCGTAACAAGAACAACGCGCAGCAACGAATCTGTGACGCCGTGCAGGAAGCGGTTAGGCAGGCGATCAAAGCTCTTTATGCGGGTTGTTCGCTCAATGTTGTGGGCGCTGCTGTGCAAAAGGTGGCCGACAGAAAGGGCTATCAGATTATAAGCAACCTGGGTAGCCACGGCGTTGGCCAGTCTATTCACGAGGAGCCCTCTTACGTGCCCTTTGATAACCCGCGAGAGAAGCGCCGCCTGGAGCTTGGTCAGGTATTTACCATAGAACCCTTTTTTACGACGGGTAAGCCGTGGGTTGATCAAAAGGACGATGGCTGGACGCTCTGCGTTAAGCCTGGCGAACTGGTGGCACAATTTGAACAGACCGTTATTGTGGGCGCGCGCGGGGCACAGGTAGTGACCGCCTGAGGCGAATGCAAAAAGACGCCTCAGTAAGACTCTGCGGTAAGATTGAATAATGGGACACTCACAATGAAGCGGCCAACAAAATTTCTGACGTATGCCAGCGCGTTAGCCGCGCTCTGGCTCGTTATTCCGGTGGCATCTGCAACCGACAGGGGATACAGCTACGGCTCAATCGCCTACTCCAATTCCGACGGGATTGAGGGCTTCAGCGGCCTTGGTTCCTACGATCTGGGTAACGATGTGCGCATCATTGCCGGTGGGGGTGTTGTGGGTACCGGCGGATTGAACCTGCGCACCTTTAGCCTGGGCGCGGGCTACATTGCCCGGCTGTCTAGCTCAACCGACCTGATTATTGATGCGGGGTTTTTGAATGTCGAAAACCAATTCCTTTTTGTGGGTACAGGGGATGACGAATGGGGCGGCTTTGGTGCACTAAAGCTCCGCTTTGCGGCCGGAGAGAATGTCGATATTGAGCCCGCAATCTCCTACGTAAAACTGTTTGATATTGACTTTGGAGACGATGATCAGTTTGTTTATGGCATCACGGCCCGATTTTGGGTGGGACAGAGGTTCGCAATAGAATTGGGTGTGACTGACTCAGAAGATGCAATTGATCCCACATTATTACTAGGTATGCGCTTTGGAAGGAAAAAACGTTAATGCAGTCTGAACACACTGATCCCGAAGAAGGGGATGCACGACAACAAATTTTGGGCTTGATGGAAGATAACTCCGTCGCCCGCCTGTATGAGGCGACACTAAGTTATTGTGAGCGGTTTCCTACATCGACCTGGGGCTGGCTCATCTCTGTGCCTGCACTCATCGATCTGGGTCGCTATAAAGACGCAAAGAAAGCGCTGCGAATGGCGCGTACTCTGAGTATCACTCAGGCCGAAACAGAAGCCTTATCCTCGGCCATTGGAAAAGCCAACGCGGGTGCGAATACCGCAGCCAATGCTAGCAAGAACAACGGCTCAAACAGCGGTGCTGATTCTGATGCGGATGCAGAAAATGACATCGAAATCGATCCCGAAACAGAAGCACGGTTGTGTTACTGGTCGTGCATGATTCACAAAGACCAGGGCAACTTGAAGCGAGCCCAGGGCTGGATCGAGGAAGCTATTGGACATGCGGAAGGCGAAGGCTCTTATTGGGTGACTTACGGCGAAATATTAGCCAAACGAGGCAAGGTAAAGCAGGCGCGTAACGCCCATCTTGCGGCGATAGAGGCGGCGACCTCAGATGTCGATGAGGCGCATTTCAATCTTGCGTTGTTGCTGCGAGGCGAGCGTCGTTACCGCGAAGCCCTTACCGAAGTGAAAAAAGCGCTGAAGATTGATCCAGACTACGCGGAGGCGCATGTGTTGCGACAAGATCTGGAATCGGTATTGCAGAGTCCATAAACTTTAAGAATTCGGCGTGTAGCGCAGTCTGGTAGCGCATCTGTCTCGGGGTCAGAGGGTCGGGAGTTCGAATCTCTCCACGCCGACCAACTTTTCTTTTTTTCCGGTCATACCACTTTAGTTTTCACACTAACAGCCGTTCGCTGCGATACAGCCGTGTTGCCAGCAGAAACAGAAGTGCTGCGACTATTAGCGTAGTGACTGCGCTGAGCAGTGGCCATAGTGGCTCTATGACACCGTCGCTAATAATCTCGCTTACCAACAATGATTGGCTAAGGCTCGGCAGCAGCATAAGTGGTGTGGATGGGTCGACGCCCATAATGCCCGTGATGATCAACGGCAAGGTGGGTACAAAAATCACGCCAGACAGATAGGTTTGTGCTTCTTTGAAACTCTTGGCAAATCCGGCAACAACCGTGAGTAGGGCTGCTGCCAATAGGGTGAGCGGCAGACACAGCGCAATAACCATCAGCAGTTTTTGCACACCAAATGTAAGCGACATCCCGATGCGATGAAAGGGCACAAAAGGAATGGCGAGAGCAAATATTATTAGAAAGACAAGCAGCGCCAGCAAACTAAACGCACTGGTGGCGCCGAGTTTTCCGAGCACGAGTGCCGGACGTTCCACCGGTTGGGTGAGCAATGGCTCTAATGAACCGTGGTCACGCTCTCCGGCGGTTGTATCTATGGCGAGATAAAACCCTCCCATAAAAATCACCAGCACCAGCAGGTACGGAAAGCTCGCGAGTATGGATAGCGCTCGTGCTGCCGGCGATGCAGTATCGAGCGTTTGCACATCAATGGGATCGATGATTTGGGTGCTGATCCCTCGCACCTGCAGGCGCATGCGTCCAATCATGCCGCTGTAGCCTCGCAACAATCCGTTCAACTGAGCATAGTGGCGCGCTGCATCACCAAACTTTGAACTGTCGTGAATGAGTTGTACGTAGCCTGCGCCGTTGTTGAACGATTCGGCGTAACTCTCGGGAATAACCAGTACCAGCTCAACCTCACCATCAGTGACAGCCTGGCGTGGGTCTTCAAGTTCAGTGTGAGTGAATTCGGTGCCTTGTGCCTGTAGCCATTCAATGAGTGCCGGTGCGTTCTCTGCCCCAATAAGGTGGGCCGCTGGTTTGCTGTCGCTCTTGCCGATGGCCTGATTGAGAATGAACACCATCAGTCCTACAAACAAAATTGGGCTCAAGACACTTAGACCAAAAGATGAAAGCAGCGTCCGTTTGTCACGCAGGTTATCAAGAGTTTCTTTTTTGAAGATGGTGCCAACGTGATTCCAGTTCATAGCTTCAACCCGCGCCGTCATCATCGTCGGTGAGTCCGAGGGCAGCTACAAACGCATCTTCAAGATCATTGCATTTGGTTTGCTCACGAATCTCATCTGCTGTACCGCGTGCCTTGACCTGACCGGCTGCAATAATCACCAGGTCATCACAGAGGCTGGCCACCTCCTGCATGATGTGGCTTGAGAACAGCACGCATTTGCCGGAGTCTTTCAGGCCATTGATGATGTCTCTTAGAGCGCGGGTGGCCATCACGTCCAAGCCGTTGGTAGGTTCATCTAGGACAACGTTCTTTGGTTCGTGAATAAGCGCTCGAGCCAACGCAGTTTTGAGTTTTTGACCCTGCGAAAACCCCTTGGCGCGCCGATCGATAAACTTTTGCATATCCAGTTGAGTCACTAGTGACTCGATTCGGGCATCCAGTACGTCGCCGGCTAGACCATTTAGCCGGCCAAAGTAGGCAACGTTTTCGCGTGCGGTCAGGCGCTCATAGATCCCAGCGTTGTGAGGCAGTGCACCCAGTCGCTCGCGCACGCCCAGCGGATCTTTGGCAGTATCTATGCCATCGATCAGTGCATGCCCCCGGGTTGGATTAATCACCGTGTACAACACTCGCAAGGTTGTCGATTTGCCTGCACCGTTTGGGCCGAGCAGTGCCGTTATTTTTCCATCGGGCGCGTCGAAGCTAACATGATCAACCGCCGTGACTTCACTTTTTCCTTTGCCAAAGCGTTTGTGCAAATCGCGCACTTCAATCATTGGGGTGCCTTCTGTTCGCTACCTGAAGGCTCTTTACTCGCTGAAGGCTCTTTATTCGCTGAAGGCTCT
>CAZFIA010000038.1:19044-29245 GCA_964519335.1 uncultured Pseudomonadales bacterium
TCGCTGAAGGCTCTGGCTCCGGTCCCATCGAGTTTAAGAAAAATGACATGGCTCGCTGTCGATCGATGCAGCCGGCTTCGTTTTCAAGGGTTGAGTCGATATCTGCCTCGGCGACAAAGTGGGCAACCACGCGCGGAATACAGCCTCTGGCAATCACGCCGTGGCCTTGTCCCGGTGCTATGAAGTGATGCGAGTTACTCAGTCCTTGCTGTGCCTTAATCGCGTAGGCCGGGGGTGTGATTGGGTCGAACTCGCCCGACAGTAACAGTACCGGCGTGTCGCTTTGTAGCGGATCTTTGATATCGGCATCGGCTATACCCTGCGGCCAAACCTCGCAAATCGCTTGCAGTGCCGCGGCCTGGTCGGCGCCGAGGTAAGTTTGTTCGAGCGCTTGTTTGTCAATGACACCCATATGCGGTGTGTCTTCGGCACACACCACAGAATTGTGCATGCCGTAGCTGAGTGCTGAGGAGATATTCTTCAATATGCCAACGGCCTGGCTGGTTAGGCTTTGGTAGTGCCCCTCTGCGGCCTGTTTGAGGGTGAACGGGATGATCGCTGCTGTCTCTGGGCCGTAAGACAGCAGGCGGGTAACTACGGCCATCGTGCCATATTGCAGTGTTAACTCATCGTAGGCGCCGGTGATCGGGTCGGCGTAATTCACGGTGGGTGGTTCGTTGCGCAGTGTTTGCGATAGCTCCGCAAAACTCTGGCGCAAGTCTGGGAAAGCGCTCGCGCAGTGCGGCTGGCTCGCGCAACGCTCAAAGATACTGTCGAGTGTGAGTTGTGCGTTTAGCGCGATATCTGGACCCAGAGCCAGTGTGGGGGGAACCACGCCGTCAATCACCAGGGTTCTAGTGCTTGCCGGATAGCGGCGCAGAAAATGTTGAGCTACCCGCGAACCATAGGATACGCCGTAGATGTTTAGCTGGTCATAGTCGGCCGCTATGCGCAATGCTTCGAGATCTTGCACGGCGATGCTGGTGGTGTAATAGCGCGGATCAGCAATAAGTTGCTGTAAACAGTCTTTGGCAGCCAGCCGAGAATCCTCAAGGGTGGGTTCTATCTGGATGCTGTTCATCATCTCAAGGGAGCAGGTAAGGGGCGCCGATCTGCCAGTGCCGCGTTGATCCAAAAGCAATATATCTCGCTCGTCGAGAACGCCAGCAAAAGCTCGAGAGAGTCCCAGGTACATATCCACCGTTGAGCCTCCGGGGCCGCCGGCGACCAGCACGAGTGGATCTGTCGCGGGAGCAGGGCTCAGCGACCTTATGCGCGCCACATAGAGTTCGATCTGGGTGCCATCGGGTACCTGTGGGTTTTCGGCCACACTGAAGGTTGCGCATTCAGCGCTGCGCTGGGCCGGGCCATCCAGACTTTTTATCTGGCAAGGTTTGAACTCGCTAAGCTCTGCCGCCACCGCGGTTGGAGTTAGTCCAAAAAAGACCGCCACTAACAAGGGTTTAACCCAGAAACGTAGGGTGCTCCTTATGCGGTGTTGCACCTCGGGGTTAACTTAATCGAGCGATCGCGGCGCGTGCGAGATCTTCAAGAGCGTCGCGGTAAGGATTTTCGGGTAGTTCGAGCAGGGCTTCGATGGCCATGTCGCTTGCTTTGCACGCCTGCGCTTTTGTGTAATCCAGTGCACCACTGCGCGCGACTGCGGCACAAACGGCGTCGAGTTGATCGGAGCATTTGCTTTCCAGCGCGTCGCGAACGAGCCTCGCATCAGCGGATTGGCCGTTGGCGATCGTGTAGATCAGGGGCAGGGTGGCTTTGCCTTCGGCAAGATCGTCGCCCACGTTTTTGCCCATAACCTCCGAATCGCCTGCGTAGTCTAACCAGTCGTCGATCAGCTGGTAGGCCACCCCAAAATGCAAACCGTAGTCGCGCAGATGCTCAATGTTGGCCGCCGTCGAGTCATCTGGCTCGGGTTTATCTCCGTGGTTTCCTGACAGCCCAAGCACAGCACTCGAGTGTGCGGCGGCCTGGAACAGCATGGCGGTTTTGCAGCGAATCACTTCCCGATAACTGTCTTCGGAAAGATCCGAGTTGCCCACATTTGCCAGCTGCAAGACTTCGCCTTCGGCGATTACGTTGGTGGCGTCTGCCAAAATGGCCATGACGTCGAGATTTTCGAGTTCAACCATGAGTTGGAAGGCACGGGAGTAAAGAAAATCGCCGACCAGCACGCTGGGTGCGTTGCCCCACAGCGCGTTAGCAGTGGCACGGCCCCGACGCAGTCCTGACCGATCGACAACGTCATCATGCAGTAGCGTTGCGGTGTGCAGAAATTCGATGATTGCAGCCAGCCGTATATGACCGTTGCCGGTGGCGCCGCAAGCTCTGGCGCCGAGCAGAACGATGAGCGGTCGCAGGCGTTTGCCACCGGATTCAACAATGTAGCGGCCAATGGACTCCACCAGATCGACGTCTGAGGTGAGTTGGCGGGGAATCAATTCGTTTACCGCTGCGAAATCTTCGGTCACCAGCCCAAAGATCCGGGCAAGCTCTGCGGCGGCGCCATCGGCTTGTGCGGCCCTGGTGCTGCCAGAAGGGTGAGCGGAAGACCGTTCTGACGCCGCATTAGCGGGTGCCGGTGTGTCTGTTACCCTGTTATCAGGGGATGAACTGGAGATGGCAGAGGTCAGTGGCATGGGCCTTCCGGTCTACTTCGAGCTAAACTGTCGTTTGCCCAGTCGATGGTGTAGTCGATTGCATTGTATTCGCCCAAATCAACCCGTAATATTACGCGCCTTTTTCGGCAGTGGCTCGCAGGGTACCTGACGGGTGCTGAGCGAGGCGGAAACCACGGGACAGCGAGCAGGCCAGGGGGCCATTAGAGCGCCTTCCATTGTAATACAGGTTGCTACGCAGCAGGAGCGATTAGACATGTTTGCGGTAATTGAAAGCGGCGGAAAACAACACCGGGTCGGCGAGGGCGAAGTGCTCAAGCTCGAAAAGCTGGGTGTGGCGCCGGGCGAGAATGTGGTGTTCGACAAGGTGCTGATGGTCGCGGATGGCGACAACGTCAATGTGGGCACACCCTACGTCAGCGGCGGCAAGGTGACTGCCGAGGTGCTGTCGGAGGGCCGCCACAAGAAGGTCCGCATTATCAAGTTCAAGCGGCGCAAGGATTACCTCAAGCGGCAGGGCCACCGACAGTGGTTTACCGAAGTTAAAATCACTGGAATCAGCGCCTAAGGCGCGGTTTTTAGACTTTCCAGCAGGAGATCGGCTGATGGCACATAAGAAAGCAGGTGGTAGTACCCGTAACGGGCGCGATTCGAATCCCAATTATCTGGGGGTTAAGAAATACGGCGGCGAGGCGGTTGTAGCCGGCAATATTCTGGTCCGCCAGCGAGGCACCAAATTCCATGCGGGAGCCAATGTTGAGATGGGCCGCGATCACACTTTGTTTGCAACCGCAGATGGCGAAGTCAGTTTTGCCGTGAAGGGGCCGCTCAAGCGGTCCTATATTTCTGTTGAAGCTGCAATAGAAACTCAGTAGACATTTCGAGAGGCTGTAGGCGAAGCCTTCAAGCTTTGGCTAAAAACCCCGCCGCGAGCGGGGTTTTTTGTTTTTGACCGGTAACAAGAGATCACCGTGCAATTTATCGATGAAGCGAGCATCTTGGTTGAAGCGGGCAAAGGCGGCGCGGGCTGTCTGAGCTTTCGTCGAGAGAAATACGTTGCCAAAGGGGGGCCAAACGGTGGCGATGGCGGCGACGGTGGCAGCGTCTACCTCATTGCAGATTCGGCACTCAATACCCTCGTAGATTTCCGCTATCAGCCGCGGTACCGCGCAAAGAACGGCCAGCCTGGCAGTGGCCGAAACATGACCGGGGCAGCGGCGGATGACCTGTACGTAAAGGTTCCGGTAGGCACCACAATTATTGACGAAGATACCCGAGACGTATTAGGTGATTTGTTAGCCCACGAGCAAGTACTCAAAGTTGCGGCGGGAGGCTATCGGGGGCTTGGCAATACTCGGTTCAAATCAAGCACCAACCGTGCGCCCAGGAAAACCACGCCGGGTACAGCGGGTGAGTCGCGCAAATTGCGGTTGCAACTCAAGCTGATAGCAGATGTTGGTTTGCTCGGATTACCCAACGCGGGCAAGTCCACATTGCTCAGCCGGGTGTCAGCATCAAGACCAAAAATTGCGGACTATCCGTTCACAACGCTTGTTCCGAGCCTGGGGGTCGTAGGCGGTGATGGTGATCGCGCGCTGGTGATGGCAGACATTCCCGGGCTAATAGAAGGTGCGGCAGAGGGTGCGGGACTGGGTACGCGATTTTTGCGTCATGTCGCTCGTACCAGAGTGTTATTGCACCTGGTTGATGTCGCTCCGCTAGATGAAACTCACCCATTGGATAACGTCATACTGATAGAGAACGAGCTGTTGGCGTACAGCACGGCGTTTGCCGAGCGCCCGGTTATCATCGTGCTCAACAAGATAGATCTTGTTGATGAAGATAGCCTTGCCCGGCTTAAAGCATTGTTTGCCGCCGAGTATCCAGATCGGGAGATACACGCAATCTCTGCGGTAACGGGTGCAGGAGTTGAGCCTATGATTCATAGTCTGCAAACCAAACTAATAGATTTAAAAGCAACTCTTGCTGACGATGAAAAAGCGCTGGCGGCAGACCAGGACCTGCAGGCGCGCATAAGTCGAGATGTGATGTCGCAATCGATGGGTGTGGTTGCGCCGCTTGGAGCTCCTCATGGCGAAAACGATGATGAAGATGACGACGACGAAGATCACAATGTCGAAGTAATTTATACCAATGAATAAATCCTCAACCAGCTCGGATACGCGCGAAGGTCGCGGGTGTGTTGTCATCAAACTCGGCAGCACCATGGTAACTACTGCCGATGGACCAAACGTTGCGGGCATAAACGACTGGTGCCTACAGTTTGCGCAGGCGATAGCGAGTGGCGAGCGAATAGTAGTGGTTTCCTCGGGTGCGGTAGCTGCCGGTGTAGTCCGCATGGGAATGTCCGAGCGACCTGCAGATATGAATCTCTTGCAGGCAACCGCAGCGGTAGGTCAGCTTGAGGTGATTAACGCTTATAGCAGCGCTCTAAAGAAACACGATTTAACTGCAGCGATGGTGCTGCTCACCCATGCAGATATGGCTAATCGGGAGCGCTATCTAAATGCCCGGGATACTCTGATGAGTTTGTTAGATATGGGTGTTGTCCCCATCGTGAACGAAAATGATTCGGTGGCCACAGATGAGATTCGTTTTGGCGACAATGACGCGCTGGCCGCGATGGTCACTAATCTGTTGGGTGCGCGGATGCTTGTATTGTTAACCGATCAGACGGGCTTGCACGAACGCAATCCGGCTGAGCACGCGGACGCTCCTCTGGTTAGCGAGGCGCGCGCGAGCGACACAGCGCTCGATGCGATGGCAGGCGGTGCCGGGGCATCTGGCCGCGGGGGAATGACCTCAAAGCTACGCGCCGCTCGACTTGCTGCTCGTTCGGGTTGCGATACCGTTATTGCGCGCGGTACGCAGAAGAATGTCATCACGAGATTGTTGGCCGGTGAGGCCATTGGCACCCGGCTGCGCGCAGATCTTGAGCCGCTCGATGCGCGCAAACGCTGGATAGCCGATCAGCTTCGATCCAATGGGCAACTCGAGCTAGATGATGGCGCGATCGATGCGTTGATTGGCCGGGGGGTAAGCCTGCTGCCGGTTGGGGTTGTTGCGGTTAGCGGAGAGTTTCACCGCGGTGATCTTGTAGAGTGCACTGACAATGCGGGCAGGGTAGTTGCTCAGGGGCTTGCAAACTATGACTCAGAGGGGTGTCGGGCGCTTGTGGGTCGCCGTGGCAAGAGCGCCGAGGATATAGCGGCGTTGGTCGGGTTTAGTGTGGGTCCCGAGCTGATTCACCGGGACAACCTTGTCGTGCTGGCCCGCTAGCGTGCTCGCTCTTGGTCGTATATTAGGCGCTGAGCGCCTGAACCCGGGCGCTAAGCCTCGACTTGTGGCGAGCCGCCTTGTTCTTGTGAATGATGCCTTTGATAGCCATGCGGTCGATCACCGGCACGGCCGCGGTCAACGCTTCGCGGGCCGCCGATTGATCGCCCCCCTCAATCGCCGCTTCCACCCTCTTCAGGTAGGTTCGAAACATTGATCGGTGAGAGGCATTGCGGGCCCGGCGGGTTATGTTCTGACGGGCGCGTTTGCGAGCCTGTGGGCTGTTTGCCACGCGATATTCCTCGCTTAAGCTTGGGGAAAAAAGAGCGCGCCAATATGCCGGTGGGCGGATAAAGTGTCAACTCCAGAAACAGACACCCCGCCAAATCTGGTGCGCCAGGGTACCGTTGTTTCATCCATGACCCTGCTGTCGCGGATCAGCGGCTTTGGCCGGGATGTGGTGCTGTCGCATTTCTTTGGCGCCGCGGCAGCGGCAGACGCCTTCTTTGTTGCCTTCCGAATTCCCAACTATTTCCGCCGTCTGTTTGCCGAGGGGGCGTTTGCTCAGGCGTTCATTCCTGTGCTTGCCGACTACAACGATGGCCCTTTTGACCGGCTAAAACACTTCACCCGAGTGATGGCGGGTAATCTATTGTTGTCAGTTTCGCTGGTGACTCTGGTTGGGGTGCTTGCTGCACCGCTGTTGGTCGTGGTTTTTGCGCCTGGGTTTAGCGATCAGGTGGCGCAGCTCACTCTGACCGCTGACCTGCTACGAGTGACTTTTCCCTACTTGCTGTTTATCTCACTCACGGCGTTTGCAGGTGCGGTACTTAACTCAAAGGGCCAGTTTGCCATTCCGGCGTTCACTCCCGTGTTATTGAATCTGTGCCTTATCGTCGCTGCACTTGCCGTGACTCCACTCTTTGACACGCCCGTTATGGGCTTGGCCTGGGGAGTGTTCGCGGCCGGTATACTGCAATTCTTGTTTCAGTTACCGGCAATACGGCGGTTGGAGTTGCTTGCGCGTCCGCGGTTGGATTTCAACGACCCGGGTGCGTCTCAAGTTGGGCGGTTGTTGTTACCCGCCATTGTTGCCGCATCTGCCAGTCAAATTAACACCCTGATCGACACCATGCTCGCATCGACGCTTGTGACCGGCAGTATTTCCTGGCTCTACTACGCCGATCGATTGCTTGAGTTGCCGGTAGGGCTGGTAGCGGTTGCGCTTGGCACTGTGTTGCTGCCTAACCTATCGCGCCTGCACGCCGCAAAAGAGCCTGGGTCGTTTTCGGCGACGCTCGATTGGGGTGTGCGCATGACTATTGTTCTGGGGCTGCCGGCAGCCGCGGCGTTGTACGTGCTCGCATTACCACTGGTTAGTGGCATTTTCTTGCACGGTGAAATGACCAGCTTTGATGCCAAAATGAGTGCGCTGGGGCTCAGGGCTTTTTCGGCGGGACTTATAGGTATGCTGCTCGTGAAAGTACTTGCGCCGGGTTATTTTGCTCGCAAAGACACACGCACGCCGCTTAATTTTGCCTTTATCGCGGTTGGTTTGAACGTGGTTTTGAACTTGAGCCTTTACAAAATTATGGGGCACGTAGGACTCGCGCTTGCAACGAGCGCAGCGGCTCTGGTGAATGGCGCGCTTTTGTTCCGCGGATTGATCAAAGGGGGTATTTATACGCCCAGTGCGTTGGCCAGAAATACACTGTTGCAAACCTGTGCGGCGGTGCTTGCGATGGTTGTGGTTCTAGTTAGCATCAATCCTGCAGATTCTTATTGGTTGCAGGCCTCGATGGTCGATCGATGGTTGTGGATTGGGCTGTTGTGCGGGGTGGGGGCAGCTGCTTATGCTTGTGTTGCCCTACTGTGTGGCCTTCGTCCGGCAAGCCTTAAGCACAGCTTGCAATCCTGAAGATGCGGTTATAATCAGCGTATGGAAATTATTCGCGGTCTGCACAATATACGCCCTGAACATCGCGGTTGCGTGGCCACTATAGGCAACTTCGATGGGGTTCACCGTGGCCATCAGATGATGCTCGAGCAGCTTATTGCAAAGGCCGATGAGTATGCGGTTGCAAGTTTGCTTATCACTTTTGAGCCATTGCCTCGTGAATATTTCCAGCGCGGCGAGCTGCCGCCACGCTTAACCCGGTTCCGCGAAAAAATTACGCTGTTGTCCCAAACTCGAATCGATCGGGTTCTGTGTATTCCCTTTAATAAAGAGCTTTCCCAGATACCCGCAGAATCCATCGTTGACGACTTGCTCGTTAAGCGGTTGGGCGTTCACTACATTTTAGTCGGCGATGATTTTCGGTTTGGTAACGGCGCGGCAGGCGACTATGCGTTGTTAAAGCGCAAGGGTGATGGGGGTGATGGACGTGATGGGCAGAAAGGCAAGGGTTTTGGCGTTGGTGAGATGCAAACCCTTGAGGTTGCCGGGGGACGTGTAAGCAGTACCCGGGTAAGAGAGGCGCTGGGTGTCGGTGACTTTGAGCGCGCTCGAGAGCTTTTGGGTTATTCCTATTTCATCATGGGCAGAGTGGTATACGGCCGCCAACTGGGACGACAGCTTGGTGTGCCCACGGCCAACATTCGCCTGCAGCGCTACAAGGCAGCGCTTGAAGGTGTATACGCCGTCCGGGTCAGCGGGCTGGATCGCGACTACACGGGCATTGCCAACATTGGCGTCCGGCCAACCGTCGAGGGTAAAGAGCCACTGCTCGAAGTACACATATTTGATTTTACTGGCGACATTTATGGTCAGCTATTAAGCGTCACTTTTTGCTGCAAGTTGCGTGACGAGCAGAAATTCGACGGCCTCGATGCGCTTAAAACACAGATTCATGCTGATATGGAGCAAGCCCGGGACTGGTTTGAAGCGGGTGGATCGAGTGCAAAAACAACCTAGTGCTGGAGTTGATATGTCGATGACTGACGAGGCTGCGCAGTTACCTACTGCAACGTTCTCATTTCGCCAATGCCTCGCCTGGCTCGGATTGGCTGCATTTGTCGTGGTGCTCGATCAATACAGTAAGCAATTGATTGTTGAACATCTGGAGTACGGTGAGCAGATAGGCGTTACTTCGTTTTTCACCTGGGTACACTGGCGCAATGAAGGCGCAGCCTTTTCGTTTCTGAATGACGCGGGTGGTTGGCAACGCTGGGTGTTTGTGGCGCTGGCTTTGGGGTTTAGCGCTTTTCTGATTAATGAGCTGCGGCGGCTTAGGCTGGGTGAAAACCTGCAGGCGTTGGCCTTTGCACTAATTTTAGGCGGTGCGCTGGGTAACATGATTGATCGGGCGATGCTTGGCTTTGTGGTCGACTTTCTCCGTTTCTCCTGGTCCGACTGGTATTTTCCAGCGTTTAATGTGGCAGATTCGGCGATCTTCGTTGGTGCTGTTCTTTGGTTCACACAAATCTGGCGCGAAGGTTTTCGGGCCGAGCGCGACTAACTCTAAACTTGTTAGCGGTATCTTCACCAGTCTCTTTACCAGTCTCTTTACCAGTATAAGAGGGGCACAACCTTGAGCGACCTGATTGGTTCATCTGCATCTTCGGCGTCTTGGCGCATTGGCGAATCGATGGAAGTGACACTTCACTTTTCAATTCTTCTTGCCGCGGGTGATGAGGTGGACTCAACTCGTAACGGTAAACCTGCGGTGTTTGTCGTAGGTGATGGCAGCCTTTTGCCAGGGTTTGAATCTGCGCTCTTTGGTATGATCGCTGGCGATGCCGCACAGCTTGAAATTCCTGCCGCCAACGCCTTCGGCGAACGAGTTGAGGGCAACGTGCAGCGATTGCCGCGCAGTCGCTTTCCGGATGCCGACGAGCTGGAAGAAGGGTTGATTGTGTCCTTCGCAGCACCCGACGGTGAGTTGCCGGGTGTGGTTTGCCAATTGTGGGATGAGTTGGTAGAAGTTGACTTCAATCATCCGCTTGCAGGCCGGGATCTGATCTTTGATGTCTCTATATTGAAGGTGCGTCCAGCCAATACCTAGGTTGTTAGTTGAGCGGTACGTCTAGTGACTGACAGCTCATCGGCTAAACCCTACCGCCTGGCCGAATGAGGCGATGCTTTCCTCGTGTTGCTCGCATAATCTGCCGGTAATATTCGCTCATGCCCCCGCGGACTTTCTTACAGGTTAATGCGGGGGTCAAATCGGGAGTTAAAATGCGAGCCACTATTCAGCACTTTCTATGCCAGCGTTTTCTGTCTAAGCAAACTCTGCGGCTCAATCCCACGCAAGCCCTGCGTAGTCGTC
>CAZFIA010000039.1:0-2268 GCA_964519335.1 uncultured Pseudomonadales bacterium
TTCAACTGATCATCTGGAATGCGTAGTCCCAGATGGTCTGCCTGTGGGACGGTTGCATCAACAAACCGTTGCCGCAGCTCGTCGTTGCTAAAGCGCTTTATTTTCCAGCGCATTGAGCGATCTGAATGGGTAGATTTGGCGTCAGGTGGGCCAAACATCATGAGTGACGGCCACCACCAGCGGTTGAGTGCGTTCTGTGCCATCTCTTGTTGCGCGTCGCTGCCGCTCGACAGCACCTGCATGATCTCGAAACCCTGGCGCTGGTGAAAACTCTCTTCTTTACAGATACGCACCATTGCTCTTGCGTAGGGGCCATAGGAACAACGACACAATGGCACCTGATTCATTATTGCTGCGCCATCAACCAGCCAGCCAATGGCCCCTACGTCTGCCCAGCTAGGTGTTGGGTAGTTGAAAATACTGGAATAGCGTGATCGCCCTTCTATCAGGTCTTGTTCCATCTGATCGCGAGATGCGCCGAGCGTTTCAGCAGCGCTGTAGAGATAGGCGCCGTGGCCACCTTCGTCTTGAACCTTGGCTATTAGGATGGCCTTCCTGCGCAGAGAAGGCGCGCGAGTTAACCAGTTGCCTTCGGGCAGCATGCCAACAACTTCGGAGTGCGCGTGTTGGGAAATCTGTCGTATCAGGGTTTTTCTGTAGGCATCGGGCATCCAGTCTTTGGGTTCGACTTTTTCTTCGGCATCCAGTTTGGTTTGAAACTGGTTCTCTAACTCGGTTTGTTGTTCGAGTGTGGCCCGATCTTTCATGTAGATAGTATACGCTGCTTGTTCTGTTACTTGTGATGGCCCAATTGCCCTACTTCAATGATCGTTAATCACCCCGCCGCGCAACGAAATGCTGACCCCATCTTTGGGGTACTCGAGCCTGAACTAATCGCTGTGGCTAAACGCTCGGAGCATTCGGAGCAATCGAGCGACGCGCGCTTAACAGTGCTAGAAGTGGCGAGCGGCCCTGGCCAGCATATTGAGCATTTTGCGAGGTTGTGTCCGGCGGTACTGTGGCAGCCCTCAGAACCTCAGGTCGACATGCGAGAGTCGATAGATGAGAGAGTGCACAAAGCCGGTCTCGATAACGTAGCTCCCGCGATTGGACTTGATGTGTGCGAGCGGTGGCCCAGACAGACTTATGATTTGGTGATGGCGGTAAACCTTGTGCACATATCGCCGTGGAAAGTGACAGAGGCTTTAATGGCGGGGGCTGCCGGAGTTTTAGACGCGTGCGGCACGTTGATGCTTTATGGACCCTATCGCGAAGGCGGCAAGCACGTGGCCCAGGGCAATGTTGATTTTGATGCAGACCTGAGACGACGCAACCCCGATTGGGGTATACGCGATCTTGAGGCTGTGGCAGAGCAGGCAGCGGCTGTGGGTTTATCCAGTTTGCGGGTCATAAAGATGCCCGCAAACAATCGCGTTCTCTTCTTTACTAGGTAAAGAGTTTTACCAGGTAAAGAGCTTAGTTTGCTGAGAGCCTAGCCGTTCTTTTTGTCTGCCATAGACTTCAGGAATTGCAGCAATGTAAGTGTTTCTGCAGAGTCCATGCGCCCTACTGGCGAGTTGCTGTAGGTTGAAGCCATTACCCGGCCTTTACCGTTGAGCACAAACTCAGAAGGTTGAATGTGGTCTCTGCGCTCATCCCACCAACTGCCGATTGCATCGCCGTCTGCGCGACTCATGCTATGGGCCACTGGAAAATTGAGCGGAGCGGCCACCTCTAGGGTTTTCTCCTCGCTGTCCACGGTCCCTGCATAAATAGTTGTCCCGATCGCTGCGAAATCTTCGCGGAGCTTTTCGTAGCCGTCTAACAGACGGCGGCAGAACGGTCACCAGTGACCGCGATAAAACAGAACAATGGCGTAATCAGAGTTGATGTCATCGGGCAGTACAAACTCATCGCCGCCTGCGGCTTTGAGCTTGAGCTGCGGAAACATATCCCCGGTCGCCAGCTTTTCGATTGCACTCATCGAGTGTCTCCCCATGTCTTGAAACCTCAGCTTCTCAGTTTCTTGCGGGGTGTTGCAAGCGGCTGCCCGGCGGATGCCTATTGGGGTGGGTTCAGGCCTTATCCGGCGGCTGCGGCTGCTTCTGCCCGAGTGAAGAATTGACCCTCATGGACAAAACCTGCGATGACGCAATCAAGGACCGCGCTGATCTGGCCGCGGGAGTTTCTGGCCGTCGCCCAGTCCTCCGGCAGATTAATGATCAGGTGCATAGGGGCGACGCGACCGTCGGCAAATCGAGCCAGGGC
>CAZFIA010000039.1:2368-7441 GCA_964519335.1 uncultured Pseudomonadales bacterium
GTTTCAACTTTTATCTACAGCAACTAACCTGCAGTAACTGTGCCATATCGCCACGTACGGGTCGGTATAGTCATAAGACACTGGTTCTGCTGAATAATTTCTGAATTCATGGGGTTGGGGTGTGAGCTTGTTGGACTTCTCGCTTTGACCCACTACCGCCAATAGTGACGATTGAGGTCAATTAAAAGCAACATAGTTGCTATACGCTGCCGTACCCCCAATTGGGGGTCGCCCAGGTAGCGAGCAGCGCCTGGGCTGAATCAGGATCTTCCGCCAGCAGCTTGTCCCCCAGAGTCTGAGTGGTAGGCAAGAGCTCTGCGTCGCGCATCAGATCGGCGACCCGAAACTGCGCCTCGCCCGTTTGTCGGGTGCCCAGCACGTCACCGGGGCCGCGAAGCTCAAGATCTTTTTCTGCGATAAAGAAGCCATCCTGGCTTGCGACCATTGCGTCTAGTCGTTGCCGGGCGAACTCGCCCAGTTTGTCATTGTGCAGCAGAACGCAGTAGCTCTTGCGTGCGCCGCGCCCCACCCGCCCGCGCAGTTGATGCAGCTGGGCGAGCCCTAGCCGTTCGGCATTTTCGATGACTATGACGCTGGCGTTCGGTACGTCTACGCCAACTTCAATGACGGTAGTGGCCACCAACAGTGAAGTTTTTGCGGCCTTAAAATTCGCCATCGTTGTGCTCTTCTCTGATGAAGGAAGCCGACCGTGCAGCAAAGCAGCCGGCACCTCTGGCAAGCTCTTCTGCAAATCCTCAAACAACTCGGTTACGCAATGCAGCGCCGGATCTTCTGACGGGTCGATCAGGTTACACACCCAGTACACCTGGTCGCCTTTGGCGAGCCGCGGTCGCAGCCAGTCGATGACTTCGTTGCGGCGGTTGTCGGCCAGCATCCGGGTTTGAATGGGTTGCCTCCCTTTCGGTAACTCATCGATGACTGATATATCAAGGTCGGCATAGATCGCCATTGTTAAGGTTCGCGGTATGGGGGTAGCCGTCATGATGAGCTGGTGCGGCAGTTTGCCTTTGTGTTTCAGCGCCATTCTTTGATGCACTCCGAAGCGGTGTTGTTCGTCGATGACCGCCAGTGCAAGGCGGGCGAAGTCAACAGACTGCTGGAACAAGGCGTGTGTACCAATGATGACGGGTACGGTGCCTTT
Source organism: uncultured Pseudomonadales bacterium (assembly GCA_964519335.1). Classification (GTDB taxonomy): domain Bacteria; phylum Pseudomonadota; class Gammaproteobacteria; order Pseudomonadales; family Azotimanducaceae; genus JALZVT01. Next base: position 3,531 of record CAZFIA010000039.1, read on the forward strand.
CTCAATAAGCTCTAATCTATGGCGTCGATCGGCGGCGCTTAGGCGGCCGGTGAGCAGACACACCTCGATACCCAGCGGCGATAGCCAGTCGGAAAAGTTCAGGTAATGCTGCTCGGCCAGAATTTCTGTCGGCGCCATTATTGCAGTTTGTGCCCCGTGCTCGGCGGCGCGGATCGCCGCAAAGGCGGCGAGGATGGTTTTTCCAGAACCGACGTCACCTTGCACAAGCCGCATCATGGGTTGTTCGCGATCCAGGTCGGCAAAGAGTTCACGCAGGCAGCGCTTCTGGGCGTTTGTCAGTTCGAATCCGAGCCGGTCCAGGAGCGCACGCCCCAATCCTTTCGCTTGTGGTAGCGGTGTCGTTTGCTCGCGCAGGCGCAATACCTGGCGTTCTTTCAAAAGCAGGTGATGGGCCAGCAGTTCATCGATGGCTAATCGTTGCTGAGCCTGATCCATATCGGTAGCCGTAGTATCGGCCGGAGGTCGATGTAGTTTGTGGATGGCGATGTTCATGGTGGGCATTAGGCCCGATAGTTCGAAGCCATCCCAACCTACGTGCAGAGCCTGGCTGACCAGCTTTCTTAGTGTGGCCTGGCCGAGACCCTCGGTGGTGGGGTACACCGGCGTAAGCACGCCATCGGGCGGCGGCAGTTCGTCGCGCACAAGTCGATATTCTGGGTGAGCAATCTCGATGTTTTTGCCGGTAAAACGCGGCTCGCCAAAGCACTTGAGGGTCACGCCGGCGAGCAGCTCGTCTTGTTGTCGCCGCGAGAAATGAAAGAATCGAAGATTGAGATAGCCGCTGCCGTCGCTGAGCGTAAGCAGTAAGGAACGCCGCCGACCGAACTGTATGTTTGCCTCCACTATTTCGCCGTGGAACAGCGCTGGTTTGCCGGGCCGCATTAAACTCAGCGGTATGTAGCGGGTTCGATCTTCGTAGCGCAATGGTAAGTGCAACAGTAGGTCCCGCAGCACAAATATGCCCAGACGGGCGAGTTTGATTTCCATGGCCGGGCCAACACCCTTTAGCTTTTTAACCGGGGTGGTGCCAGATAAGTCTGTTGGGCCCGTATCAGCGGTATGTTTGTTGTTCACCACTTGCTCAGGCTCTGGTGCGCTTTTTTGTCTATTTGTTCTTGTGGGGTTATTTGGCCACGCGGGATAGCCCGTGCACGTGCCGAATCCGCCGCAGGCGACGCATCAGCCGTGCGAGGTGCGTTCGATCTCGGACAGAAACCTCAGCAACGACGCTGGAAAGCTGCGCGCTCTTTTCTTCGACTTTGATATTTTCGATTCCTGCGTCGACTGCTGTAACGTTCGCTGCGATTTCTGCAATCACCCCTTTTTGGGTTTCGACCTGCAGGCGTAATAGTGTATCGAATTCTCCTGTTGCCGCATCTGACCAGCGAGCAGGAATTATTTCGTTGGGGTGGCGGCGACGAATCTCCGCGATGTTGTTGCAAGTTTCGATATGCACCACAAAACCTTTGCCTGGCGTCATGTGGCCAACGATTGGGTCGCCCGGTACGGGGCCACAACACTGGCCGTAGTTAACAACCAGCCCCTCCCCGCCGCGAATAGCAACGGGTCCGCCCTGGTCGACGTTTATCGCCTCATAGTCTGGATTGTCGACGGCGAGCAGCTTCTGCGCGACCACGTAGGCCATGAGGTTGCCCATACCAATCTGTTCCAGTAAGTCGTCGAGCTTGCGAACGCCAAACTCGGTGAATACTTTGCGCAAGCGACGGAAGTCTAGATCTTTTATAGATGTATTGGCGTTTGCGAGAGAGCGATTGAGAAGTCGTCTGCCGAGCGCCAGCGAATCCGTTTTCTGCTGCATCTTCAGCGTTTGGCGAATGGCCGAACGCGCCTTGCCCGATACGGCAAAACTCAACCAGTCTGCGTTGGGGCGAGCATCTTCTGATGTGATGATCTCGACGGATTGACCGCTGGCAAGCTGCGTAGACAGAGGAGCAAGGTTGCGATCAACCCGACAGGCGACGCAGCGGTTCCCAATATCGGTGTGTACGGCGTAAGCAAAGTCGATGGGACACGCGCCTCTTGGCAGCTCCAGAATCTGGCCTTTGGGTGTAAACACGTACACCTCATCGGGAAACAGATCCATCTTCATGCTTTCGATAAATTCGAGCGGATTACCTGCACGCTGTTGTAGGTCGAGTAGGTCTTGCACCCATTGTTTCGTGCGCTGGCTACCCTGAGCGCTTTCGTCTTCGGTCTTGTATAACCAATGGCCCGCAATGCCTTGTTCTGCTACTGATTCCATTTCAGTGGTTCTAATTTGGACCTCGATGGGGACGCCGTGTAGGCCAAACAGGGTGGTGTGCAAACTTTGGTAACCATTCACTTTTGGAATGGCGATGTAGTCTTTAAACCGACCAGCAACGGGCTTGAAGAGGTTGTGTACGCAACCCAGAGCGCGGTAGCAGGTGTCAACGTCGCCAACCACAATGCGTAATCCAAACACGTCCATTATTTCTGAAAAAGCTTTGCGCTTTGTTTTCATCTTGCGATAGATCGAGTACAGATGTTTTTCGCGGCTTACGATCTGTGCGTTTATACCTTCACGTTCCAGTGCGTTGGTGATCGATTTTTGGATGTCGCGCATTAGTGCTTTGCGATTGCCGCGAGCGGATTGCACTGCGCGGGCGATGCGATCTGCGCGTAGCGGGTAGAGCGCGTGGAAACCAAGATCTTCGAACTCGAGTTTCATCGAGTGGATGCCCAACCGATTGGCGATTGGTGCGTAATAGTCGAGGGTTTCGCGAGCGATCCGTTTGCGTTTTTCTGGTGGCATCACGCCGATCGTGCGCATGTTATGCAGCCGATCAGCAAGCTTTACCATGATGACCCGAATGTCGCGAGCCATGGCCAGGGCCATCTTTTGAAAGTTCTCGGCCTGTGCCTCGGCCCTGGAGTGAAACATTGTCGCAAGCTTAGAAACGCCGTCTACGATTTCGGCAACGTCGGCACCAAACATATCGCCGAGCTGACTCTTGCCAATGTCAGTATCTTCGATCACGTCATGCAGTAGTGCGGCCATGACGGTCTGTCGATCCATTCGCATGCTGGCCAGAATGTTAGCAACGGCCAATGGGTGAGTAATGTAGGCATGCCCGGTGCGGCGGCCTTGACCGCGATGAGCTTCTTCCGCGTAGTTGTAGGCCGCTACCACCTGATCGGTTTGAGCGCTTGGAAGATATTCTTGGAGGCGAGCCTCGAGGCTCTCGATAGTCGCAGGTGCAGCGACCGCGTCTTGTTGCGCGGTCTCCGCTAGTTTTGAAATAAAATAGGATTCAGAGGCTGGCGCTGCCCTCATCCGTTGTACCTGCTATGCCTGGGTCGGTTTGGTTGGTGGTCTGGTTACTGTCTGATGCGCTCGGGGTCTCTGGTGTTTCTGGTGTTGCAGCAGATAAAGAGCCTTCAGCCTGAATAGAGCTTTCGGTGGGGCTTTCCGCAGGCATGCTTGGTACCTCAGCGCGGGGAGCAGTATCCCCAGCAATGGTACCGGCTCCAGCTTCTGTTACTTCTGCACCGCCTTCTGACTGCCCGTCTCCGATGGGCCCTGGGCCCATTGAGCCAAATGGAATCTCGATAGGATCATCCTCTGGTGTGGCATCCCCAGCGTCAAGCATTTCGTCGTTGATCAGGTCTTCGGCGATTTCCCGCAGAGCAATAACGGTTGGCTTGTCGTTCTCTTCGTCAACCAAGGGCTCGGCGCCCCGGTTGTACAGTTGGCGGGCGCGGCGAGTGGCCACCAAAACGAGCTCGAAACGGTTATCTACGTGATCTAGACAGTCTTCAACGGTAATGCGGGCCATATAGAGGTGCTCAGCGGTTCGGCGGGGGCGCGATGTTACTTTGGGGGAGGTATCGATGGCAAGGCGCGGTTT
>CAZFIA010000039.1:7541-9911 GCA_964519335.1 uncultured Pseudomonadales bacterium
TTTCTCTCGAGTTTTGAGAGGCCGCGGCTTGGCTTAGCTTAGGAGGTCGGCAATCAATTCTGGCTTGCGGCGTTGGACGATGTCTTTGCGGCAGCGGGCGGCGCGGATGATGGCGATCAGTTCTTGGCTTGCGACATCGAAAGAGTCGTTGATAATTAAATAATCGAAGGCGCCGTGTTGGGCGAGTTCGGTTGTGGCTTGTGCCGTACGCCGGGCGATGACCTCTGTGCTGTCCTGGCCGCGATTTTGTAGGCGGGCCAATAGTTCTTTGCGGCTTGGGGGCAGGATGAAGACGCTGAGTGCGTCTGGGAAAGCATCGCGCACCTGGGCAGCACCCTGCCAATCGATCTCCAGTATGACGTCATGCCCGGCGTCGCGCTGCTGCTTGAGGCTATTTCGGTTGGTGCCGTAGAGATTGCCGAACACTTCTGCGTGTTCGAGAAACTCGCCACTTTTGATCATCTTTTCGAAAACCGTACGTTCGGTGAAGTGATATTCCGTGCCGTCGGTTTCGCCGGGTCTGATATCGCGCGTCGTGTGCGAGATTGACAGTGCAAGGCTCGGTTCTGCCTTCAGTAGAGCGTTAACCAGGCTCGTCTTACCGGCGCCCGAGGGTGCAGCTACTACAAACAGTAGACCCTGAGACGACGAAGCTGCCGGTTTTGTATTTGAATTACCTGTACTCATCGAGAGGCCATCATTCGATGTTCTGGACTTGCTCGCGCACCTGTTCGATGAGCACCTTTAGATCAACTGCGCGTTTTGAGGCCTCGGGAATAATCGCCTTGCTTGCGAGCGTGTTGGCTTCGCGATTGAGTTCCTGAGTCAGGAAGTCTAGCCGTCGGCCGTGGGGACCTTCGCTTTCGAGGGCGGAGCGGGCTTCGCTGATATGGATGGCCAACCGGTCTAGCTCTTCCGCTACGTCGGCTCGCTGGGCTAACACAGCAACCTCCTGTTCCAGTCGATTTGGATCTATTTCGATTTGCAGTTTTTGTAGCCGGCTATTGAGCCGCTCGGCCAGAACTTTTGAGAGGGGCTCAATAATGGGTTTTAGTTCGTCTACCAATAACTGCATTTTTTGGAGGCGAGCTCCAATCAGCCCTTCGAGCTTAACGCCCTCGCGCCGGCGTGCGGTAAGGAGTTCATCAAGGGCCGTATCAAAAGACTCTTCCGCGAGTTGCATGAAGTTCTCAAATAGTTTGGCGTTGCGATCAGCCAGCACGCCTGGCCAGTTGAGCAGGTCCATCGGGTTGGCCTGACTGAACTCTGGTGCGTCGCGTCGAACCTGTTCGAGAGTTGCGAGTAGCTGTAACAGGGCCGGACGATTAATTTGCAGGTGCGTTTCTTTCACTGTGTGGTTGATCCGCAGTGTGGCATCTAGCTTGCCGCGTTTTAGCTTTTCGCGCGTGGTATCGCGCAGAGCCTGCTCCAGTATTCTGCTGTTGTCCGGCAGGGTGTAGGAAAGCTCCAGGAAACGATGATTCACGGTCCGCAGTTCCCACACGAGAGAGCCCCAGGGCGCCTCGATTTCGTGGCGCGCGAACGCGGTCATGCTCTGAACCATTAACTCATCTTCCGGTGTCTTTCGGCAGCCGAAGATACTAACAGTTTGAAGCGCGTATAATGCGCGACCAATTTCTTAAGGATTCTTCTATGGCGACCCCAAGACCCAGCGGCCGTGTGCCTTCCGCTATGCGTGAACTGCGCTTCACCACCGGCTTTACCGGGCATCCCGCGGGCAGTGTGCTTGTCGAATTCGGCGACACCCGTGTGCTGTGCACAGCCTCTGTAGAAGATCGGGTGCCTGGCTTTATGCGCGGTCGGGGAAAGGGTTGGGTGACGGCAGAATATGGCATGTTGCCGGGTTCTACCCATCAGCGGGTAGATCGAGAGGCGGCACGTGGTAAACAATCTGGTCGCACGGTTGAGATTCAACGACTCATTGGCCGTTCGCTGCGGGCCGCCATGGACATGGACAAGATGGGCGAGAAGACAATCCGTATTGATTGCGACGTTCTGCAGGCAGACGGCGGTACTCGTACGGCTTCGATTACCGGGGGTTGCCTTGCACTTGCGGTGGCTGCGCAGAAGGTTGGAATTCAGGATGCGTTCACGGGCTTTGTCGCGTCTATATCGGTTGGAATATGGCAGGGCATGCCGGTACTCGATCTTGACTACGCTGAGGACTCAACGGCTGAGACAGATATGAATGTCGTTATGGTTGAGGGGGGTGGCTTTATCGAGGTGCAGGGCACTGCCGAGCAAGCCCCGTTTGCAGCCTCCGAATTGACGGCGATGCTAGATTTAGCGGGTGTTGGCATCGCGGACATTGTTAAGGCCCAGCGCCAGGCGCTCTCTAATGCATGATGA
>CAZFIA010000039.1:10011-26186 GCA_964519335.1 uncultured Pseudomonadales bacterium
GCATGATGAGTTCGCTTTATGAGTGAGGGGGCCCCACCCTTTATATTCATTGATCGGAGCGCGATACTCCAAGTATCGGCAAGATACTCAGTAGAAAAGCAACCTAGTTAACAAATGAGCTCAGCCCCTTATACCCAAGCATCCCAAGCATCCCAAGCATCCCAAGCATCTGGCACTCAGCTGAGAGAAAGCCGGGCTGCCTTCGTGCGGTTAATGATTGAGCAGGGCGTGTTGCAGTTTGGTGAGTTTGAGTTGAAGTCAGGTCGTCAAAGCCCGTACTTTTTTAATCTGGGTAAAGTTGCAGATGCACAGGGGTTGGCCGCGCTGGGCGATTCTTATGCCCGGGCACTTGCGGCGGCGGGGTGGGATTACGATGTTTTGTTTGGACCCGCCTATAAGGGCATTCCGATCGCTGCTGCCGCTGGTGTTGCGATTGCATCTGGCGTAGGTGGGAGCAACAATCCGGGAATTGCCTATAATCGCAAGGAAGCCAAGGATCATGGTGAAGGTGGCCAGTTGGTCGGCGCGGAGATTAGCGGCCGGCAGGTGGTTGTGATTGATGATGTTTTAACCGCGGGCACGGCTGTGCGAGAGGCACTTGGACTCATCAAGGCCGCAGGCGGCAATCTCAAGGGCGTGCTGGTGGCCCTCGATCGAGAAGAACGCGTCCAGGACGGTTCAGATAACCCGGCGGATGGCAGCGGGGTAACGGCTATCGGAGCTCTGGAACAAGAACTAAACGTACCGGTCCTAAGCATAGTGAGATTGCAGGATGTGATCGACTACCTTGACTCTGAAGGCGCCCACTTGGAAGCTTTGCACGCAATACTTAACTACCGGAATACCTATTGTGTCTACTAGCTGGTGTGCAAACTCTGGCATGGATCGGAAGGTAACAATGTTGACGAAATTTTCGACTTCTCCAGGCCCGCTTTTGCGTGCATCACTCAAACAGCGAACCGCTGCGCGGCGAGCTGTTTCCTCGGTGCTCGTGGCATGCGTGACTGTCTGTGCGGCAAGCGCAGAGGCAGCGAGGCTCTACAGGTACAAAAATGATGATGGCGGCTGGGTTATCGCCAGCAGCGTGCCCAATGAACGCGTGAAGAATGGTTACCTGGTCATTGATGAAACTGGTCGATTAATCGAAGAGATAGAACCGCAAAGATCAGCGGATCAAGCCAAGATCTATATCGCCGAACTAGAGGCCCAGCAAGAGCGCGACGAAGCGATTCGCCGTATAAATCTGCTGTACGGTTCTGAGGACGACATTACCTATGCGCTTGCGAAAGCGATCGATTCAATCGATAAGTCTCTGGCGAACACGAACGCCAATGTTCGACAGCTGCGATCACGGCGTCAGCGCCTGGAAACTCAGGCTGCTCGGATAGAGCGCTCAGGGTCCAAGTTGTCTCCTGATCTGGTAACCAACATTGCAAATCTGGGTGATCAAATCGATAACCTGGAAGCTGAGATTAACCAGCGTAGCGTTCAAAAAGATGTTGAGCGAGAACGTCACGCTCGAGATCGCGAATTGTTCCGTGAGGTGCACGGTGTTACCGACGCGGTAGATGCTGCAGAGGCCTCTGATGGCACTGATGCTGCTGCAGCCGGCGACGTTTAGACGGGCTCTACTTTTTCTATTCTTTTGCTGATTTTGGGCGGTCTGGCCTAGCGAACAAGCGCCTGTCTTAGCACCGACCAGTGCTGAGGCCATTTCGCTGTTGGCGTGTCGCGAAATCCCGAGCGCACAAACTGATTAATTTGTCCTTCCGCTGCACTAAGTAGCAGGTTGGCCGTGTCGCGTGCGGAAAGTTCTGGACGATCCAGCATAGTGGCTTGATGCTCGCGTACAATCTGCCGCAGCTGTGTTTCTATGCGATCGAAGAGCTGCTTTACCCTAACCCTTAATCGATCTGTCTCGCCTTGCAGTGCATCGCCAACCAGGAGTCTTGCGAAGCCCGGGTTTTTTTCCACAAAAGAAAGTAGCAGGTAGAGAATCTGGTAGCAGCGCTGCTGCACGTTCGCTTCTTCTTTGAGTACGACAGCGATACGACTGAACACAGATTGTTCGGCGAACTCGAGTAGCGCGTCGATCATCTTTGCCTTGCTGGGAAAGTGCCGATAGAGCGCGGCCTCTGAAACGCCGACTTCCTTGGCTAGTGCGGCAGTAGTAATGCGTGTTCCGGGATTGCTTTGCAGCATCAGCGCAAAGGCCTCCAGTATCTGCCGTTTTCGATCTGAGCGCGGCTTCCTATCTGAAACAGCCTTTCTATCTGACTCTAGCATCGCGTCAGGCTCCGATCATGGTGCCGACACCGGCGTCAGTCAGAATTTCGAGCAGCAGAGCGTGGGGTACGGTGCCGTCGATTATTTGTGCACTGTTTACGCCGCCGTTTATGGCGTCGATTGCGCACTGCGTTTTTGGCAGCATGCCGCCCTTAATCACGCCCTGTTTTATTAATTGGTGTACTTCTGCAGCGCTTAGGCCGGTAAGCGTATCGCCATCGGCATCTAGAATGCCTGGTGTGTCGGTCAAGAGTATTAGTTTTTCTGCACCCAGAAACTCTGCGATTTTTCCGGCCACAATGTCGGCGTTGATGTTGTAGGCCTCGCCGTCGTCGCCGACGCCGATTGGCGCAACCACTGGAATAAAGCCCTGGCCCATTAGTGCATCGAGCACCGCACCGTTTACCTTTTGCACCTCGCCCACGTGGCCGATGTCTATGATCTCAGAAGTAGCGGCTTGTGTTTGCGGGTCGCGCATCTCAAGCTTGCTAGCGCTTATCAGCTTGCCATCTTTGCCTGTGACGCCGACGGCCTTGCCGCCCTGGGTGTTGATGAGGCTAACGATGTCTTGATTGACGAGCCCTCCAAGCACCATTTCGACCACGTTCATCGTGTCGTCGTCAGTAACCCGCATACCGCCAACGAAGCGTGTGGGTATGTTGAGCTTCTCCAGCAAGTTACCGATTTGTGGGCCACCACCGTGGACGATCAGTGGATTAATACCCACCAATTTTAATAGCACGATGTCGCGGGCGAATGTTTGCTTCAGGCCTTCGTCAACCATGGCATTGCCGCCATACTTAATGACCATTGTTGCGCCGTGGAATCTTTGAATATAAGGCAGCGCTTCGGTCAATATCTCAGCGGCCCGCTTGGGATCTGGTGTGTGGGCGTTCTCTTTAACTGAGTTTTTTGCTGAGCCGCGTTTCATTTCTTATCTCGTGCTACCTGTCTGAAATGCGCTCAAAATTTCAGGCTTTTGTGCACTTTTGCCAGCTGTGCTCTAAATCTATCCTGAACTTCGTCAAGGGCTTCAGCCGTGTCTGCCTCAAATCGGAGTGTTAGTTTTGGAGACGTGTTTGATGCCCGTACCAACCCCCAACCGCTAGGGTAGTCGACTCTTACGCCATCTATCGAAGTCACGGTGCCGTCGCCGAAATCAGCGGTAGCGGCAAGCTTCTTAATGATCTTGAATTTGTCCCCTTCGGTGGTAGTGATTTGAATCTCTGGGGTCGCTTGAGTGGAAGGAAATTCCTCGAAGACATCGGTTATTGAATCGGAGCTGCCGCCTATGATCTCGAGCAGTCTTGCGGCTGTGTAGATTGCGTCATCAAAGCCATACCACCGTTCACCAAAAGCAACGTGGCCGCTGAATTCTCCGGCGAGCAGCGCGCCTGTTTCTTTCAATTTTGCTTTGATATGCGAGTGGCCGGTTTTCCACATGATGGGCCGGCCGCCGTATTCAGAAATAAGATTGTTCAGATGTCGCGAGCACTTAACGTCGTAGATAATGTCAGCGCCCGGGTTGCGGCCTACTATGTCGCGAGCGAACAACATCATTAGCTTGTCCGGCCAGATAATTTCGCCCTTGTCTGTGACCACGCCTATCCGGTCGCCATCGCCGTCGAATGCAATGCCTAAATCAGCTTTCTCTGCTTGAACTACGGTAATGAGATCCTTGAGGTTTTTGGGGTCTGCCGGATCCGGGTGGTGGTTGGGGAAGTTCCCGTCGACTTCGCAGTACAGTGGAATGACGTCGCAGCCGAGTTCCTGAAGAACCAGCGGGGCGATTCCACCGGCGACGCCGTTGCCGCAATCAACGACTATTTTTAGCGATCTGGCTACGGCAACATCATCGAGTATGCGTTCTATATAGTCGTTGTCGATGACCAGGGCGGTGGATTCGCCAGTAGATTCGGCTGCTTCAAGCTCGGAATTCACCAGGCGCTTGTGAAGAGCGGTGATCTGCTCCTCTGCCAGAGTGGCGCCGCCAATCATCATTTTCAGACCGTTGTATTCGGCCGGGTTATGCGAGCCCGTGATCATGATTCCCGTGCCGGTATTTAGTGTGTGGGTCGCAAAATAGAGCATGGGAGTCGCCACCTGACCGATATCAATGACGTCCATACCACTGTCGAGCAAGCCTCGAATAAGCTGTTGCGATAAAACTGGACTTGAGAGCCTGCCGTCTCGGCCTACGACAGCCTTGGTTTGTCCTTCGCTGCGCGCCTGCGCCGCAAAAGCACGACCGATCCAATAGACCACTTCTGATGTGAGGTTGGTGTCGACAATACCTCTTATGTCGTAGGCGCGGAAAATGGCTGGATCGATTTCGATGTCGGCGTGTGTGGCGGGACCTGAGGGTTGTGGTTGTTCTTCGGCTTCCTGTACTACTGGCATATCAGTTTGAAGAAACGAACCCGTCGAATTTTCTGGACTCGATAGGTCAAAGTCGTCATCTGCGCCGCCTATATCGAGAAAATCTTCCTCGCTTATCGGGCTCTCTTCTTCTTCTGCGGTGGTTGCGTCGGCAACCAGTAGCGCTGCCGCGCTCGCCGCCGCGGCTGCAGCAGCGTGTTCTTCAGTTAGCGCACTCTCTTTGCTGTCGGCTGCCTCGCCTTCGACATTTGCCTTATCAAGGGCGGGCTCCGCCTCTGGCGGACTTACGGGCTCGTCCGAGCTTCTTCGGCCACCAGAACGCGTTGCGCGACGTGGTGCGGGCAAACCCGGCGTAGCTTCTTTGGCCTCGTCTAAAGATCGTGCAGCCTGTTGAAAGTGATCAATTTCAAAATGATCAGCTGAAGGCGACTGACCTTTGAAGAGCTTTTTGCCAAAGTCCGCAAGGGCTCCGGTATCGCTTTTAACGGCGGCGGCGAGTTTGTTAAACATATACCAGATGCCGCCAAGCGTTAGGAGCAGTCCAGCTGCGATTGGCAGCAGCAAATCCATAATGCCAGTGACCCGACCTTTGTTTGTACTTTTAAACACCAGAGTCCAGTTGGGTGCTTTCAGCGGCATTCTTACGCCGAGAATTGCATCGCTCGGGCTACCGTATTCGAGCACCACCGATGTGCCCGAGTTGTCGATAGATTGTTCAATCTGAGCCAGCCCTAAACTACCGTCAAAATCAGCGAGGGGCGCCTGCAGGTAACTGTTTGAGTAGGCGACAAACAAGACTCCAGCCAGACCACTGTTGCTTGGTACCGATGCAGCGGTGTAAATGAAATTACCTGGTTTAGCACTTGCCTCTGGCCCTACAAATTCGTCAGATTCGGCGCGGCGAAGCAAATCCAGAGCAGCAAAGTTGATCGGCACATCCGCGCTCAGATCTACTTTTGCGCCACCGGGTGGAATGAGTCCAACCCGGGCAGCAAAAGGAATCATGCCTTTAATCTGTTCGGCTAGAGCGTCGCGGGTTTCAGGATTTCCCGCGGACAGAGCGGCTACCACCTCTGCTGATCCGGCGTGCAGTGCGAGTACTGCGCGCATGTCTTCATAGCGAGTATCCAAAAGTACGGCCATCGCCTGGGCTTGCTGGTTTGCTGCGCTGTCGTTGTGGGCGCTGTTCGCACCATGGGTGACCTGCAAAAACAACAAGCCCGTGCAGAGGGCAATGCCCAATAGCGCAAGCCCCATGGCGCCGAAATTAAAACGGGCCAAACTTCTAGCTGATTTTTGTTCCTGTTTTGCCACGTAACACACCTTCGCTGGTGCGGCCATATTAATGCCGCCGGAGAATCTGCGCCAGACGAACAGCGCTCATTTCTGAGCGAAACTCTTATGGCGCCTCTATTTGCGGGTTGGTAAGTGCCAACTGAGGTAACTGGAACAGATGGCCGTTGGGGGCCCGCCTAGTTCAGTTCAGGCGCTTTGTGCAACGGTTGTGCTTTCAGGCGCGAGCCGAAGAGCGCCAGCACTTTGCTCAGAAGTACTCTCGCGATGCCGGACTTATCTTGCAGCGGTACTTGCTCCTCACCATCGGTCCAGATGAGCGTGAGAGCGTTATTGTTGCTCCGGAAGCCGATGCGGCTATCTGACACGTCATTCAGAGCGATGAGGTCAAGCCCCTTGCGTTCCAGCTTGGCGCGCGCATTCGCAAGGCCCTGCTGCGTTTCTGCTGCAAAGCCGATTGTCACCGGTCCGTCCGGCTGCGCGGCGACGGTTGCGATGATATCCGGGTTTGGAATCAGGTTGAGAGCGATGCCTTTGTCAGTGCCCGGCACCTTCTTGATTTTTTGCGCAGCGATTTGATCGACACGGTAGTCCGCAACCGCGGCGACACCAAAGAACAAATCGGCCTCAGGCAACACCGACTCGACCGCGGTAAGCATATCTTGCGCGCTTAGAACATCGACGCGAGTGACGCCGTTCGGCACATCGAGGGCGGTTGGGCCGCTTATCAAGGTCACCTTTGCGCCGAGGCGTGCCGCCTGCTCAGCGATGGCGTAGCCCTGTTTGCCCGAACTTCGATTCGAGAGGTAGCGAACCGGGTCTAGAGGCTCTCGCGTGGGACCGGCGGTTAGGACAACGTGGATGCCCTGCATTGGCCCCTCCTGCCTGGCGCCCAGGGTAGCAGCACTGCCTGCGGAAATAGTCTGGGCTGCCAGGGCACTGCAGATTTCCTCGGGTTCCAGCATGCGACCGGGACCGTATTCTCCGCAGGCCTGTGCGCCGTCGGCGGGACCCAGAAACTGTGCGCCACGTGCGCTCAGAGTAGCGACGTTAGCTTCGGTTGCCGGGTGCTGCCACATACGAACATTCATCGCCGGCGCCAGAACCAATGGCGCAGTTGTTGCCAGGCATAAGGTACTAAGCAGATCGTCGGCTGTTCCCTGAACGAGTTTGGCCAGGCAGTTTGCCGTGGCCGGTGCGATCAAAACTATGTCAGCCCAGCGAGCCAGTTCGATATGGCCCATCGCGGCTTCTGCGGCTTCATCCCACAGCGAATCGCGGACTGCTCTACCGCTCACGGCTTGCAGTGCGGTAGTGCTCACAAACTGCGTTGCTCCATGGGTTGTGACCACGCAAACCTCTGCCCCGGCCGCAGTTAGTTTTCGCACGAGATCCGGGGTCTTGTACGCGGCGATGCCGCCCGTGATGCCCAGTAGGATGTGCTTTCCCAAAAGCCCTTGTGGAGTGCCCTGATCCATATCTACCTGTTCTTTCCTTTCGGTGTAAAAAGCGCAGTCAGTGTAAAAAGCGCAGCCGTCTGTTGGCGGCACCTTAGCACTCGGACGAGGCTCAGTCCTTGACCGCTGCATCAACCGGGAATGTGCCGTCCGACCCGCGTTCCCGCCTGTTGCGGCTTGGAGCCAGCCAGCTGTGCGATGCCGAGCTGCTGGCCCTGGTATTAGGCACCGGAAGCCCGCATTGTTCAGTAATTAGACTCAGTCAAATATTATTAGGCAGCTTCAATGGATTACCGGGGGTTCTCGATGCCAGCTGCAGCGATCTCATGGCCGTTCGTGGACTGGGACCCGGCAAAACTGCAGCGATCAAGGCCGTGCTTTGCCTCGCGGAGCGTTATGAGCAGGCTCCGCTGCTGGCTGGGCGCCCGGTAACCGACGCCGCCGGGGCCGAACGCTTTCTGCGGGCCCGGCTCGGCGGTCGGCCACAAGAGATATTTGCCGTGATGTTCCTCAACTCCCGGCATCAGCTGCTGAGGTTTGAAGAGCTGTTTGCGGGCTCGGTGGACCGTGCCCAGGTCTACCCCAGAGAGGTGTTGCGCCGCGCGCTGTCATATAACAGCGCAGCCGTGGTTCTCGCCCATAACCATCCGTCCGGGAACCCCGAACCTAGCGCCAGTGATGTGCGCCTCACCGAGCGCCTGAAACGCCTTTTGGCCGAAATTGACGTTCGTTTGCTTGACCATTTGGTGGTGGGGCGCAGCAAGGCCGTATCGTTGGCTGAGCGAGGTCTGATCTAGATACTTGTCTTGGATAGAGGCCTTGGATAGACTCCCGCGTCCAAATTTTTCCAGTCAGGCCGGTCAGGTCAGCGTTAGGAGAGACCAATGTCTCAGGTTTGCCAGGTCACCGGTAAACGCCCTGCAGTGGGCAACAACGTAAGCAAAGCGAAGAACCGCACCCGGCGTCGCTTTCTGCCAAATCTTCACCAGCACCGTTTTTGGGTGGAAGGGGAGAAGCGCTTCGTGAAACTCAAAGTCTCTGCGAAGGGTATGCGAATCATCGACAAGAAAGGCATCGAGGCGGTGCTCGAAGATATCCGCAAGCGCGGCCAGACTGTTTAAGTCAGACGGTATAGAGAGGAATTCAGGATGCGCGACAAAATTAAACTCGTTTCTACCGCGGGCACCGGTCACTACTACACGACCGACAAAAACAAACGCAACATGCCCGATAAGTTTGAGATTAAGAAATACGATCCGGTCGTGCGCAAGCACGTTCTTTATAAAGAAGCCAAAATTAAGTAGCTTCTAATCAAAGACAGGTAAGAGACGCTTGCCTGAACTTCCTGAAGTAGAAACCACCCGGCGCGGTATTCGAGACCACGTCGTTGGCCGCAGACTCGATGGCTGGGAGATTCGCAACGCGGCTCTGCGGTGGCCGGTGGAACTGCCCTCTTCACTGCGAAAACAAACCATTGTTGCCGTCGATCGGCGAGCAAAATACCTGTTGTTGCGCACCGCCTCGTCCACCTTGGTTTCGGAAGAGCCTACGGGCGCGCTAATTATTCACCTCGGAATGTCTGGCTCGCTACGCGTGGTGGATGATTCCGTTGCGGTGAAAAAACATGATCATCTGGATTTGCAGTTTGATGATGGTGGCATCTTGCGTCTGCACGATCCGCGTCGCTTTGGCAGCGTGCACTATCATGCGGAACCCGTGGAGACGCACTTCTTGTTGGCAAAGCTGGGTCCAGAGCCTCTGGAGCCAGACTTTAATGGAGAGCACCTTAAGCGGCTCGCCAAAGGCAGACGCGTCGCGGTGAAAAATTTCTTAATGGATGGTCATGTGGTTGTGGGCGTTGGCAACATCTACGCCAATGAGGCGTTGTTTCTAGCCGGGATTCGACCCACCGTGCCGGCGCAGAAAGTGAGTTTGCCGGCTTACGAAGCCCTTGCTGACGCCGTGCGGCAGGTGCTCAACAGCGCGATCCAGATGGGGGGCACCACGCTGCGAGACTATGTCGGGGGGCAGGGTGATCCTGGGTATTTTGCTCAATCGCTGAACGTCTATGGTCGAGAAGGCGAAGAATGCAATTTGTGTGACACTACGCTCAAGTTTTTGCGTCTCGGCCAGAGAGCGACGGTATACTGCCCAAAATGCCAATCTTCCCGGGGATTCCGCCGAAACGAGTGTTAGACTCCCGGCACCCTCCATGGACTAGATCAAGATTAAGGGACATTCTCCAATGGCTAAGCGTACTGCCGATACCCGCCGATTCACCGCTACTCTGAAAACAACCGCTCTGGGCTGCGCCCTTGTGCTGGGTTCACTGAGTGCTCCTCACACGTTTGCTGGGCCCGAAGATGAGCCCACTGGCGGCGAGATGATGGCCGATGCCCTGGTGGCGAGACCCATTGGTCTGGCGACGACGGTCCTAGGCGTTGCAACTTTTGTTGTTACGCTGCCGTTCTCTGCACTTGGCGGCAATGTTAATCAGGCAGCCGACAAACTTGTCGTTGAACCCGGACGCGAAACTTTTGTTCGATGCCTGGGCTGCAGCCATGCGGGTCGCCCGGATCGCTACACAGGTGACGAAGCCGAAATCCAATAGCTTTCGCGTACCTGAGGCTACTTTTGGGTTACTTCTGGGCTTCTTGCTGAGCCTGCTTGAAATCATCCCGCAGCGACTGCGCAACAGCGGGATGCACAAACTGATCGATATCTCCCCCGAGCGAGGCAATCTCGCGCACGAGCGTGGATGAAATATACGAACACTTGTGAGACGTGGGTAAAAACACGTATTCGATGTCTTCATCAAGCGACTGATTCATTTCAGCCATCTGAAATTCGTAGTCGAAGTCCATCATGTTGCGCAGCCCGCGCAAGATAAAGCCCGTGTTTTTGCTCTTCGCAAAGTCGACGAGCAGCGTATTGAACACCTCCACCGAAACCCGGCCGCCATATTCTTCGAGCACTGTGTTGCACAAAGCAATGCGATTTGCGTGATATGTAGTCGGGTCTTTCTGGGCCGACGTGCCTATTGCCAGGATCACGTGGTCGAACAGATTCAGGGCTCGCCGTACGAGATCAGTGTGGCCATTGGTGATTGGATTAAAAGAACCCGGATAGATAACGGTTCTGATAGCAGTTTCTCCCCTAACTACAAACTAGCACTCCTTGCAGGGCGCCCGTAGGCCGATACTAGCAAGGTTTTCCGCAGGATGAAGGTGGGTTGGCGCTTTATTGAGCGGCCAGCAAAAGCGCACGGCTGTCACCGAAGGCCTTGTCTCGAAACACTCGGTAGCCGCTGGGCAAGGGCTCGCGCTTTGGCTGCTCCACGTAAACCAGCGCATCTTTCGCAAGCCTTGCGTGACTGATCAGGGCGCCTAGCACGGGATCTACCAGGGCCTGATTGAACGGTGGGTCAACGAATACGAAGTCGTAGGTTTTGCTGCACTCCAGCAGATGTCTTTGCGCATCTTTGTTATAGACGCTTGCGTTGCTGGCCGCGAGCTGGGTTTTACTCGCTTCGAGCGCCTGGGTGACGGGCTTTGCGATATCGACTAACTCGGCGTGAGCGGCACCCCGTGACAACGCTTCAAAGCCAAGCACGCCAGAGCCCGCAAACAGGTCAAGAACGGCGGCATCGGCAATCCAGGGAGCGATCCAGTTGAATAAGGTTTCTCTGGCGCGATCTTGGCTGGGACGCAAACCTTTGGCGTCTGGAAACTTGAGCTTTCGCCCTCTCCACTTACCACCGATAATGCGTACTTCATTTTTGGCCATAAGACACCGACAGTGAGTATGCAACATACGATGCTGAGCAACCATGCCCATTGACAGTTCTGAAAATAGTGACGCCGCAGAGAGTGCTGATGAGAAGATTCCCTCAAAGAAGAGTGGTCTTTGGCAGCGTCTAAAGGGCGGACTGACCAAGACTCGCACGCAACTGGGCGAGGGTGTCGGTAACCTGCTGCTCGGCGAAAAAGAGATCAGCGAAGATGTGCTCGACGATCTTGAAACCGCTTTGATTACCACCGACGTTGGTATGCCTGCGGTGCGACAAATCATGGATACACTCGCCGTTCGGGTAAAGCGGAAGGAGCTGAATGACACCGTGGCGTTGCATGCAGCACTTGCCCAGGTGCTTCGTGAAATTCTTCAACCGATGGAAGGCAAACTCAATGTTGAGGTTGCGCAGACGCCCTGTGTCATCTTTTTTGTAGGCGTAAACGGGGTGGGCAAAACCACCACCGTCGGCAAACTTGCGAAGCAGTTGCAGAGCGAAGGGCGCAAGGTTGTGCTGGCTGCTGGCGATACGTTCAGGGCTGCTGCTGTTGAGCAGCTGCAGGCCTGGGGAGAGCGCAATTCAGTAGAGGTGATTGCACAACAGCAGGGCTCTGATAGCGCATCCGTAGTGTTTGATGCAGTACAGGCAGGTCGAGCTCGAGGTGCCTCGGTTGTGCTTGCCGATACGGCTGGCCGTCTGCAAGCCAAATCCAACCTTATGGATGAGCTTACGAAAATCAAACGCGTTGTCGCGCGTTTTGATGAGGATGCACCACACGAGGTCATTCTGGTTCTTGATGCTGGTGTCGGCCAAAACGCGCTGAGTCAGCTGAAGGAGTTTGATGCAGCCGTCGGCGTTACGGGTTTGATCCTTACCAAACTAGATGGAACCGCCAAGGCCGGTGTTTTGTTTGCGTTAGCCCACGCCATTCAAGAGCGCAATCCAGGGCGTCATCTTCCGGTTTATCACATTGGTGTGGGTGAACAGATTGATGATTTGCGGCCATTCGAGGCGGAAACCTTTGTGGAGGCGCTCCTGGCCAGTGGGTAGCGTCAATTTTCGCAACGTAACCAAGCGCTACGAGAATGGCTTCGAGGCGCTAAAGTCTCTGTCTTTGTCGATCAACGAGGGCTCCATGACTTTTCTTACCGGCCACTCCGGCGCTGGTAAGAGCACCTTCTTGCGGCTGTTGCTGCGCCTTGAGCATTCGGACGAAGGCGTTATTGCGGTTAATGACGTTGATGTGAGCGAGTTGTCAGAGCGGGCCATCCCTGCCTACCGGCGTAACCTGGGTGCTGTGTTTCAGGACCATCATCTGCTTGCCAATCGTACAGTTTACGAGAACGTTGCTTTACCCCTGAGGGTTGGTGGAATGCGCGAGCGCGATGCGGCACGACGCGTTCGGGCGGCTCTATCGCGGGTGGGTTTGCTTGAAAAAGAACAACAGTATCCGCGTGCGCTCTCTACTGGCGAACAACAACGTGTTGGCATAGCGCGAGCTGTTGTGAACCGACCGAAGATTTTGCTTGCGGATGAACCCACCGGAAATCTTGACCCTGAGTTATCGCGCGACATCATGACGTTGTTTCAACAGTTTCGGCAGGTTGGCACCACGGTTATTGTGGCCAGCCACGACCGGGAACTCATTCATTCGCTGGGTTTTCGAATCATCGAACTAAGCCAGGGTGAGTTGTTGCGCGATATTCCTGGTATCGCAGATGGCAAAGTTGTCTGATGGCTGGATCTGGTCCTAGATCTGGGCCGGGGCCTTGGCCGAGCCCGCCCAAGGCACGCTTCGCATGGTTTAGAGATCATCGACGCGTTGCGAGCGATAGCCTGAGTTATCTGAGCTCGCGACTGGCTACATCGTTTCTGGTTTGGCTTTTAATAGGCATTGCGTTGGCGCTCCCCGCTGGTCTTTATCTGCTTCAGAAAAATCTGGCTGGCATGACTTCGCAGTGGCAAGGACGACCCGGTCTGTCTGTGTACTTTGAACGCGGTGCGTCGAGTGATTTGGTTGCTTCGGTAATCGAGCGAACGGAGGCTCACCCCAGGGTGGGGAAGGTCTCGCACATTCCGCCGGCAGAGGCGTTGGCTGAGTTTCAGGAATTTTCGGGGCTGACTGATTCCCTTGAATTGCTTGCGACCAATCCCTTGCCCAGTTCGCTCAAAGTCACGCTCGCGGATAGTGCCCAACTGAATGACCTGCAGAATGTGGCGAGGCTAATTGAGGTGGGCGCAGGAGTCGATGAGGTAGTCATTGAGAAAACCTGGCTCGAGCGACTCGCGGCGCTGTCGAGTTTGGTGAGCCGGTTGGGGCTGGTTGTTGGGGCCATGTTTGCGCTAGGGGCGGTGTTGGTTACGGCGACGTCGGTGCGGCTGGCTATCGAAGCCCGGCTGGATGAGCTCAGAGTTCAAAAACTGGTGGGCGCATCAAATGCGTTTCTGCGGCGCCCGTTTCTATATTTTGGACTGCTCTACGGACTAGGCGGCGGCCTGATTGCGCTTATGCTGATTAGCGCCATTGTCTTGCTGCTCGAAGCCCCGCTTTCTGCCCTGATGGTGAGCTACGGGGGCAGGATGGAGGTTGTTGGGTTCGATCTGAGCTTCCTGCTGGGCCTCTTGATATGTGCTGGCGGCCTGGGCCTGTTTGGGGCCTTGCTAGCGAGCCAAAGGCGCCTATCTTCGATAGAAGTCGTTTAAAATCAATTAGTTGTAAAATTTGAGAGGCCTGTCACGGAACTTGCACTGAACTAGCGCAGGAGTTAGCAGTCTCATTGTGCGAGTGCTAAAATAGACCTATTACGGAATGCCGGAGGTAGCAGTTATGACCACAGCGGTGATAGCTCCCAATACATTAGAAATGAACAGCCTGAGTATGTCCCCGGGACAAAATCTGGATGGCTACATCTCTGCGGTGCGCCAGTTTGAGGTGCTCACTGTTGAGGAAGAGCGAGCTTTGGCTGAGCGGTTCTATTACGACGAAGACCTGGATGCAGCTCGCGAACTGGTGCTACACCACTTGCGATTTGTGGTTCATTTGGCCCGCAGTTATGCAGGCTATGGCTTGCCACTGGGTGATCTGGTTCAGGAAGGTAATGTTGGCCTGATGAAGGCCGTAAAGCGCTTCGACCCAGGTGTTGGCGTGCGGCTGGTTTCTTTTGCAGTGCACTGGATCAAAGCCGAGATGCACGAATTTATTTTGCGCAACTGGCGCATTGTTAAGGTGGCAACTACCAAGGCTCAGCGCAAACTGTTCTTTAACCTTCGTGGCGCCAAGCAAAAGCTGGCCTGGTTCTCAAATGATGAAGCGAAGGCCGTGGCAGACGATCTGGGTGTACCGGTTGCTGCTGTGAATCAGATGGAAGGGCGACTGGCCTCCCACGACGTTGCCTTTGATGGCTATGGATCATCTGATGATGATGAAGCGCCGAGTGCGCCGATGCATTATCTGGAAGATCGCTCTGCTAACCCTGAAGATCTGGTGATCGAAGAAAACTTCAGGATCGATTCGCAGGCGCGTCTGGCTGAGGCACTTGAGCTGCTAGACGAACGCAGCCAAAACATCTTGCGCGCTCGCTGGCTCACAGAGAAAAAGAAAACCCTGCATGAATTGGCTGCCGAATATTCGGTATCCGCTGAACGCATTCGTCAGCTTGAACAAAACGCCATCAAAAAACTGCGCAAGCAACTCGCGGCGTAATACACTTAAGGCCTCTATAGTCTGCTCTGTTAAGGAGTGTTCGTGGCCGGATTATCTGGCGGTGCCGCAAGTACGGGTGTATCCCTTCTGATTAGTGTTTCTGCCCTACTCGGTGCAACCGGTGTAGGGCTTGGCGCGTTTGGCGCGCATGCACTAAAAACCCGCCTGCAGTCTGCGGGCACAGAATCTACCTGGGATACGGCGGTGCAATATCATTTGTTGCATGCCGTCCTGTTGCTTACGCTTGGCGTATGGGCGCGTTTCTCTCCAGCGCTCGCCGGAACTATCGCAGTGAGCGGCTGGCTGTTTGTTGCCGGAGTTATCTTGTTTAGCGGCAGTCTCTATGGACTTGCTCTGGGTGGACCGCGCTGGCTCGGTCCGGTAACGCCGTTGGGCGGTATGGCATTTATTGTGGGTTGGTTGTGGCTGATAAGACCGGCCCTGATAGATGCCGAATGACAGATGCCGGATGACAGATGCAGGATGACGAAACTTCTAGACGAACCGAACGGCTAGCCAATCGTCGGCAGGTTTACGTGCGCCGCCGCGGCCGCATGACACGGGGACAAGAGCGGGCGCTTACTGACCTGCGCGATACCTACTGCATTGATACAAAGCAGACAACTTTGGCTGACTGCTTTGCAGACCTTTCCGCCGACCAAACAGAGCCGAGCCCCGAGTCTGTTCCGGAGATTGGTATCGAGATTGGTTTTGGAATGGGCCACGCGACTGCACATTGGGCGCTGCTGCGACCGGACATGCGTCTGCTTGGCATAGAGGTTTATGAACCCGGAATTGGGTCACTAATGGCAAGCCTTAAGGGTCAGGATATTTGCAACGTTCGCATCATTGAAGGCGATGCTCGGGTGATTCTTGAGGAGTGGGTGCCAAAGGGCGCGCTGAGCCAGATAAATCTGTTTTTCCCAGACCCCTGGCCCAAGAAGCGCCATGCCTCGCGGCGAATTGTGCAGCACGATACGGTGGCGCTCTATGCGTCGCGCCTCGCACCGGGTGGAACACTAAGAATAGCCACTGATTGGCAGCCCTATGCCGAATGGATTCTGGAGTGTGTTGATGCCAACCCTGATCTCATCAATATGGCGCGGGGACCGGGGGATGAGCGATCGGAAGGATATGCAGAGCGTGCGCCGGAGCGGCCCGTCACCAACTTTGAAGCGCGTGGCCTCCGACTGGGGCATGGCGTTTGGGATTTTTGGTACGAGCGGAGTTAGCGAAACAAGCTCAGCAAACAGCTCAGCAAACAGCT
>CAZFIA010000039.1:26286-28948 GCA_964519335.1 uncultured Pseudomonadales bacterium
AGCTCAGCAAACAGCTCAGCAAACAGCTAAACCAAAAAGTCTGCGACAACAGTGTCGAGTACGTTTAAACCCATCGGTGTCAGGGCCAGGCGGTCGGCATCTATAACGCCCATGCTGCGCCAGCGGGACAGCTGTTTTTCAATATCCTTAAGCGATTGACCGGTGGTTTGCTCGTATAGTTCTTCTGCAACGCCTCCCACCAGGCGCAACGCGTTCATCATGAATTCACCGGGAAGCTGGTCTGGGGCAACAGCCTGCGACTCAAGCTGCCATTGATTGTTGTCGGCTTGTTGCAGATAAAGTCGGGGTTGTCTTGGGTGTGCGGTACGCGTCACGCCGAAGGATCTGGTGTCTAGCTGCGTGAGCTTTCCATGGGCTCCTGCGCCGAGTCCGATATAGTCTCCAAACTCCCAGTAATTGCGGTTGTGCTTTGATTGTTTGCCGTCTCTTGCGTAAGCAGATATCTCGTAGCGATCAAAGCCAGCATCTGCAAGTAGTGTCAGTCCCTCAGACTCTATCTCGCCGAGAGTTTCTTCCTCTGGCAAGGTTGGCGGTCGTTTGGCAAATTCTGTTCGCGGCTCAATTGTCAGTTGATACCAGGAGATGTGTTGAACGTTTAGCGCGATCGCGCATTGCAGATCGTTAAGTGCCGAGGCGGTGGTTTGATTGGGTAAGCCGTGCATCAAATCTACGTTTATGTTTTTGAACCCTCCAAGCTGCGCAGCCTCGATGGCTGTTCGTGCTTCATCGGCAGAGTGAATTCGCCCCAGCGCCTCTAGTGCGCTATCTGCAAATGATTGCACCCCCATCGACAAACGATTGATACCGGCCGACCGGTACTCGTCGAGGTTGCCGTATTCCAGAGTGCCGGGATTAGCTTCCATGGTTAGTTCGGCATCTTCAGTTAGCTGGTCTGCGAACTGTTCGATGAGCTTTGCGAAACTCGAAGGACTAAACAGGCTGGGCGTGCCGCCGCCGAAGAACACGGAACCTATTTTTCGATCCCGTGTGTTGCTATTCGAAGTATCACTACGTTGAGCTTGCCAGTCGGCGACTAAAGCACTGACGTACGCTGCTTCGGGCAGCTCTTGATTTAGTGGGTGCGAGTTAAAATCGCAATACGGACACTTACGCACACACCACGGGAAATGAACGTAGAGCCCGAGAGGAATCTCTTGCGGGCGCGCACTCACAAGTTGGCGAGTTGCGGGGCCAGTACATGCCATGCCAGCCCTCGGTGGCTGCGAGCCTGTTTTTCGTCTGCAGAAAGACTTGCTGCGGTTCTGCCCGTTTTGTTGTCTACAAAGAGCGGGTCGTAGCCAAAGCCGTTCTCCCCTGCAGGGATAGTTCCAATGCTGCCATGCCATTGACCGGTAGCGATTAGTGGAGCCGGATCGGTTGCGTGTCGCAACAATACTAGTGCGCAGTAAAAATGCGCCCTGCGATCAGCCAGCTTTGCCATTTCACTTAGGAGCTTTGCGTTGTTTAGATCATCTTGACTAAAGTCCGCTGCCTGAGAGGTTTCTTCATAAAAAGTGTCCTCGTAAGAAGCATAGCGAGCGGAATAAATGCCAGGGCGCCCGTCGAGTGCTGCAACCGATAGTCCAGAATCGTCTGCAAGGCAGGGCAGTCCTGTTGCTTCACTTGCGTTACGCGCCTTCAGAAGGGCGTTTTCGACAAAGGTTTGGCCGGTCTCTTCTGCTTGCTGCACAGAAAACTCAGAGAGCGAAACCAGGCTGTGTTTCGTGGGTGCGAATAGACCTCGAAATTCTCTTAACTTCCCGGGATTTTCTGTGGCGAGCAGAACCTGCACTAGTCTTCCCAGTACATTTTTTGCTCGAATTTTAGGGTGTTTTCTACGCCGTCGGGCCCTACAAAGTTGATGGTAAAACGCATTATTTCTTGGTCACTAAAACGGGTTTGCGCGAGGTAATACACGGCATCGCCTTCTATAACCTCTTCGAAATCTAGATGCAGGATTTGGCCGGGCAAATTTTTCACTGTGCCATTGAGTTTCGCGCGTACGGGGCTTGCATTTTCGTTGAGCACTGAGATGTTGATCAGTGCACGGTTGCGGCCACGCACCACGTTGTATTTGCGCGCCATCTCTGGGCTTAAGAAGGTGCTGGCAAAAGCGACATAATGAACGTCATAAGCGCCCGCCTTTTTGTTTTGCTCGGCGTAGGCGGTTGAAGCCACGACTAGCATCAGGATTGACAACAGTGATGTAGTAAAGAATGAAGCGTAGGGACGAAAACTATGCATGCTTACTCCGGTGCTCCGCGCTCAGGCACGCGCTAATCTGTAAAATGCGGTAACGCCAAAAAAGTTGGGAAACTTGTTCATTAGCGGTCGCGGTTGGTTCTTTGAATCGACGACAAAACGCTCGGCGATGGTGATGTTCTGTTCTTTGCAGAGTTCTTCGAAATCTTTAAAGGAACACAGATGAATGTTAGGCGTGTCAAACCAGCGATTGGGCAGATGCTTTGCGATTGGCATATTACCGCGTGTGGCGATGTACAGCCGACAGCGCCAGTTCGCGAAATTTGGAGAACTCACCACGCAGGTTTTGGCGATGCGTAACATCTCTCTTAGCTGAAACAGAGGGTCAGCGACGGCTTGAATAGTCTCGGTCATTACGACGGTGTCGAAGCTGTCATCT